>CAUJIK010000046.1 GCA_963205255.1 Pseudomonadota bacterium
GCCCATGGCCTGCAGCCCCGCGACGTGGATGTTCACCGGACGCGCGCCAATGGCGCAGCCGCCGGGCAGCGACACATCGGCCGCGCCGAAGCGCGCCAGCAGCGGTCCCAGCACCAGGATGGAGGCGCGCATGGTCTTGACGAGCTCGTAGGGCGCGACGTACTCCTGCGCGCCGGAAGCATCCACCTGGACGCGCATCTTCTCGTCGATGGTGACATCCACACCCATGCGGCCCAGCAGCTCGATCATGGTGGTGACGTCCTGCAGATGCGGCACATTGCCCACCGTCACCGGGCCTTCGGAAAGCAGCGTCGCGGCGAGGATGGGCAACGCCGCGTTCTTGGCGCCGGAAATGCGCACCTCGCCCTCCAGCGGCCGGCCGCCGGTGATCTGCAATTTGTCCATTTACTGCTGCCCCTGCTGCGCCAGTTCTTCGGGTGTGAGAGTCGTCAGCTGCAGCGCGTGGATCTCCCCGCCCATGCTCTGGCCCAGCGCCTGGTATACGCGCTGGTGCCGCTGCAGCGGGCGGCGGCCGGCGAACTCGGCCGACACCACCATGGCCTCGAAGTGCACATTGTCCTCCGAGCGCACCTGCACACGGGCGTCGGGAAGGCTGTGGCGGATCAGCGTGGCGATTTCTTCAGGGGTCATTGCGGTGTGCGCCTGCGACGCAAAGGGGGGCGCGCAGTTTAAGCTATGATCCAGCTCGAATCATGAGCACTCCTTCCCCCAGCGCAGCCAACCTCATCGCGGCCGCAAAACGCACCCTGGACATCGAGGCCCGCGAACTCCAGCGCCTCGCCAGCCGCGTCGATGAGGCCTTTGCCGCCGCCTGCCGGCTGTGCCTGGCCGCGCCAGGCCGCATGGTGGTCACGGGCCTGGGCAAATCCGGCCATGTGGGCAGCAAGATCGCCGCGACGCTGGCCAGCACCGGCTCGCCCTCCTTCTTCCTGCACGCCGCCGAGGCCAGCCACGGCGACCTCGGAATGGTGACTTCCGGCGATGTGGTGATCGCCATCTCCCATTCGGGCGAAACCGCCGAGCTGGTGTCGCTGCTGCCGCACCTCAAGCGCATCGGCACACCGGTCGTCGCGATGACCGGCCGCCCCGCCTCCACGCTGGCGCGCGAGGCCGACGTGCATCTGGACGTGAGCGTGCAGGAAGAAGCCTGCCCGCTGAACCTTGCGCCCACGGCCAGCACCACCTCTACGCTTGCCATGGGCGATGCCCTGGCCATTGCGCTGCTCGAAGCGCGCGGCTTCACCGCCCAGGATTTCGCCCGCTCCCATCCGGGCGGAACGCTGGGCCGCAAACTGCTGCTGCGGGTGACCGACGTGATGCGCAGCGGCGAAGCCCTGCCGCGGGTGCGCCCGGAGGCGCCGCTGGGCGAGGGCCTGGTCGAGATGAGCCGCAAGGGGCTGGGTCTCACCACCGTGGTGGACGCCGACGATCGTGTGCTCGGTGTATTCACCGATGGCGACCTGCGGCGCGCGCTGGCGCGTGGTCTGGACCTCAACGCCGCGCGCATGCATGAGGTCATGACCCCCAACCCCAAATGCATCGAGCCACGATTGCTCGCCGCCGAGGCACTGAACCGCATGCAGGAGCACCAGATCACCGCGTTGCTGGTCACCGAAGCCGGCCGGCTGGTCGGCGCACTGAACACCAACGACCTGCTGCGCGCAGGGGTGGCCTGATGGCGCGGCGCAAGCGCCTGCTCACGGCCGCCCGGGCCCGCGGCCTGCGCCTGCTGGTGCTGGACGTGGATGGCGTGCTCACCGATGGCGGCCTGTGGTTCGGCCCGCGCGGCGAGGTCCAGAAGCGCTTCCATGTGCGCGACGGGCACGGCATCAAGCTGCTGCAGCAGGCGGGCATTGCCGTGGCGGTGATCTCCGGTCGCCGCAGCGCGGCGGTCGCGCGGCGCTGCAAGGAACTGGGCATCCGCCATGTATTCCAGGGCGTGGCTGACAAATGGCTGGTGCTGGAGCGGCTACTGCAGCGCCTCGAGCTGACGCCGGCCGAGGTGGTCTGCGTCGGCGACGACACGCCCGACATCCCGCTGTTCCTGCGCGCCGGCTACGCGGTGACCGTGAGCGACGCGCACCCCCTTGCGCTGGCCGCCGCCGACCGCGCCACCACCCTGCCCGGCGGCCAGGGCGCGGTGCGCGAACTGTGCGACTGGCTGCTGCGCGCCCGGAGCGCCGTGTGAAGCGCCGTCATCTTCTGATGCTGGTGCTCGGCGTGGTGGCGCTGGCAATGGCCTTCGTGCTGGGCAGCGGCGGCGGCACTCCCACCTTGCGGCTCGGAGACAGCAGCGGCGACCCCGAGGGCAGCTATGGGTTCGTCGCCCGCGATGTGGTGGTGCAGCAGACCGACGCCAGCGGACGCATGCAATATGAAGTGGTGGCCGCGCAGGTGGAGCGGCGCGACGACAGCTCGCCGGTGGTCGCGCGCGAACTGACCTTGCAGTACGAGCCAGTGGACAAGGCCGGCAGCGTGGTGCCGGGGCGCCGCTGGACGCTGCGGGCCGACGAAGGGCAGCTTCCCGGCGACACCGACGAACTCCAGCTCGCCGGCAATGTGGAGGTCAATGCACAGCTGTCGCGTCCGGGGCGCCCCCTGATAGTGCACACCGACCGGCTCACCTACCACACGCTCGAGCAGACACTGGACACCAACGCGCAGGTGCGCTTCGCCTGGGGTCGCCAGCAGCTCGAGGGCACCGGACTCAAAGCCAATGTCGAGGCCGGAACGCTGACGCTAGAATCCGATGTACATGGCCGCATTTCCCCCTGAACTCACCCGACTGATTGCTCTGGCGATGCTGGCATGCGCGGCGGTGGCACGGGCGGCCGAGCCTGCGACCATCGACATCGACGCCGGCGCGCTGCATGTGGACACCACCGCCAACCGGCTGCTGCTCAAGCCCGTGCAGATCCGGCAGGGCGCGATGTCGATCCGCGCCGACGAGGCCTGGGTCAGCGGCGTGGAAATCAATTTCTCCAACACCGAGTGGCGTTTCAGCGGCGCCGTGCACATCACTTTCGACGGCGGCGAGCTGGACGCCAGCGAAGCCACCGCGAAGTTCCTCGGCAACCGGCTGCAGACCGCCCATGCCACGGGTGGCCCCGCGACCTTCTCGCATACCGGCGCGGACAACGACCGGCTCAGCCGCGGCCGCGCCTCCACCATCGAGTACAACGTGCCGCAGGGACGCATACGGCTCGCGGGTGATGTGTGGTTCAGCGATGGTCGCGGCGAGGTCGCGACGAGCGCTCCCCTGACCTACAGCCTCGCCGGCCGGCTCGTGGACGGCGAGCGCGTGCAGATCCGCATCATCGAGGATGCCGTACCCGAGGCGCCGCGGAGCACACCGCCATGAGTGCTCAGACGTTGCGCGCAGAGCACCTGCGCAAGAGCTATCGCGGACGCTGCGTGGTCGAAGACCTGTGTCTGGCAGTGGAACCGGGCGAGATCGTGGGGCTGCTGGGAGCCAATGGCGCCGGCAAGACCACGGCCTTCTACATGATCGTGGGCCTGGTCAGCGCGGACTCGGGCCGCGTGATGCTGGGCGACACCGACCTTTCCACTCTGCCGATGCACCGCCGCGCGCAGCTGGGCGTGGGCTACCTGCCGCAGGAGCCTTCGGTGTTCCGGCGCCTGTCGGTCGAAGACAACATCCTCGCCATTCTCGAAACGCGCACCGAACTGGACCACGCCACCCGCGCCACCCGTCTGGAAGAGCTGCTGGATGAGCTGCGCATCGGCCATGTGCGCGCCAGCGCCGGCATGGCATTGTCCGGCGGCGAGCGGCGGCGCGTGGAAATCGCGCGGGCGCTGGCCGCGGAACCGCGCTTCATCCTGCTCGACGAGCCTTTCGCGGGCGTCGACCCCCTATCGGTGGTGGACATCCAGCGGATCATGCGCGAGCTCGCGGGCAAAGGCATCGGCGTGCTCATCACCGACCACAACGTGCGTGAGACCCTGGGGGTGTGCAACCGCGCCTGCATCGTGGACCACGGCAACGTGATCGCGGTCGGCACCGCCGACGAAATCCTCGCCAATGCCCAGGTCCGCGAGGTGTACCTGGGCCAGCACTTCCGGATGTAAATGCTCAAGGCTTCACTGCAGTTACGGTTGGGTCAACAGCTGACAATGACCCCGCAGCTCCAGCAGGCCATAAGGCTGCTGCAACTGCCGTCGCTGGAATTGCAGGCGCATATCCGCGAACTGCTCGAATCCAATGTGATGCTCGAGGCCGAGGAAGAGGATCTGGAAGCCACGGCTTCCTTCGAGGCGTTGGGCGCCGACCCGAACGAGCGCGCCCCCGACAGCGGCGAAGAGTCCGGCAGCACCGTCGAACAGGAACCCCAGGTCGAGATCATCGAGGACGGCTGGAACGAGACCTCCGCCGCCCCGGGCGAGACGCCCTGGAGCGGTGACGACGAGGACCGCCAGCAGGAGTATCAGGATGCGCGCGGCGAAACCCTGCACGAGCACCTGCTCTGGCAGCTGGAGTTCGCGCGACTCGAGCAGCGGGAGCTCGCCATTGGCCGCGCGATCATCGACGCCATCAACGACGACGGCTATCTGACCGAGCCCTTCGATGCGATTGCCGCGACGCTCAAGCCCGAGATCCAGGCCGAAGCAGCCGAGATCGGGGAGATGCTGCAGATCGTGCAGACGCTGGACCCGCTGGGTGTGGGCGCGCGCTCGGTATCCGAGTGCGTGCAGCTGCAGCTGGCCGCGCTGGACCGCGGGACACCCGGCGTGGACACGGCGCTCGCGATCGCCGCCTCCCATCTGGACCGGGTGGCGCAGCGCGACATATCCGGCCTCAAGCGCGAACTGAAGGTTCCGGACGAGGAAATCGAACAGGCGCTGGTGCTGGTTCGCGGCTGCCACCCCCGCCCCGGCGCCCAGATCAGCTCCAGCACCGCGGAATATGTCGTTCCGGACGTATTCGTGCGCCGTACACCGGGCGGCGGCTGGACGGTGGAGATGAACTCAGCCATCCTGCCAAGGGTGCGTGTGAACCAGAGCTATGCCAGCCTGATCGGGCGCGCGGCCAGCCACGCCGGCATGCGTGCGCAGCTGCAGGAGGCCCGCTGGCTGATCAAGAGCCTGGAGATCCGCCACGACACGCTGCTGAAGGTGGCGCGCTCCATCGTGGAGCGGCAGGCCGCCTTCCTGGAGCAGGGTGAGGAGCACATGAAGCCGATGATCCTGCGCGACATCGCCCAGGCCATAGGCATGCACGAGTCAACGGTCTCGCGCGTGACGGCCGGCAAGTACATGCACACTCCGCGCGGCGTGTTCGAGCTGCGCTATTTCTTCTCGAGCCAGATCGAAGCGACCGATGGCTCGGGCACCTCGTCCACGGCAATCCGGGCCAAGATCCGCAAGCTCATCCGTGAGGAGCCAGCGGGCACGCCCCTGAGTGACAGCCGCATCGCCGAGCTGCTGTCCGGGGAAGGCATCCCGGTTGCCCGACGCACCGTGGCCAAGTACCGCGAGGCCATGGGAATCGCCCCCTCAAGTGAACGCAAGCGCGCCCAGGCGCAATGACAATGGAGAACATCATGCAGTTGAAGGTCACGGGCCACCACGTCGAGATCACCGAATCCATGCGTGCCTATGTCGAGAAGAAGTTCGAGCGCATCGTGCGTCACTTCGACAGCGTCATAGACCTGCACTGCGTGCTCAGCGTCGACAAGCTGCAGCACAAGGCCGAAGTCACGCTGCACGTCAGCGGCAGCCATATCCACGTCGATGCGGTGGACACCAACATGTACGCGGCGATCGATTCGCTCACCGACAAGCTGGACCGGGCCGTGGTCAAGCACAAGGAAAAGCGCCAGGACCACCACGCGGACGAAGGCCGCCGGGCCGCGCGGGTCTAGGGATGCCAGAGGCCGTGCGGCTGATCGTCATCAGTGGATTGTCCGGGTCAGGCAAGAGCGTCGCGCTCAAGCTGCTGGAGGACCACGACTTCTACTGCGTCGACAACATTCCGGCTGCGCTGCTGAAGCCCTTCGTGGCGCACACGCTGCGCAGCCCGGACCGGCTCTATCACCGCACGGCCGTCGGCATCGATGCGCGCAATTCCGCCGCCGAGATCGCCACCGTTCCCGATCTGGTGCGGGAACTCAAATCCTCGGGGATAGACTGCGAGCTCATCTTCCTCACCGCCAGCGACGATGAGCTGCTGCGCCGCTATGCCGAAACGCGTCGCAAGCACCCGCTGAGCCGCGGCAGCGAAGGGCTGCGCGAGGCCATCCAGCTGGAACGCACGCTGCTCGACCCCATCGCCCAGGCCTCGGACATGATCGTCGACACCTCGCGCGAGGGCACGCAGACCCTGCGCGAGACCATGCGTCATCGCATCGAGCAGCGGCACCGGCCGCGGCTGTCCATCCTGTTCGAGTCTTTCGGCTTCAAGTACGGGCTGCCCGGCGACGCGGATTTCGTCTTCGATGCGCGCTCGCTGCCCAACCCCTACTGGGAACCGCATCTGCGCGCGCTCACCGGCCGCGACGCCGAGGTTGGCGCCTACATCGAAAAAGATCCCGGCCTGCCACGGCTGGTCACGGACATCACGGCTTTTATCGAGGCGCGCATCGGCGAATTCCACGCCTCCAGCCGCCGCTATCTCACCGCGGCCATCGGCTGCACCGGCGGGCAGCACCGCTCGGTGTACCTGGTCGAACGCATCGCGGCGGATTTCGCCACCCGCCACCGCGACGTGTCGGCATACCACTCCGAATTGCCTGGCGCCGTGGTGTTCCAGCCAGCCACTCCCGGCGGCGCCGCGCGTTGAGTCAAGGTCCGTCGCTCGTAGAGGTCTACGATGACCTGCTCGCCAGTGGCGAGATGCAGCCGGATGCCGCGCAACGCGCGGTCATGCTGCACCTCGACGCCCTGTGGCACTGCCTGCAACGGCCGCGCCCGGCGACCGCGCGGCGCTGGCTGAGCCACATCGGGTTGCGGGCCGCGGATCGTCCCTGCCGCGGCCTGTATCTGTGGGGCGGCGTCGGTCGCGGCAAGACCTGGCTGGTGGACGAGTTCTGCCAGCTGTTGCCGGCAGGTTCCACGCAGCGCCTGCACTTCCAGCATTTCATTCGCGACATCCACGCCGGTCTCAACCAGCTGCGGCACCGCGACCGGCCACTGGAGATCCTGGCCGGCCAGATCGCGGAAGACACGCGCGTGCTGTGCCTCGATGAATTCCAGGTGGTCGACATCGGCGACGCGATGATCCTGTACGGACTCATCGCGGGCCTGCTCAAGCACGGCGTGGTGCTGGTGGTAACCTCGAACACGCCGCCGGAACGCCTCTACGAAGGCGGACTGCAGCGCGAACGCTTCCTGCCGGCGATCGAACTGCTGAAGCAGGAACTGGACGTGGTGGAGATGGGCACCGGCCCGGACTACCGCCTGCGGGAACTGACCGACTCCGGCACCTGGTTCGATTCCACGCAGCCGGACGCCGCGCCGCGCATGGAAAACCTGTTCCTGCGGCTGGCTGGCGCGGCGCCGGTGCAGGAGAACACGCCGCTGCGCATCCTGGGTCGCACGGTGCACGCGCGGCGCACCGCGCCCGGCATGGCGTGGTTCTCGTTCCCGGCGCTGTGCGAAGGGCCGCGCGGCGCCGAGGACTACCTCACGCTGGCGGAAGAACTGCACACGCTGTTCCTTTCGGAAGTGCCGGTGCTCGACGACAACAGCAACGATGCCACGCGGCGCTTCATCAGCCTCATCGACGAACTTTACGACCGCGACGTCAGCACGGTGATCGCGGCGGCGGCGCAGCCCCAGGACCTCTATCGCGGCCAGCGCCTGGCGCAGCCCTTCGAGCGCACCGCGAGCCGCCTCATCGAGATGCGCGGCAGCGAATACCTGTCACGCGGCCTTCAGGCCGCTACCCGGGAACGCGTCCGCCGGTAGCGCCAAATGCCGTCGGCGGTGAAGATGGCGAGCGCGATCCAAATGGCGCCGAAGGCCACCTGCCGCGACACGCCGAAGGGCTCGTGCAGCCAGACCACGCCGAGCAGCAGCGTGACGGTGGGCGCGATGTACTGCAACACGCCCAGCAGCGTCATGGGAACACGCCGCGCCGCGTAGGCGAACAGCGCCAGGGGCAGCGCCGTGATCGGCCCGCCGACCACCAGCAGCACATCATTGAGCGGCTGGCCGTGCAGGAAGCTGCCGGTCCCCTTGTGCTCGCACCACAACAGATAGGCGACCGCCGGCAGCAACAGCAGCGTGCTTTCCACCGCCAGACCCGGCACCGCCGGGAAAGGCACCAGCTTGCGCACCAGCCCGTACAGCGCGAAGCTGATCGCCAGCAGCAGCGACACCCATGGAGGAGCACCGAGCGTCACTGCCAGCCAGAGCACGCCGGCGGCGGCGATCAGCACGGCCACGATCTGCGGCCCGTTGAGACGCTCCCGCAGCACCGCCACCGCCAGCAGGATGTTGACCAGCGGCGTGATGAAATAACCCAGGCTGGTGTCCACCACATGGCCGGAGGTCACGGCGATGACGTAGATCCCCCAGTTCACGGAGATCAGCAGCGCGCTGACCGACAGCAGCAGCAGCGTGCGCGGCGCGATGGCGCGCACCCAGCCCAGGTCACCGCGCAGCAGCAGCCAGGCCCATGCGGCCAGCGCGCACCACACCACGCGATGGGCGAGCAGCTGCAGGTGCGGAATGGAGGTGAACCATATCCAGTACAGCGGAAACAGCCCCCATACCATGAAGGCAAGCGTCGCCGACCAAGCGCCACGGGCCGCCTCGCTGGTACTCAACTGGTGAGCCTCATGCCGGACCTGATAACTTCTCGTTGTACCGGGCGGGAAACGCCCCGGGGAGCAGGACGAACCTTGAAGACAGTTGCGCAGTTTGCCATTGGATACGAACAATTGCTCGACGCCGGTGGTCGCCCCACTGGCGAGCTGCCGGCTTTCGCCCAGGATGCCGGCGAGCTGACCCGCATGTACCGGATGATGGTGCTGTGCCGGATGTTCGACGCCAAGGCAATCAACCTGCAGCGCACCGGCCAGCTGGGCACCTATGCGCCCTGCACCGGGCAGGAGGCCACCCATGTGGGCGTCGGCGCGGCGATGCGCCCCGAGGACGTGCTGTTTCCCGTCTACCGCGAGTACGGCACGCAGCTCTGGCGCGGCGTGACGCTGACGGAAATCCTCACCTACTGGGCTGGCGACGAGACCGGCACCAACTTCGCCGGGCCGCGCCAGGATTTTCCCTGGTGCGTGCCCATCGGCTCGCAAGCGCCGCATGCCGCGGGCGCGGCGATGGCCTTCCGCATCCGCGGCGAGCCGCGTTGCGCCGTGGCCTACATCGGCGAAGGCGGCACTTCACAGGGCGCGTTCTACGAGGCGGTGAACCTGGCCGGCGCGCGGCGCCTGCCGACGGTGTTCGTCATCGTCAACAATGGCTGGGCCATCTCGGTGCCTGCCAGCGCGCAGACCGGCGCCGAGACTTTCGCGCAGAAAGGCATCGCCGGCGGCGTGCCGGGCATGCAGGTGGACGGCAATGATGTGATCGGCGTGCGCGCCGTGATGGAAGCCGCGCTGGCGCGCGCGCGCGCCGGCGAGGGTCCCACCGTGATCGAGGCCCTCACCTACCGCCTCAGCGACCACACCACCGCCGACGATGCCAGCCGCTACCGCCCGGCCGACGAACTCGCCGCCGCCTGGCAGCGCGAACCCCTGCCGCGGCTGCGCGCATACCTTGCAGCGCAGGGCCACTGGGACGACACCCGCGAGCAGCAATTGCGCGCCGCCTGCGCCGCCGAAATCGACGCCGCCGTGAAGGGCTATCAATCGCGGCCGCGCCCCGCGGTGGGCGCCATGTTCGAGCATCTGTTCGCGCATCCGCCCGCGGCGCTGGCCGAACAGCGCGAGCAGGCCACACGCTACCCGCCACCGGCGCACTGATCATGGCAAGAGTCACGCTCGTCGAGAGCATCAACCTGGCACTGAACCGCGCGCTGGCCGATGACCCGGACGTGGTGCTGATCGGCGAGGACATCGGCGTCAATGGCGGCGTGTTCCGCGCCACGCAGGGCCTGCAGCAGCGCTACGGCGAATGGCGCGTGCAGGACACGCCGCTGGCCGAAGGCCTGATCGCCGGCATGTCCATCGGCATGGCGGCGCAGGGCCTCAGGGTGGTCGCGGAGATCCAGTTCATGGGGTTCATGTATCCCGCGCTGGACCAGATCGCCAATCACATGGCGCGCCTGCGCAACCGCACCCGCGGGCGCCTGACCTGCCCGGTGGTGATCCGCATGCCGCATGGCGGCGGAATCCATGCGCCGGAACACCACTCCGAGAGTCTCGAAGTGCTGTTCTGCCACCACGCCGGCCTGCGCGTGGTGTGCCCCTCCACACCGGCCGCCGCCTACGGCCTGCTGCTCGCGGCCATCCGCGATCCGGACCCGGTGATCTTCCTCGAGCCCACGCGCCTGTATCGCATGGCGCGCCAGGAGGTGCTCGACAACGGCAATGCGCTGCCGCTGGATCGCGCGCAGATCCTGCGCGAGGGCGATGATGTCACGCTGGTCACCTGGGGCGCGATGACGCACGAGAGCCTGCAGGCGGCGCAGCAGCTGGCGCAGCGCAAGATCAGCTGCGAGGTGATCGACCTCACCTCGCTGTCGCCGATCGACCACGACTGCATCCTCGATTCCGTGGCGCATACCGGGCGACTGGTGATCGTGCACGAAGCCGCGCGCAACGCCGGCCTGGGCGCGGAGATCGCGGCCACCGTGGCCGAGCGCGCGCTGTACGATCTGCTGGCGCCGGTCGAACGGGTGACCGGCTACGACACCGTGATGCCGTATTTCGGCCTGGAAAAAGCCTACATTCCCGGCGTGGACCGCATCGTCGATGCGGTGCTGCGCACGCTGGAGACCTGAACCAAGATGACACGATTCAATCTGCCGGATCTGGGCGAAGGGCTGCAGGAAGCCGAGATCGTGCGCTGGCACGTGGCCGTGGGCGACCACGTCACCGTGGACCAGCCCATGCTGGCCGTGGAAACCGCCAAGGCCGTGGTCGAAGTGCCCGCTCCACGCGATGGCGTGATCCGCGCGCTGTACGGCAACCCCGGCGACACCATCGCGACCGGCGCGCCGCTGGTGGAATTCGAAGCCACAGCCGCGCCCGCCACAGACGAAGCGGCGCATGCCGCCTCTCCGGCGCATGCCGAAGGCGGTGTGGTCGGACGCATGCCGGTTTCGGATTCAGCGGTACCGGCCGCCTTCGCCGCGCCCACGGCCCGCTCGCATGGCGGCCGCGTGCGCGCCGTGCCGGCCGCGCGCGAGCTGGCGCGCCGCCTGGATATCGACCTTGCGACGGTGTCCGGCTCTGGACGCGACGGACTGGTGACGCTCGATGATGTGCTGGCGGCACAGAAGAATGCGGCATCGGGAACGCGCCTTGCCGCGACCAGTTCCATGCGTCCGGCGCCGGATCCGAATGACGCCGGAGAGATCGAGGTGCTGCGCAGCCTGCGCCGTGCGATGGCGCAGAGCATGTCCCTGGCACGCGACAATGTCATGGAGTGCTCGGTGTTCGACGATGCCGACGTCGAAGGCTGGCACCAGGCCAGCGACGTCACGGTGCGTCTGCTGCGCGCCATCGCCGCCGGCTGCCGCGCCGAACCCGGCCTCAATGCCTGGTTCGACGGCAGCTCGCAGGGCCGGCGCATCTTCCACCACATCCAGGTGGGCATTGCCGTGGATACACCGGACGGCCTGCTGGTGCCGGTAATCCGCGACGTCGGCTCGCATGACGCCGCGGCGCTGCGCGCCGAGGTGAACCGCCTCAAGGCCGGCGCGCGCGATCGCAGCCTGCCGGCCACCGACCTGCGTGACTTCACCTTCATGCTGTCCAACTTCGGCGTGCTGGCGGGCCGCTATGCCACACCCGTGGTCGTGCCGCCCGCGGTCGCCATCCTCGGCGCGGGACGCCTGTCGCGCGACGTGGTCGCCATCGGCGACCAGATCGCCGTCCACCGCCGCATTCCGCTGTCGCTGAGCTTCGATCACCGCTGCGTGACCGGCGGAGAAGCCGTGCGCTTCCTCGCCGCGGTGATCCAGGACCTGCAGCTGCCCAGCTAGTCCGCGATCTGCACCAGCTTGCGGCGGCCGGACCCGCCGACACGGATAGATACCTGCGCCTTGCGACATTTGAAGTGCGCGGCGACCAGCGCGATCAGCTCGGCGTTGGCCTTGCCATCCACCGGCGGGGATTTCAGCGTGGCAAGCCAGGTGCCGTCGGGTTGTTCCACGAGGCTGCTGCTGCGGGCATTAGGCTTGACCTTGAGTTCGATGATCCGGCTCATGACCCGCGCATGATATGTCCGACCACGCACCGCCGCCGAAGCCCTGCGCTACAATTGCAGGGCAATTCCAACGATTGATCGAGGATAGGGATCATGGCGGGCAAACTCGTACTCCTGCGGCATGGCCAGAGCACCTGGAACGTGGCCAACCTGTTCACCGGCTGGACCGACGTCGACCTCTCCGACCAGGGTCGCGAAGAAGCCCGCCAGGCCGGTCGCGAACTCAAGGCCACGGGCATCCGTTTCGATCAGGCCTATACCTCGGTGCTCAAGCGCGCCATCCGCACGCTGTGGATCGCGCTGGACGAGATGGACCGCATGTGGCTGCCGGTGGCCAAGACCTGGCGCCTCAACGAGCGCCACTATGGCGCGTTGCAGGGCCTGGACAAGGCGCAGACCGTGGAGCGTCATGGCGACGCGCAGGTGAAGATCTGGCGCCGCAGCTACGACATTCCGCCGCCGCCGCTGGAAACCAGCGACGAGCGCCATCCCGGCCACGACCCGCGCTATGCCGGCCTCGACCCGGCGCTGCTGCCGGCCACCGAGTCGCTGAAAGACACTCTCGCCCGCGTGCTGCCGCTGTGGAACGAGCGCATCGCGCCGGACCTCGCGGCGGGCCGCAATGTGCTGGTGGCCGCGCATGGCAACAGCCTGCGCGCCATGGTGAAGATGCTCGACAATGTTTCCGAAAGCGAAATCACCGAGCTGAACATTCCGACGGGCGTGCCGCTGCTCTACGAGCTGGATGACAGGCTCAAGCCGCTGTCGAGCCGCTATCTGGGCGACCAGGAAGCCATCAAGGCGGCGGCCGAAGCGGTGCGCCGCCAGACCGAAAAGCGCTGATCGAAGCGGCTCAGTCGCGCGGACGGGCGACGGCCCAGCTGTCGTAGCTGCCGCCGCGTTCCTCCGCCAGCGGGCGCAGCTTCGCCGTCAGGGCCTGCATCTCCGGCACGATCAGGCGCATGGTCTTCTGCAGGTTGAGGCTGTAGCCCCCGCCTTCCACTTCAGCCTGGCCGACGCTGTCGAAGCCTTCCTTCGCCAGCAGGAAACGCAGTTCCTCGCAGGCCTTGGCGCTGGGCAGCGTGAAGAAGAAATCCACCACCTGGTCGGAGAAGGCATTCACACCCGCCTTTCTCAGCTGCATGATGAACTGCTCGTCCCAGTCGGCCGTCGGCTTGCCCGCCACGCGCCGCCAGGTGGAGATGATGCGCAACAGCGAGAAGATCGCCACGGCAACCAGCAGCAGGGCCCACCATTTCGACTGCATTCAGTCCCCCTCCACCTTGCCCAGGTCGCCAGGCACTTCGTTGACCGACACCACGGTCGGTTTGGGAAAGAAATTGAACTCGCTGGCCGTCGCCCAGGTGTAGGCGCCCATGTTGCGGCCCACGATCAGGTCGCCGGCCTTGAGCTTTGGCAGCAGGATGTTCTCGGCGATCACGTCGATGCTGTCGCAGGTGGGGCCTGCGAGCACCGATGCCTTGAGCTCACCGCCCTGACGCAGGGTCTCGATGGGATAGTTGCCGTGATCGTAGAGCTGGCCGCTGTAGCTGCCGTACACGCCATCGTCGAGGTAGTACCACCACAGCCCGGAACGCTCCGCGCGCCCCATGACGGTGGCCACACAGATGGCCGCAGGTCCGGCGATGTACCGCCCCGGCTCGGCTATCACGCGCACCGACTTGGGCAGTTTGCCCAGCGCCGCGCGGATGGGGGCGCAGAAACGCCCGATGTCCGGCACACGTTTGACATAGTCGATGGGGAAGCCGCCGCCGATGTCGAGGATGTCGCAGCGACCGAGCTTCTCGCGCCGCGCCATCGCCAGCAACCGCGCGCAGGCTTCCACCGCCTCGACATGCTTGAGCGCATTGGGCGCCTGGGAGCCCACATGGAAGGAAAAGCCGCGCACCTGGATACCCAGCCGCGCCGCCAGGCGCGCCAGATCCAGCGCATGCTCGGGATCGCAGCCGAACTTGCGCGACAGGTCGCTCACGGCGCCCGGTGAACGGAAAGACACTCGCAGCAGCAGCTCGGCTTCACCGCGCACCGCGCGGAACTTGCGCACCTCGTCCGGGTTGTCCGCGACCATGAGGTTCACACCCGCCGCCAGCGCATTGCGGATGTCCTTGTCGCGTTTGATGGGATGCGAATGGATACAGCGCGCCGGATCGATCCCCAGACGCGAGACCAGCTGCACCTCGCCGGTGGTGGCAAGATCGAGCCAGCCGCCCGCCGCGGCAATGGTGCGCACCACGGCCGCATGCGGCAGCGGCTTCAGGGCGTAGTGCAGATCCACGCCCGGCAGCGCGCGCTGCAGACGACGGTACTGCGCGCGCACGCGCTGGCAGTCGATGATCATCAGCGGCGAGCCGAAACGCTCCACCAGGCGCCGGATCTGCGCCGGCTCGAACGGATCGATGTAGCGCGCACTCATGGCAACACACCTATGGCAACGTCGCTGCCTTCATCCGCGCCCGCGGCGCCGCCCGCCGCGGCACGCGCCAGACGGTCGCGGATCGCGTCCCAGCGTTCGTCCCCCGGCACTTCCTGCACCAGGATGTGCGCGCAACCAGCCTTGTCCAGGGTCCGCAGATTGGAATACAGGTCATGGCCGAAAGCTTCTGCGCGCTTGCCGGCATTGATCCAGGTGACATATTGATAGGTCTTGAGCGGCAGGCGCTGCGCCAGCACGGCGATCCGCTGCCCGCCCTCCGACATGCTCTCGGCCAGCCGGTCCAGATCTCCGCCAGGCACGATGATCAGCGACGTGGCGGGCGCATAGTGCGCGGCGGCGCTGCCCGGCACGCGCGGCACGCTGCGGTCGGCGCCGATCTGCACATCGCCCACCACCTGGCGCAGCTGGCTCAGGGTCACGGCCCCGGGACGCAGCAGCCGCACGGCGCCGTCGAGGCAGCTGACGATGGTGGATTCCAGGCCTGACTGGCATTCGCCGCCATCCAGCACCACTTTCACCGCATCACCAAACTCATCCTGCACATGCTCGGCGCGTGTGGGGCTGAGGCGGCCATAACGGTTGGCCGAAGGCGCGGCGATGCCGCCGCCGAAGGCATCGAGCAGCTGCCGCGCCATGGGATGGGAAGGAATACGCACCGCCACACTGTCCTGTCCGCCAGTGACCACATCATGCACCGTCTCGGCGCGCGGCAGCACCAATGTCAGCGGGCCGGGCCAGAAAGCCTCGGCGAGCTGCGCCGCCGCCGGGCTGATCTCGCGCACCCAGCGCTTGAGATAACGCGGCTGGTCGATGTGCACGATGACCGGATGCGACGGCGGCCGGCCCTTGAGCTCGAACACCTTGCGCACGGCGGCCGGATTGCTGGCATTGGCGCCCAGCCCATAGACCGTTTCGGTGGGAAAGGCGACCAGCTCGCCGTCGCGCAGCGCATCGACGGCCGCTTCAATCTCGGCCTGGGAGGCCCGGACGACTTTAACCATCCCCTTAGTCTACCAGCGCCGGCGGTACAGCCCCGTGGAGCAGGTCCTGTTGTGAGCTTCCGCGTCGTGCTAGGGAATGCTGCGCCGGTCCCAGCCGTCGCCGCGCCGCACGATCTCCCAGGTGGGCCAGTAATGCTGGTCCAGCTTCAGCGTGATGACCTCGGGCTGGTTGTTCCAGCTCAGCGTGCGCAGGCGCAGCGCGGAACGGTCGGCTCGACCGGCGACCACGCGCAGGAAGGCGTCCAGATCCGGCGTGGGCTGGCCATCCACCTCGATGATGCGCCGGCCGGGGAGCAGGCGGTAGCGCGTTGCCGGCGAGCCATAGGCGAAGAAGGCCACGTAGACACCCTCGGGCACGATGCCACGCTGCGCGCTGAGCGCTCGATGCGGGGCCTGCAGGGTGGCGCCCGCCCACTGGACCACGCGATCCACATCATTGCCGCCCAGCGCCGTGGTCGGCACCGCGAGGGTGGTTTCACCCTCGCCGCGCCACACCGTGACGTCCACCTGCGGCCGGTCCGCCACCAGGCGCTCCACATCGCGGAAACGTGTCACCACCTGCCCATCCACGGCCAGCAGCAGGTCGCCCTGCTGCAGCAATTGCGCGGAGGGCGCGCCGCCGGTGAGGCGGGCGATGGAAAGCACCTGGCGCCCGGCCGGGTCCTTCTGCTCCAGCTTCTTCAGCCACGCGTCTGTCAGACCCAGACGCCGTGCCGCGGCCAGTGACTGCATGTCCAGTTCCACATCCAGCGTGTGCAGCGGCCGCCCGCCGCGCACATGATCGAGCATCTCGATCACCAGCTCGACAGGTACACCCTGCATGGTCTGGGTCTGCTCGCGGCCGCTCTCCACCGAGAAGCTGGACCACAGCGCATGCACCGCGCCATCGGCGCCCACCAGCACGCCATCGAATTCCGATGGCGGATTAAGCAACTGCATGCCTTCGAGATTGGCTTCGCGGAAGCGCATGGTGCGGGTCAGCGGCAGTTTCAGCGGCTCGATGGCGGCCAGTGATGTGGCGCGTGACTTGAGCGTGCCATCCCGGTCCATGCCGATCACGGTCACGGCCTGACCCATCTTCAGCGGCTTCGGATCGAGCTTCGCGGCGCGCATGGGCGTGGCGCCGATGAGCTTCGGGTCGTAGGACACCAGCGCCAGGTTGTGCAGCGGATGCACATACTCGACCTTGCCCGGGATCTCCAGCGCCCCGCCGAATGTCAGCCGCACGTCGCCCAGAGAAACCGGAACCGTATTGCGGTCGGTAACCACCAGGCCCCGCTCGGCATCCACCACCAGCCCGGTGCCGTGATAGTTGCGGTCCGTGACGCCGGAAATCGCAAAGGGCATGTCGAAGGTCAGATACACCAGGGACGGCGCCAGCTTCGCCGTCAGAGGATCACTGGCCACGGGCAGTGCCGTGGTGCCGCCGGCCACGGCGGTGGGCGCGGGCCCTGCGGGCAGATCCGTGCACGGCCACAGTCCGGTGCCGTCATCACGCCGGCATTCGCGCGCCGGAAACCAGCGCCGGTCCATGCGCATGGAGCGCAGCTGGCTGCCATGCGGATCGTCGATGGTGGTGAAGCGGATGCTGGCGCGATCGCCATCGCCCAGCCCAGCCAGCGCATCGCGGAAATCCGCAAGGCCCCCTACCGCCTTCGAGTTGACGGCCAGGATCACCGCGCCGCGGGGCACACCGGCAGCCGCCAGCGAGTAGCCGGGATTGGCGACGTAGGCGCCGCGCACCGGCCGGTTGAAATGACGCGCCTGCTGGTAGGAAAGCGTGTGCACGATGGCGTCGCCGAATTCGAGGAAGGAAGCCGGGGTGATGGCGTCCAGGTCTTCCACGGCAAGCTGGACATTGCTGCGCTCACCGCCGCGCTGCAATTCGATGTTGATGGTCTTTTCGAGGGAATCATCGAGCAGTCTCTCCAGCGGCTCGAAGGTCGCGATGTAGCGGCCATCGATGCGCACCAGGATGTCGCCCACCTGCAGGCTGGCCGCCGCCGCCGAACCCGGCTGCACCTGCGACACCACCAGCATGCCGGTGTTGGACGGGAAAGCTTTGCGGATCGCAGCTTCGGTATCCGCATCCAGGCCCAGCCGGCGCAGTTCGTCGTAGGGGGTGTAGCTGAACACCGTCTGCAGCGTGCCGCGGGTGACAGGCTTGCCGGCGCGGATCAGATCGACGGCGCGCTTCACGCGATCCAGAGGCAGATAGAAACTCGAGGCAGCTCCGGTGGCGCCGCCGGCATTGAGCGCCACCACGCGGCCCTGGATATCGACCACCGGCGAACCGGAGGAGCCGCCCGAAGTGCCCGAGGCCGCCTGCAGATAGAAGGTGTTGAAGTCGTTGTAACGCCCGGGACCATAGGCCGGCGCCTCGCGGTCCAGGCGCGCGATGGTGCCCGCGAGGATCGACAGCTGCTCGCCGGCATTGTTGCCCACCACGCGGATCTCGCGGCCCACCTGCGCCCCCTCGGGAGCCAGCACCAGCGAGCGCGGCTTGATGAAGCGCAGCTTCTCCGGATCGTAGCGGTACAGGCCGAAGTCATGCACCGGGTCGCGATACACCGGATAGAGCTGCACCTCCTCGCGATTGAGGAAAGTCGCCTCGGCCGTGACCGGCCCCGGCGTCACCACATGGCGGTTGGTGAGGATCAGGCCGCGCTCGGCGTCGATGACGAAGCCCGTGGCCTGCGAGGAAGTGTTCCATTCGGTATCGAAGGCGCGCGTGGCATCGATCTCGATCGCCACCACGCTCTGCGCTATGCGCTCCAGTGTCGCCGCCCAGGTCGCGTCCTCACGCTGCGGCATGGCGGCCGGGACGAGGCTGGTCAGTCCGTCATCAGGCACCGGCGGCGGCATCGGCAGCGCGGGCACCTGCGCCATGACGGCCGGCATGAGGGCAAACAGCGCCAGCAGCGCGGTGAAGGCATGCGCTTTTTTCATCGATACCTCAGAAGAGCAATACAAGCAGCCAGCTGACGACCAGCAACACGAAGCCCAGCATCACCGCGGCCGAACCCAGATCCTTGGCCATCCCCGACAGCTCATGATGCTCCAGACCGATGCGATCCACCGTGGCTTCGATGGCGCTGTTCAGGAGCTCGATGACGAGGATCAGCAGCATGGGCCCGACCAGCAGGGCCTTTTCCACGCCGTTCGCACCCAGCCACAGCCCCAGTGGAATGACCAGCAGCGACAGGAGGAGTTCCTGCCGGAACGCCGCCTCGTCCCGGAAGGCGGCCGCGAGGCCACGGGAGCTGGCGCCAAAGGCGCGGAAAACACGGGTGAATCCGGTGGGCTTGGGTCGATGCATGCGGAAAAAGGCAGTCCGGTCTCGTGCTTTGGCAGCCTGCCGCGCAGTCTAACCGTACAATGCGGCCCATGGGATTCCAGCGTCGCATGAGCATTCCGGTCCGTGTCGGCCCCGTGACCGTGGGCGGCACGGCACCGATCGTGGTGCAGTCCATGACCAACACCGACACCGCCGATGTGGCGGGCACGGTGGCGCAGGTGCGCGACCTCGCGCGCGCCGGCTCCGAGATCGTGCGCGTGACGGTGAACAGCGCCGAAGCCGCCGCCGCCGTGCCGCTGATCCGCGACCAGCTGCGGGCGCTGAACGTCGCCACTCCGCTGGTGGGCGACTTTCATTTCAACGGCCACAAGCTGCTGCGCGAATATCCGGCCTGCGCCGAGGCGCTGGACAAGTTCCGCATCAACCCCGGCAATGTGGGCCGCGGCACGCGGCGCGACACGCAGTTCGCCGAGATGATCGAGATTGCCTGCCGGCTCGACAAGCCGGTGCGCATCGGCGTGAACTGGGGAAGCCTGGACCAGGACCTGCTGGCGCGCCTGATGGACGAGAACAATGCGCGGCCCGAACCGGCCGATGCCCGCGAGGTGATGCGCGAGGCCATCGTGCGCTCGGCGCTCGAGAGCGCGCAGCTTGCCGTCGATGTGGGCCTGCCGAAGGAGCGGATCATCCTCTCGGCCAAGGTCAGTGGCGTGCAGGACCTCATCGCCGTCTACCGCGACCTCGCCGCGCGCTGCGATTACGCGCTGCACCTGGGGCTCACCGAGGCGGGCATGGGCAGCAAGGGCATCGTCGCCTCCACCGCCGGCATCGGTGTGCTGCTGGCGCAGGGCATCGGCGACACCATCCGCGTCTCGCTCACGCCGGAACCGGGCGGGGATCGCACCCAGGAGGTCATCGTGGCGCAGGAGATCCTGCAGACCATGGGCCTTCGAGCCTTCCTGCCCATGGTGGTGGCCTGCCCTGGCTGCGGCCGCACCACCAGCACCTATTTCCAGCAGCTGGCGCAGCAGATCCAGTCGCACATCCGCCACCGCATGCCGCAATGGCGCGCCGAGCGCGACGGCGTGGAAGAGATGACCGTGGCGGTGATGGGCTGCGTGGTGAACGGCCCCGGCGAAAGCCGGCACGCCAACATCGGCATCAGCCTGCCGGGCACCGGCGAGCGACCCGTGGCGCCAGTCTATGAAGATGGCGAGAAGACGGTAACGCTCAAGGGAGAGCGCATCGCCGAGGAATTCCAGGATCTGATGGAGCGCTACATCGAGCGGAGCTATCCGCTCAGGAGCAAGGCATGAGCGAACCCCTGGCCGAACGGCGCTGTGTTCCCTGCGAAGGGGGTGTCGCGCCACTGTCGCGCGCCGCCGCCGAAGAGGTGCTGCAGCGCCTGGACGAAGGCTGGCAGCTGGAAGTGGACGCCGGCTCCATCCGCCGCGAATTCCGCTTCAAGGATTTCTTCCGCGCGCAGAGCTTCGTCAACGCGGTGGCTCACATCGCCAACATCGAGGACCACCATCCGGACATCGAGTTCGGCTGGGGCTACTGCCGCGTGCGCTTCACCACCCACGCCATCCGCGGCCTGTCGGAGAACGACTTCATCTGCGCGGCGAAGATCGACCAGCTGCCCCTCGCATGAGCAGGCCGCGCGCCGGCGGCAGGCGGCCCGCCAGCGCCATGCCCCTGCCGGCCAGGCGCGCCAGCGGCCCGCCGCCGGTGAACATCCGGTCCAGCGTATCCACCACCGCGCCCATCAGCGCATTGTCGAGCCGGCGCTCGCGCTCGTAGCGGCGCAGCGCGCGCCGCGCCGCCACACCTTCGCCGCGCGGACGCGCGGCCAGCGCAGCGGCCAGCGCCTGCGCATCGCCCAGCCCCTGGTTCACGCCCTGCCCCGCGAGCGGATGGATCACATGGGCCGCATCCCCGACCAGCACGCAGGACCCGGCCACGTACTGCGTGGCCTGCACCCGCCGCAGAGGAAAGGCGGCGCGCGCGCCGCGCAATGTGAGTTCGCCGAAATCCGCCGCCGCGCAACGCGTGAGTTCGGCGGAAAACGCGGCGTCGTCGAGCGCCAGCAGTTCCTGCGCACGTGCTGCCGTCGCCGACCACACGATTGAAAGCAACCCGTTGGGCAATGGCAGCAGCGCCAGTGGACCGGTGTCGAGGAACCGCTGAAACGCGGTACCAACCTGGGGACGCCGCGGCGCAACGGTGGCCACGATGCCCACCTGCCCATAATCGCGCTCACGCGTGGCGATGCCGGCCGCGGCGCGCACCGGGGAGCGCGCGCCATCGGCGCCGACCAGCAGTTCGACATGACAGGAGCCGGCGCGCGTGTGCACCACGGGATCGGGCAGGAACTGCACCGACTCCACGGGTTCCGTCACTATGGTCAGGCCCGCTTCCTGGCAGGCTGCAAGCAGCGCCGCCTGCACCGCCCGCGCGCCCACTATCGCGCCCAGCGCGGCATCGGCTGATTCGGCCGCGTCGAAACGCAGCACATCGGGGCTGTCCGCCGGCAGGGAGCCGGAGCACACGCGCATGCGTTCGATGGGGGCGATGCGTCCATGGTCCAGTCGCGACCACACGCCAATGCCTTCGAGCAGCTCGATGCTCGCCAGCGACAGCGCATAGACACGCTGTTCCGGCGGCGCACCAGCCTCGGGAGCCTGCGGCGGCTCGCGCTCGAAGAGGACGATTTGCGCGGGCTTCAGCCGCGCCTCGCGCAGCAACTGCAACGCCAGCGCGCTGCCCACGATACCGCCGCCGACGATGGCGATCCGCACCTTGTCTGTCATGTGGACCATGCTCCACGCGTCAGCCGCGGACTACGGCCGCCGAACCCCAGGCTGACGCGACTCAGCAGCTGTTTGGCGGGCGGCAGCAGATCGAAAAGCAGCAGCCCCGCATCACGCAGCGCACCCACCGCGGGCCGTTCGTCGGAGAAGGTGCGCACCAGCGTGTCGGTGAATTCCACCACGCCATGCCGGTCGGCTGCGCGCGCCGCCGAGAATCCGGCGAGGAAAGCCGGATCACCCGGATCGCCATCATGCGCCTGAAGACGCTCGGCGAGCTCGGCCGCATCGCGCAGGCCGAGATTGAACCCCTGCCCGGCCACCGGATGCTGCGCCTGCGCGGCATTGCCGATCAGCACCACGCGCGCGGCATGCGAGGCGTCGGCCCGCGACAGCGCCAGCGGATAGAGGTTGCGCGAGGCGAGCTGCAACGCGCGGCCAGCGCGCCATCCGAAGGCCTGTTGCCAGGTCGAGATGAAGGCGGCAGGCGCAAGCGCCATGAGGCGACGGGCATCGTCGGGCCGCGCCGCCCATACCAGCGTGCGCCAGCCCGTGGCGCCGGGCACGGCCAGCGGCAGCAGCGCCATGGGCCCGGCATGCGTGAATCGCTCGAAGGCGGTGCCGTCATTGCCTTGGTCGGTGCAGAGGCCCGCGACGATGGCATGCTGCCCATAGTCATGCGTCTGCATGCCGATCCTGGCCGCGGCGCGCACCTTCGACTGCACGCCATCGGCGGCCACCACCAGGCGCGCACGCGCCTCGCGACGCCCCTGGGCGTCGACGATGGAAAGCACGGCCACATCATCCTGCAGCGTCACGGTGTCGAGGCGTGCCGGCATGGCGCAGGTAAGATTGGGTGCGCCGGACAGCGACTGCCACAGCGCGAGCCCGATGGCGCGGTTCGGCACCACATAGCCCAGCGCGGCGAGATTCAGCGCCGCGGCATCCAGTTGCGCCATGCCGAAACGGCCGGCATCGGAAACATGGATGCGCGTGATGGGCGCGACCTGCGGCAACAGCCCCTGCCACACGCCGAGGTTCTCGAACACCCGGCGGCTGGCATTGCCCAGCGCGGTGGTGCGCTCATCGAAGCTGGGCTGCGCGGCCGAATCCGGCGCAAACGCCTCCACCAGCAGCACGCGATAACGGGTGGCGCGCAATGCGGCCGCCAGGCTGGCTCCAACCAGCCCCCCTCCGACAATGGCGATATCGAAAGCGTCCTGCTGCATGGATGGGCTCAGGCCGTCATCGCGGCCTCGATCTCCTTCACCGTGCGCGGCACACCTTCGCTGAGGATCTCGTATCCATCCGCCGTGACCGCCACATCATCCTCGATGCGGATGCCGATGTCCCAGAAGCGTTTCGGCACGCCACGCAGACCCGCCGGAATGTAGATGCCCGGCTCGACCGTCATCACCATCCCCGGTTCGAGCACCCGCCACTGCTCGCCTACCTTGTAGTCGCCGACATCATGCACATCCAGGCCCAGCCAGTGGCCAGTGCGGTGCATGTAGAACTTGCGGTAGGCCTCGGCCTTGATCAGGGCCGGCACGCGGCCCTTCAGCAGCCCCAGATCCACCAGGCCCTGAGTGATCACCTGCACGGCGGCCTCATGGGGCTCGTTCCAGTGGTTGCCCGGCTTCACCTTGGCGATGGCCGCGCTCTGGGCCGCCAGCACCACGTCATAGACCGCGCGCTGCGCCGGCGTGAACCGGCCGTTCACCGGCCAGGTACGCGTGATGTCCGAGGCGTAGTACTCGTACTCGCAGCCGGCATCCACCAGCAGCAGGTCGCCGTCACGCAGCACGGCGTTGTTCTCGATGTAATGCAGGATGCAGGCATTGGCGCCGCCGCCGCAGATGGGCTGGTAGGAGATGTCGGCGTTGTGACGCCGGTACTCATGCATCAGCTCGGCGGCAATCTCGTACTCGTATTTCCCCGGGCGGCAGAAACGCATGGCGCGCAGCTGCGCCGCCGCCGCGATGCGCCCGGACTCGCGCATCAGCGCGATTTCAGTGCGGCTCTTGTACAGCCGCATGTCGTGCAGCACATGGTCCAGCGCCACGATCTCCTGCGGCGGATGCCTGCCCTGCCGCGGCGCCTGGCTGCGCAGCTGCGCCAGCCAGGCCAGCACCCGCTGGTCGAAATCCGCGTGACCCATGGCGTAGTACACGCGCTCCCGGTTCTCCAGCAGCCCGGGCAGGATCTCGTCGATGTCGGTGATCGGAAACGCATCGTCGGCGCCGAAACGCTCGACGGCGCCAGCTGGACCCGCGCGCCGGCCATCCCAGGTCTCACGCAGCGGATCACGATCCCTGACAAAGAGAACGTACTCGGCAGCCGCCCTGCCGGGCACCAGTACCGCCACGGCCTCGGGCTCGGCAAAACCGGTGAGGTAGTGGAAGTCGCTGTCCTGCCGGTAGGGATACTCCACATCGTTGTTGCGATGATGGACGGGCGCGGCGGGCAGAATGGCGATGGAGCCACGGCCTATCATCTTCATCAGCTGCCGCCTGCGGCGCGCGAATTCCGTCGGCGGCGCGATCACCCGCGGCCGGGGCTGCACGGCCTTGATACGCGCAGTCTTCAATGCAGCGACTCCCGCGGGCCCGGCGACGGCAGCTCGCGCAGCGGCGTCAGGTGCGCATAGATCAGCTGCACTCCCACGCGCACGAACTCCACCAGTTCGGCATAGGCCTCTTCATTGGTCTCATCGTCCTCGGCGAGGTCCACGTCCACCTGCGAGATCTCGGTCAGGTCGCGCAGCACCTCGGCCGCTTCAGTCTGCATCCCGGCGGGATCCGGAACGCAGCCCGTGCCCAGTCCATAAAGAAAGCCCTGGCACCATTCCCCCAGTGCCGCGGTGCGCTCGCCGATGGGCGCGTCGTCGGCCGGCAGCAGGGGTTCGAAAGCCAGGTTGCCATCGCCCAGGGAGCCACAGGTGGAATCGAAAATGGCTCTGAGACTGGCGGCGCCGGCCCGGTCCGCGCGCCCTTCCGGCAGGATTTCCGCCATCCAGTCGTCGAGCGAGCAGCTCATGGAGCACAGCGCGCCGACCAGCGTGCCATGCGCCTCGGCTGCATCGGTGAGGGCGCGTTGCTGGACCAGCACGCGCTGCAGATCGTCAAATGCCAGATTGCCTGCAATCATTCCGGCTGGATTATGCCCTATCCCCCCGCGGCGCGGATTGACCGCTCCGGGCCGCAAAGGCACTATTCGTCGCGATGGCCGACAGCAAGAACAGCACGCCGATCGAAACCGAACTGCGCAGCCTCGAGCAGCGGCTCGACGAGCTGCTCGCCATCGTGGCCCAGCTGCAGGAAGAAAACCGCGCGCTGCGCAACCGCCAGGATTCGCTGTCCACCGAACGCTCCACCCTGCTGCAGAAGAACGAGCAGGTGCGCACGCGCGTCGAGGCCATCATCGGCCGTCTGCGCACCATGGAAACCGGCACATGAGCGACGCGGACAACGCTCCCGTCACCGTGCAGATCCTGGAAAAGGAATACCTCATCGCCTGCCCGCCCGAGGAGCGCGCCGCGCTGATCGAGTCGGCCGCCCTGCTGAACGAGCGGCTGCGCCGCATCCGCGACACCGGCAAGGTGATCGGCATCGAGCGCATGGTGGTGATGGCGGCGCTCAACATGGCCAACGATCTGGCGCGCCTCAAGACCAGGGACCACCATCTGGAAACGCAGGTCGGCGGTCGCGTGCGGCTGCTGCGTGAACGTGTCGAAAAGGCAGTCGCCCACAGCCAGCAGCTCGAACTGTAGTAGAGTGGCTGTGCGCCGCCTGCGGTGTTCGACACGTGGATCGGGTTACCTCGGACCCTAATTGAAACACCCCAGGGGCTCGGCTTTCAGCAGCACTGTGCATGTCCGCCCCGAGCGGGAAGCCTTACCTGCCGTCAGTCTGCCCCACCTGTTGCTCCGGTTCGAGAGCAACGATCCGCACCGGCACAGGCGGGCGGCGCCTTCTTCATGAACCCCGGCTCCGATGAACGCGCCGAGCTGCGCAGCGCTCTCAGGGCAAAGCGGCGCGCAATAGCCGGCCCGGCCCGTGATGCTGCAGCGCGGCGCGTGGCCTTGCTCGCCGACCGCGCGAACCTGCTCCTCCCCGGCCGACGCATCGGCTTCTATCTGGACATGCCGGAAGAACTGCCCACAGACGCCCTCATCGCCCGGGCTCGCGAGCGCGGCTGCATCGTCTGCCTGCCGCGCGTCCTCTCCATTCATGGCGACCGCATGATGTTCCTGGAGCATCAGGGCGGTGTATCGACGGGGCCCTTCGGCATCCGCGAACCATCGGGCGGCAAGGTGCTGCGCGCGCGGCAGCTGGACACCGTGTTCGTTCCGCTGGTGGGGTTCGATGCCCATGGATCACGGCTCGGAATGGGACGTGGCTACTATGACCGCCACTTCGCGCACCGCCTGCACCCAGGACGTCGACCGTTGCTGGTGGGTGTCGGCTACTCGGTGCAGGAGATCGGGCATCTGCCGCGCGAGCCGCACGACGTGCCGCTGGACGGAGTTGTGACGGAGTGCGCACTGCGCTGGTTCGGGAAGGGAGAACGATCATGAAGTACTGGCTGATGAAGACCGAGCCGTCGACGTTCGGCATCGACGACCTCGAACGCTCGCCCGGTCAGACGACCAGCTGGGAGGGAGTGCGCAACTTCCAGGCGCGCAACATGCTCCGGGACGAGATGAAGGCAGGCGACCTGGCGTTCTTCTATCACTCCTCCTGCCCCGTGCCGGGCATCGCCGCCATCGTCGAGATCGTCCGCGGTGGCTATCCGGATGCCAGCGCATGGAACCGGCGCAGCGAGTACTACGACGCAAAAAGCACTGAAAACAAGCCACTTTGGTACACAGTGGATGTTCGACTGAAGAAGCGGATCGAACCGCTGCTGCCTCTGGAACGGTTGCGTCACCATGCCGACGACGAGCTTGCCGACATGTGGCTGCTACGCCGTGGCAACCGGCTCTCGATCACGCCGGTGGATGCGAAGCACTGGAAGTTCATCCTCTCTCTGAAGTGAGAGCGATCAGTCGACGATGCCGGACGTGTACCGGTCACATGTCGATGCCGTTGCACGAGTACAACTTCGCTTACACGCTTGCTTGTAATTTGGCAACGCGTGTATATACTCGACCCCCGGACTAACCTGTAACTGGAGAACTCTCATGGCGAAAGCCAAGAAGAAAGCTAAGGCTAAGGCAAAGGCCAAGAAAAAGGCCGCCAAGAAGAAGTAACTCGATGGTGTTCGGCGGGCTGGATGAAAATCTTCCCGCCGAAACACCAGAAAGATACTGAAGACTGTGCCCGCGAAAGCGGGCACAGTCGTTTCCGGAACCAGGAAATTTTCCTCGATGAGCGAAGAACAGCAGCAACTCAAACGCCGCGTCGCGGCCGCCGCACTGGAATACCTCGAAGAGGGCATGGTGCTCGGTGTCGGCACCGGCTCCACCGTCAACGCGCTGCTGGACCAGCTGGCGCCCTGGGTACCGCGGCTGCGTGGCGCCGTCTCCAGTTCAGAGGGTTCGACCCGCCGGCTGCGCGAACTGGGCGTGCCGGTGCTGGACCTGAACGAGGTGGACGACCTCGGACTCTATATAGATGGCGCCGACGAGACGAACCCCCGCCTGCAACTGATCAAGGGGGGTGGCGCCGCCCTCACCCGCGAGAAGATCGTGGCCGCGGCGGCGCGCCGCTTCATCTGCATCGTCGATCAGAGCAAGCTGGTCGAACGGCTGGGCCGCTTCCCCCTGCCGGTGGAAGTGATCCCGATGGCGCGCAACCTGGTGGCCCGCGAGCTGACCCACCTCGGCGGAAGGCCGGTGCACCGCCCGGGGGTGACCACCGACAACGGCAACCACATCCTCGACGTGCATGACCTCGCCATCGACGCGCCCGAGGTCCTGGAAACCGCCATCAACCAGATTGCCGGGGTGGTCACGGTGGGTCTGTTCGCCCGGCGGCCGGCGGATCTGCTGCTGGTCGGATCCGGCCAGGGAGTGCGCCGGATCGAAAAGCCGGCCTGATACCACCTTGAGGGCGCCGCAATTGCGGCGCCCGGGCATGCCTGCTAGTCTTTGGTGCATGCGTCACCCGCAGCACACAATCGTTTCTGCCTCTCCCGGCGGCGAGTTGCTGGCGGCGCGCCTGCACCTGCGTCGCCCGACGCACTGACCGACTCTGCGGCGCCTCCGGGCGCGCCATTTCCCAGATTCCCCCTTGTCCCTGACCGTACGCGCGGCGGGCTATCCCCGATCCGAAGCGGAACGTGTCCAAGCTGGAGCCGACCATGTTGAAGGATCCGTCCAAGAAGTATCACCCGTTCACCATCGCACCCCTCAAGGAGCGGAGCTGGCCCGATGCGCGCATCACCCGCCCGCCGCTGTGGTGCAGCGTGGACCTGCGCGACGGCAACCAGGCGCTGATCGAGCCCATGGATGCCGAGCGCAAGCGCCGCATGTTCGCGCTGCTGGTCGCCACCGGCTTCAAGCAGATCGAGGTGGGGTTCCCATCGGCCTCGCAGACGGATTTCGACTTCATCCGCGAGCTGATCGAGAAGGACATGGTGCCGGATGACGTCACCATCCAGGTGCTCACGCCAGCGCGGCCGGAGCTGATCCGCCGCACCTTCGAATCCCTCAAGGGGGCAAAGCGCGCCATCCTCCACTATTACAACGCCACCGCGCCGGTGTTCCGCCGTGTGGTGTTCCGGCAGGACAAGCCCGCCACGGTGAAGCTGGCGGTGGATGCCGCGAAGCTGATCCGCGAGCTGGCCGCTGCTGCGCCCGAAACGGACTGGACCTTCGAGTATTCGCCGGAGGCCTTCTCCTATACCGAGCAGGACTTCGGGCTCGAGATCTGCGAGGCGGTGATGGACACGCTCGGCGCCACGCCACAGCGGCCGGTGATCCTGAACCTGCCGGCGACGGTCGAAGTGGCAACGCCGAACATCTATGCCGACCAGATCGAATGGTTCTGCCGCAACATGAAGCGGCGCGACTGCGCCCTCATCAGCCTGCATCCGCACAATGACCGCGGCACCGGCGTGGCGGCCGCGGAGCTGGGCGTCATGGCCGGCGCCGACCGCGTCGAAGGCACGCTGTTCGGCAACGGCGAGCGCACCGGCAACGTGGACATCGTCACACTGGCGCTGAACCTCTATACCCAGGGCGTGCACCCGGGCCTCGATTTCTCCAACATCAACGAGGCCGCGCGGGCGGTGGAATACTGCAACCAGCTGCCCATCCACCCGCGTCACCCCTACGTGGGCGACCTGGTGTTCACGGCGTTCTCCGGCTCGCACCAGGACGCCATCCGCAAGGGCTTCGCCGAACACGATGAGGAAGGTCTGTGGGAGATCCCCTACCTGCCCATCGACCCGCGCGACGTGGGCCGCACCTATGAATCGGTGATCCGCGTGAACAGCCAGTCCGGCAAGGGCGGCGTCACCTATCTGCTCGAACAGGAGTACGGACTGACGTTGCCGCGCCGGCTGCAGATCGAATTCAGCCCGTCCGTGCAGGCGGTGACGGACTCCAGCGGCAAGGAAGTCACCGCGGCGCAGATCTGGGAGCTGTTCGAGAACGAGTACATCGCCCATGAGGGCCGCGAGTTCCAGTACCGCGGACATCACCTGGTCACGGCCACCGACGGCAGCGACGGCGAACAGCTCACGCTCAACCTGGTGCGCGACGGCCAGCCCATGCAGCTCACCGGCCGCGGCAACGGCCCCATTGACGCGCTGGTGCGCGCGCTGGGCCTGCCCTTCGACGTGCTCTCCTACGAGGAGAAGTCCATCGGAAAAGGCAGCGAGGCGAAGGCCGTGGCCTTCGTCGAGATCACCACGCCCTCGCGCGTGACGCTGTTCGGTGTGGGCGTGCACTCCAACATCATCACCGCGTCCATCCTCGCGGTGCTGTCGGCGGTGCGGCGCGCGGATGCACGCGGACTGCTGCCTCAACCCGGCAAGGCGGTGGGCGCGTAGTCCTCTGGACCTCGCCTCGCGGCGGGGTCAGCGGGGCAGATGCAGGGCCATCCGGGTGCCGTCGCCGGCACCCGAGTCCACCTGCAGCCTCCAGCCCAGATGCTCGCAGATGCGCATGATCACGCACCAGCTGGGGCAGCAAGGCATGCAGCGGGATCGACTCGCGGGAATCGGCCAGCCGTGCCGGGTCCTTCACCAGCCCCGCGGCGGCCGCGGGTGAAGGCCGGGATCTGGTGGCGCGTGAGACGCAGCGGGCCATGCGCGCCAACGGCATCGTCAACAACGTCCAGGTCGTCAACATTCCCAGAGCCGGTGGCACGATCGGCTTGAGCCAGGTCAGTCGCATGAAGAGCGACGGCGCAACCATCATGGTGACCGGCATCGTCATGCTCGGCGGCATTACCACCAGTTCCAGCGACCTGAGCCTGGCCGAGATGATACCGGTCGCCAGGCGCCGAGGACTTTGAAGTCATCGCCGTCCCCGCTCATTCGCGGTACCAAACGCTCGAGGAGTTCATCGAGGATTGGAAGGCCGACCCCGCGCACAACCCGATCGGCGGTGGCTCGACGGGCGGCATCGATCACATGACTGCCGCGATGCTCGCCAGGGAGGTCGGCATGAATCCCGCGAACGCCAGGTACTCGGTCTACACCGTTGTCGGCAGGATCCGCGCCCACCGCAACTCCGACCGCGGAGCGAGCTGATCCTGGCGTGTCGTCTCGTGCGCAGCCCGCGTCGTTGCGGGCCGAGCCTCAATTGATCGCGAAGCAATAAAACAGGCCGCCGCCACCCCACTTCTGAAACAACCCGGGGCTGCAACCGAGCGTCTCGTGCGCCGAATTCCATGAGCTGCTGGAGCCGGCGCGATCGTGATGGCCGATCTGCGCGCTGCCCTCCCTGCTGCTCGTCCAGTTCTTGCAGGTGCGATCGGCGTTGTCGGTGTAGGCCGTGCCGTCGGGCTTGGTGCCCGTGAGAATGTCGTGCATCAGCGGTCCGACCGGTCCGCCGGAGAAATTGATCCGCTTGCCATCCTCATCCAGCGCGGTCGCGCGCATTGACGGCGGGTTTGCCATTGGCAGGACTGGCGCTGAGATAGGCGTGCCAGGTCTTCGCAGTGACCGCAGGCAGCTCAGTCGAAGCCGCCAGCTGCTGGCAATGCTTGTCCGCGCCCTCCAACCCTCCCAGATCGCCGCCGAATCCCGGACTCACGCTGGTGACGTGGCATTGGCCGCTCACCCAAGCCGCGTAAATGGCGTGCAAATGGCGACCGCTGGTGGCGCAAGGTGGCTTTGCACATGCGGGTCGGGGGCCCGGATCAAGGTAGACTACCAAGCCCATGGCACCCAAAGATCCCGCGCCCGCACAGCCGGCAAGCAACTTCATCCGTCACATCGTCGAGGCAGATCTTGCCGCGGCCAAGTACGCCTCGCGGCGCTGGGCTGGCGAGCCTGGCGAGGCCACACGGCACGCATCCGGCCCGCTCGACCCGGCGCGCATTCGCACCCGTTTTCCACCGGAGCCGAACGGGTACCTGCACATCGGGCACGCCAAGTCGATCTGCCTGAACTTCGGCCTGGCGCGGGAGTTCGGCGGCGCCTGCCACCTGCGCTTCGACGACACCAATCCGGCACGTGAAGAACAGCAGTACGTCGATTCGATCATCGACGTGGTGAAGTGGCTGGGTTTCGACTGGGGCCCGAATCTCTACTTTGCCTCGAACTACTTCGAGGCGATGCACCGCTGCGCCGTTGCGCTGATCGAGCGCGGCCACGCCTATGTCGACAGCCAGAGCGCGGAAGAAATGCGGGCCAATCGCGGCACGCTGACCGAGCCGGGCAAGGACAGCCCCCATCGCGCGCGCAGCGTGGCGGAGAATCTCGACCTGTTCGCCCGCATGCGAAGCGGTGAGTTTCCCGATGGCGCGCATGTGCTGCGGGCGAAGGTCGACATGGCCTCCCCGAACATCAATCTGCGTGATCCGCCCATCTACCGGATTCGCCACGCGCAGCACCACAATACGGGCGACACCTGGTGCATCTACCCGATGTACACCTTCGCGCACCCGATCGAGGATGCGCTGGAGAACATCACTCATTCGCTGTGCACGCTGGAATTCGAAGACCAGCGACCCTTCTACAACTGGCTGCTCGAGCGCCTGCACGAGGCGGGATTCTTTGCACAGCCGCTGCCGCAGCAGTACGAGTTCTCCCGCCTGAATCTCAGCTACACGGTGCTGTCCAAGCGCAAGCTGATGCAGCTGGTTGAAGAAGGCCATGTCGACGGCTGGGATGACCCCCGCATGCCGACGCTGGCCGGCGCGCGCCGTCGCGGGTTCACGCCGGAGGCATTCCGGGCGTTTGCCGAACGGATCGGCGTTTCCAAGTCCGATTCCTGGATCGATGTGGGTGTGCTGGAAGACTGCGTGCGCAATCACCTGAACGAGGTCGCGCAGCGAAGGATCGGCGTGCTGGATCCGGTGAAGCTCATCATCGACAACTACCCCGAAGGGCAGACTGAAACGTGCGTCGCGCCGAACCATCCGCAACGGCCGGACCTGGGTACGCGCGAGCTGCTGTTCGCACGCGAGCTGTGGATCGAGCGGGAAGATTTCATGCTGACCCCGAGCAAGGGCTACTTCCGGCTCTATCCCGGAAATCGCGTCCGGCTGCGCTATGGATACGTGGTGGAGTGCACCGGCTGCGAGCAGGATGCCGAGGGGCGCGTTGTCGCCGTGCACTGCAACTACTTCCCTGACTCGCACTCCGGGTCTGCGGGCGCCGACCAGTACAAGGTGAAGGGCAATGTGCACTGGGTGGCCGTGCAGGCCGCCTGCGAATGCGAGGTGCGGCTCTACGATCGGCTGTTCGGCGTCTCAAATCCGGGCGCAGGCGAGCGCGACTTCCTGCTCGACATCAATCCGGATTCCAAACGCGTGATTCGCGCGCAACTGGAACCTGCCCTGAGGCAGACGCAGGCCGGATCGAGCTGCCAGTTCGAACGGCACGGCTATTTTGTGGCTGACCGTGTGGACTCAAAGCCGGGCGCGCCCGTATTCAATCGTACCGTGACCCTGCGCGATTCCTGGGCCAAGGCGCGCTGAGAGCGTCTCGCCTTCGAATCAGGTGGCAACGAAGCGCTGCTGCTCGCGGTCCTTCACCACGCGGTCGCCGCGGAACACGGTACCGTTCATCGCGATGTACACGCCTGGTGGCGCTACCTGGACCGCGGCAAAGGCCATGCCCAGATTGAACGGTGCATCGGTCTCATTGAATCGCGCCGGCGCCAACGCGCCAGTGAGCACGATGGCCTTGCCGGGGATGCCTTCGAGCACCTGAGCCGTCTGCGTCATCGTGTCCGTGCCATGCGTGATGACCACGCGAGTGCACGCCGATGCGCGAACACTCTCCGCGATCAGGGCACGGTCGGCATCGGTGAGGTCGAGGCTGTCCTTGTGCAGCAACTCGCGGCACTCGAACCGGTGCGCAACGCGTGCCAGCGACAGCAGCCGGGGAACGAAGCTGTCTGCAATCTGGTACTGGCTAGTGGCGTCGAAATACTGCTTGTCGATGGTGCCGCCGGTAGTCAGCACGAGGATGGCATCGGTGGATGCACCGGAAAGAAGATGCGTGCCTTGCATGGAGCGGAGTTTAGACGATGACCCGGGCGATGAGCCGCTCCCGCCAGGCTGCGCAGGGAAGTGTCAGTGAACTCAATTTCTTCGGTTACAGCGTCGCACTGTCCGGTGATGGGGATACGCTGGCGGTCGGCGCCGCACATGTGTTCGCGGGTCTGGCCGCCGACTGAACCCGTGGATGAACCGGCGCAGACGGAACAAATGAATCTGTGCTGTTCCGGGCTTTTCCGGCACTTACCCTCGCGCCTGAGACGGCGCGAGATGCGTAGTTGGCTGGGGGACTAGGATTCGAACCTAGGTTGACGGAGTCAGAGTCCGTAGTCCTACCGCTGGACGATCCCCCACCTCTATCGGCGAAATCGGCCTTCGGCCATTTCGCAGATCTCTTCGATACCGGCAGCGGGAAGCAAGTTCCCGCTGCCTGCGACGGAGCCCGGCGCGCCGGCAGCGCGCGGACTCCGCAGAGATTAACGCTTCGAGTACTGCGGACCGCGGCGGGCCTTGCGGCGACCGACCTTCTTGCGCTCGACCTCGCGGGCATCGCGGGTGACGAAGCCGGCCTGGCGCAGCGGCGAACGCAGCGTTTCATCGTACTCGATCAGTGCGCGGGTGATGCCGTGGCGGATGGCGCCGGCCTGGCCGGTGATGCCGCCGCCCTCAACCGTCACGCTGATGTCGAAGCGGTCGGTCAGCTGCGCCAGTTCCAGCGGCTGACGCACGATCATGCGGCCGGTCTCGCGGCCGAAGAACTCGTCCAGCGGGCGATCATTGACGGTGATCTTGCCGGTGCCGGTGCGGAGGAACACCCGCGCCGTCGCGGTCTTGCGCCGGCCGGTGCCGTATTGATTCGGGGCTGCCATCTGTAGCTTTCCTTAAATATCGAGCGTCTTGGGCTGCTGCGCCTGGTGCGGGTGCTTGTCGCCCGCGAACACGTGCAACTTGCGGAACATCTGCCGGCCGAGGGTGTTCTTCGGCAGCATGCCCTTCACCGCGAACTGCAGCGCCCGCTCGGGGTGCTCCTGCAGCAGCTTGCCCAGCGAGATGGACTTGAGGTTGCCCATGTAGCCGGTGTGGTGGTGGTAGAACTTGTCCTCGAGCTTGTTGCCGGTAACGTGGATCTTCTCCACGTTCAGCACGATGAGGTTGTCGCCCATGTCCACGTGCGGGCTGTAGTCGGCCTTGTGCTTGCCGCGTAGGCGATGCGCCAGCTGCGTGGCAAGGCGGCCCAGCGTCTTGCCGGCGGCATCGACGACGTACCAGTCCGCCCGGACTGTGGCGGGCTTGGCGAATACTGTGCTCATGTTGGCTTCCCGGTCGCTTCGCCCCCCGGATCTTGTTTCGGGGGGTCTGAAAAAAGGCCGCAGAGTTTAATCGAAGCCACGGCGTCATTGCAAAGGTGTCTTGCGGCACCCCCAGGGAGCCTTTCCGGGCTTAATATCCTGCCATGAACCGTCAAAGCTCCTTTGCCGATCAGATGCTTGCAACCGTGGACCGGGCGCTGCGCTCCATGCTGGCGCCGGCCCGCGCCTCCCGCCCCGTCCCCGGCCCCGCGGCCAGCCCCCTGACCGAGGCCGAGCGCCGCGAGGCAGCGGCCCTGATGCGGGTCAATCATGCCGGAGAAATGGCCGCCCAGGGGCTCTACCACGGCCAGGCCCTGCTGACCCGCACGCCGCAGCTGCGCAGCCAGCTGGAGGACGCGGCCCGCGAGGAGACCGACCACCTGGCCTGGTGCGAAACGCGCCTGCGCGAGCTGGCGGACCGCCCCAGCCTGCTGACCCCCGTGTGGTACGTAGGCTCCTTCACCATAGGCGCCATCGCGGGCCTCGCCGGCGACAGGATCGGGCTGGGCTTTGTTTCCGAGACCGAACGCCAGGTGGAGGCCCACCTCAATTCGCACCTCACGCGCCTGCCCAGCGGCGACCAGCGCAGCCGCGCCATCCTCACGCAGATGCGGGATGACGAGATCGAGCATGGCGCCAAGGCGCGCGCCTCGGGCGGCATCGAACTGCCCGCGCCGATCCGCGCCGTCATGCGCGCCACCGCCCGCGTGATGACCAGCACCGCCAGCCGGATCTGAAACCACGCCCATCCTGAGAGCTGCATCACAGTGCGGCCGCGCGATTGGACATTGCGCGGCCGGACTGCGAACTGGCTCACGGCGGCCCCGGTTGCCACGACCTCGCGTTATGTAATACAAAGACCGCGCAGGCAGCTGCCGCAGAACCAAGGGACGAGAAGCAGAAAAATGGAAGACAGCATCAAGCCGCTCAGCGACATCCCGGCGATCAACCGCTTCCTCAGCTATTGCCGGATACGCACTGTTCCGTCCAAGACCGTCATCATCCATGCCGGTGATCTGCCCGACGTCCTCTACTACATCATCAGCGGCTCGGTCGAAGTGATGATCGAGGACGAGGAAGGCAACGAAATGGTGCTGGCGTACCTGAACAAGGGCCAGTTCTTCGGCGAGATGGGCCTGTTCCACGAAACGCCCACCCGCAGCGCCTGGGTGCGCACGCGCAACCAGTGCGAGCTCGCGGAAATGACCTATCCGCGCTTCCGCCAGATCGCGGCCGAATCCCCTGGTCTTGTGTTCGAGCTCGCAACGCAGCTCGCCACCCGCCTGGACCGCACCAACCGCAAACTGGGCGACCTCGCGTTCGTCGATGTCACCGGACGTGTGGCGCACGCCATCATGGATCTGTGCGGCGAACCCGATGCGATGACGCATCCGGAAGGCATGCAGATCAAGGTTTCACGCCAGGAGCTCTCGCGCCTGGTGGGCTGCTCGCGCGAAATGGCGGGCCGCGTACTCAAGGTCCTCGAAGAGCAGGGTCTGCTGCGCGCCACGGGCAAGACCATCGTGGTGTTCAACGCGCGGCCGAAGATGAAGACCCGGCCGGTGATCGTGCCGGCCACCCAGGGCGCCGACAAGGCGCGCGCCAGGGCGCCGGTCTCGCGCTTCGATGACGAAGACGAGGACGACGAAGACTGAAAAGGCGCGGATCCTCCAGCGGATGCGCTGAAGACCGCAGGAATGCCTTGCGCGCTCAGGCGCGCAGCGGCTCCGGTCGCCGGCCGGCCGCGATAGCCTGCTTCATGGCGCCGATCACGGCGCCATAGTCCTTCTGCCCGAAGATCGCCGAGCCCGCCACGAAAGTGTCGGCGCCGGCGCGCGCGATCGCCTCGATGTTGTCGGCCTTGATCCCGCCATCGACTTCGAGCCGTATCTCCCGGCCGCTGGCGTCGATGAGCCGCCGCACGGCCTCGATCTTGCGCAATGCCTCCGGAATGAACTTCTGGCCGCCGAAACCCGGATTCACCGACATGATGAGCACCAGATCGATCTGGTGCAGCGTGTGTTCCAGCCAGCTCAGCGGCGTGGCCGGATTGAACACCAGCCCGGGCTGGCAACCGTGCTCGCGGATCAGGCCGATGGTGCGATCGACATGCTCGCTGGCTTCCGGGTGGAAGCTGATCCAGCTGGCGCCGGCCCTGGCGAAGTCGGGGATGATGCGGTCGACCGGCTTCACCATCAGGTGCACGTCGATGGGCGCCGTGACGCCATGCTTGCGCAACGCCTCGCAGACCAGAGGCCCGATGGTGAGATTGGGCACGTAGTGGTTGTCCATCACATCGAAATGCACCACATCGGCGCCGGCGGCGAGCACCGCATCGACTTCGGCTCCCAGCCGGGCGAAGTCCGCGGACAGGATGGAAGGCGCGATCAACGGAGCAAGGCTTGTCATGGGCGAAGTCTAGGCCAGTCCGCGTTGCCGGCGCAGCAGTTCGTAGCTCTCCTGGATGGCCTGGGTGCGCTGCTTGGCATGCTCCAGCATCGAATCCGGCAGCCCATTGGCCTTGAGCTTGTCCGGATGATGGCGGCTCATGAGGCGGCGATAGGCGCGCGTCAGCTCCGCATCCGTCACCGTCGGGTCCACTTCCATCGTGCGGTACGCCGCCGCCACGCGGACCTCGAGGCCGGCCCCCTGGCCCGTGCCCTGCCCTGCGCCGCCCTCGCCGCGCAGCGCCGCCTCCATGCGCGCGAACAGGGCTTTGCTCACGCCAAGCCCCACGGCCACACGCGCCACCCGCTCCCGGGTGGCGCCGGACATGTCGCTGCCGCGCAGCGCGAAACGCAGCTGGATCTCAAGGAATACGCTGAGGATCTCCGGGCGCCCGCGCGCGGCCGCACGCAACCCGGCCACCTCGGCGTCGGCATCGAATTGCGGCGACTTGCCGGCGGTGAACTGGTCGATGGCCGCGCGCACCTGGCGCTCATCCAGCCGCAGTGACTGCATCACGGCGCGGGCGGCTTCGATCTCCCGCTCGGTCACCCGGCCATCGGCCTTGGCGACATGGCCCATCACGCGGAAGGTGCTGCGGAACAGCCGTTCCCCGATCGGACCGGCGCTGCGCCGCGCCGCGCCGACGTCATACTGGTGGCCGATCAGCGCGCCGATGGCGATGCCCACCGGCCCGAGAAACGCACCCAGCGCGCCGCCAACCAGTTTTCCGGTCCACTGCATATGGTTTATGGTAGCAAGCCTTGATGAACACCCCGTCCGCAGTCCATGAAACCCACCTGTCCGGCCTGAAACTGCTCCACCGGGGCAAGGTGCGGGACGTCTATGCCATCGACGACGACAGCCTGCTGATCGTCGCCACCGATCGCCTCTCGGCCTTCGATGTGGTGCTGCCCGACCCGATTCCGGGCAAGGGGCGCATGCTCAACAGCATCTCGAACTTCTGGTTCGCGCGCACCGGCCACATCATCCCGAACCATCTGCTCGACCGGCCGCTCGCCGCCGTCGTGCCCGACGCCGCCGAGCGCGCGCAACTGGAAGGCCGCAGCGTGGTGGCGCGCAGGCTCAAGGCCCTGCCGGTGGAAGCGGTAGTGCGCGGCTACCTGATCGGCTCGGGCTGGAAGGAATACCAGGCCACCGGCGGCGTCTGCGGCATCACGCTGCCGCCGGGGTTGCGCCTGGCCGAGCAGCTGCCGCAGATCATCTTCACGCCGGCCACCAAGGCGGCCGTGGGCGATCACGACGAGAACATCAGCTACGCCGAAGTCGAGCGGCTGATCGGCGCGGAACTCGCGGCACGGATTCGCGACGCCGCCATCGCGCTGTACCGCTTCGCGGCGGAGCATGCGGCGGCGCGCGGCATCATCATCGCCGACACCAAGTTCGAGTTTGGGCTCGCGCCCGACGGCCAGCTGCTGCTGATCGACGAAGCGCTGACGCCGGACTCCTCGCGCTTCTGGGCAGCTGAAAGCTATGCCGTCGGCACCAGCCCGCCGAGCTTCGACAAGCAGTACGTGCGCGACTACCTCGAGACCCTGGACTGGAACAAGCAGGCGCCAGGACCGCGGCTGCCGCCGGAGGTGATCGAACACACCGCCGCCAAGTACGCCGAGGCATTGCGCCGTCTCACCGGCTCCGCCGCGGGCTGAAACGGCAACGCCCTGCATGTGGCAGGCCTTCTGGAACTTCCTCGACCGCGGCCTGTTCGGCCCGCAGTCCCAGCGTGACACACCGCTGGGCGCACTGCTGCGCGCGCTGCGCTACCCCTACGCCATCATCCGCGACCTGGTCGGTGGCGAACTGAACCTGCGCGCCACCGGCCTGGTGTACGCGACCCTGCTGGCGCTGATCCCCGCCGTGGCGCTGAGTTTCGCGGTGCTGAAAGCCTTCGGCGCGCACCGCGACTTCGAGCCGCTGATACTGGAGTTCTTCCGCCCCATCGGCGAGGCCGCGCCGCAGATCACCCAGCGGCTGATGCAGTTCGCCGAGAACGTGCGCGGCGGCCTGGTGGGCATCGTGGGTCTGGCGTTGCTGCTGTGGACGCTGGTGGGAACGGTCAAGAAGGTCGAGGACAGCTTCAACTTCGTGTGGCGCGTGCAGCGCGCGCGCAGCATTCCCCGCCGCATCGCCGAGTACATCGCGCTGCTCATCATCGGACCGCTGGTGATCGCGGCCGTGATCGCCTTCTCGAAGCTGGCCTTCGAGGAAGTCGCAAGCCACGGCGCCGAGAGCTTTGCGCTGGGCCGGCTGCTGCTGAGCACCGTGATCCAGGCCGCGCCCTATGTGATCGTCACCGGCCTGTTCACGGCGCTCTATGTGCTGCTGCCCAACACCCGCGTGCGGCTCGGGCCGGCGCTGATCGGCGCGCTGGCAGCCGGCTTTGTCTGGGCCGCCACCGGCAAGCTGTTCACCGCGATGGTGATCTACACCTCGCGGCTCACGCTGGTGTACGCCGGTTTCGCCATCGTCGTCGCGGTGCTGCTGTGGACCTACCTGGGCTGGCTCATCCTGCTCGCCGGCGCGCAGCTGGCCTTCTACGTGCAGAACCCCACATACCTGCGCCTGGGGCATTCGCTGCTGCGCCTGTCGCACAGCGAACAGGAAAGGCTGGCGCTGGATGTGATGCTGTGCATCGGTCAGGCGCACCAGAGCGGACAGGCGCCCTGGACCATCGACTCGCTGAGCCGCACGCTGGCACTGCCGGGCATCGCCATTGCCGATGTGGTGGAGAATCTGGAGCACTCGGGCCTGGTGAACATGGCCGAGGATGGCCGCCTGTTCCCCGCCCGCGAAACGCGCGGCATCCTGCTGGAGCAGATCATCGAGAGCACGCGTTCGGGCGACAACGGCCCGGTTGCGCACGCGCAGATTTCCGCTCCTGGAGTGCAGCGGCTGCAGCAGGCCATGGAGAACGCCTGGCGCGAAGCCTGCGCCGGGCGTACGCTGGCGGATCTGGTGGCGGAGGCCGCGCACCGCTGAGCCGCTACTAGTTGCCGGCGATCATCATCTCGTCGAGCAGCACCGAGCCGCTGCGCACGGCGCCATGCACGTCCACATCCGAGCCGATGGCGCTCACGCTCTTGAGCATCGTCCGCAGGTTGCCGGCAATGGTCACCTCGTGCACCGGATGGACGGGCTCGCCGCCCTGCACCCAGTAACCGGAAGCGCCGCGGGAATAATCGCCGGTCACGCCGTTGACGCCCTGCCCCATCAGTTCAGTGACGAGGAAACCTTCGCCCATGGTGCGCAGCAGCTCCGGCAGCGTGGGCGCGCCACGCGCATCGGTCACGATGAGGTTGTGGATGCCACCCGCGTTGCCGGTGGTCTTCAGGCCCAGCTTGCGCGCCGAATAGCTGCCCAGCACATAGCGCCTCAGCACGCCGTCACTCACCAGGTCGCTGTCGCGCGTGGCGACGCCCTCCCCGTCGAACGGGCTGCTCGCAAGGCCACGCAGCAGATGCGGCTGTTCGCGCATGCGGATGCTGGCAGGCAGCACCTGCTCGCCCATGGCATTGAGCAGGAAGGACGAGCGGCGGTACTGGCTGGAACCGCGCACCGCCGACACCAGGTGCCCGAAAAATCCGCGCGCCAGCTCCGGCGCGAATATCACCGGCGCGCGCCGCGTGGCGATCTGGCGCGCGCCCAGACGCGCCAAGGCGCGTTCGCCGGCGCGCCGGCCGATGTATTCCACCGCTTCCAGCTCATCCGCCGAACGGGCCGCCGAATACCAGTAGTCGCGCTGCATGTCGCCGCCGGACTGCGCCAGCAGCACACAGCTGACGCTGTGGCTGGTGCTGCCGTAGCCGGCCAGGAATCCATGCGAGTTGCCATACACGCGCACGCCGCGGTGGGAGGACACCGACGCTCCCTCCGAATTCGTGAGGCGCTTGTCGACCGCCATGCCGGCAGCCTCGCAGGTCCGCGCCAGCTCGATGGCCTGCTCGGGCGTGATTTCCCAGGGGTGTTCCAGCGACAGATCCGGGATCTCGCGCGCCATGTCCTCGGCGTCGGCAAGGCCGGCGAACTCGTCGCGCGCCGTGCGCCGTGCAATGCTGCAGGCCTTGGCGACCATCTCGCGCACCGCGGCCGGGCGCAGGTCCGCGCTGCTGGCCGAACCCTTGGCGCGGTCGATGTACACCGTGATTCCCAGCGCCCGGTCGCGCTGGTATTCGATGGTCTCCACCTCGCCGAGGCGCACCGTGACATTGAGCCCGCGCTGCAGACTGATGTCGGCCTCGGCCTGGGTGGCCCCGGCGGCACGTGCCTCGCGCAGGGCGAATTCGACCATGTCCTTGAGTTCGGGGATGCGCGAGGCATCGACGGGCTGATCCATGAGGCACACTATACGGCATGACCGAAGTGGACGAAGACGGCGTCGAGCTGCCGCCGAGCAAGAGCGCGCGCAAGCGCCAGGCCCATGCACTGCAAAAACTGGGTGAGCAGCTGGTGCGCATGCGGCCCGGGGACGCGGCCGGACTGCCGCTGTCCGAGCCGCTGCGCGAGGCCGTGGACGAGGCGCGGCGGCTCACCAGCCGGGGTGCGCTGGCGCGGCAGTTCCAGTACATCGGCAAACTCATGCGCCACGAGGACGTGGACGCGCTGGAAGCGGCGCTGGCCACCCAGTCGGACGAGCGGAATGCGCGTGCTAGACTGAAACGATGAAACCAGTGGTTGGTATCATCATGGGCTCCCGTTCCGACTGGGAGACGCTGAGCCCCGCTGCCGACATTCTCACCGAGCTGGGTGTCGCGCACGAGGTGCGGGTCGTGTCCGCGCACCGCACACCAGACCTGCTGTTTGAATATGCCGCCTCCGCCGAAGGGCGGGGGCTGGCGGCCATCATTGCCGGCGCCGGCGGCGCCGCGCACCTGCCCGGCATGACAGCCGCCAAGACCCGCGTGCCGGTGCTGGGTGTGCCGGTGCAGTCGAAGGCGCTGAACGGCATGGATTCACTGCTGTCGATCGTGCAGATGCCCAAGGGCGTGCCGGTCGCCACTTTCGCCATCGGCGCCGCGGGCGCCGCCAATGCCGCGCTGTTCGCCACGGCCATCGTTGCGCTGACCGATGCGCGGGTGGCATCGGCGCTGCAGCGTTTCCGCGAGACGCAGACGGCGGGTGTGCTCGCCCACCCCGATCCGCGGCAAGACCCATGACCGTCGGCATACTGGGTGCAGGCCAGCTGGGTCGCATGCTGGCGCTGGCCGGCTATCCTCTGGCGCGGGATTTCCTGTTCCTCGACGGTGGGCCGGGTACGCCGGGCCACCAGGTCGCACCCTCGCTGTTCGGCGGTTTCACCGACGCGAAGCTGCTCGATGAGCTGGCCTCCCGCTGCGAGGTCGTGACCTTCGACTGGGAGAATGTCCCCGCCGAGGCGCTGGAGCGTCTTGCGGCCCGCACCCGCATCGCGCCGCCGCGCGCCGCGCTCGCCACGGCGCAGGACCGCTTCGCCGAGAAGGCGCTGTTTGCGAAGCTCGGCATTCCGACCAACCGCACCCAGGCCGTGGACAGTCTTGCCGACCTGCAACGCGCGGTGAAAACGCTGCGGCTGCCCGGCGTGCTCAAGACACGGCGGCTGGGCTACGACGGCAAGGGCCAGTTCGTGCTGCGCCAGCCGGCGGACATCGACCTCGCCTGGCAGACGCTGGGCAACGCGCCGCTGCTCTACGAACAGTGGGTGCCCTTCGACTACGAAGTGTCGATGATCGGTGTGCGCAGTCTCGGCGGACAGATCGCCATGTACCCACTCAACCGCAACCTGCACCGCGACGGCATCCTGCGCCTCACGCGCGCGCCGTGGAAGGCGCCGCAACTGGAAGCCGCCGCACGCCGGCACATGCGCCGCGTGCTGACCCACTTCAACTATGTGGGCGTGCTGGCGATCGAGTTCTTCGTCACGCGCGGCCGGCTGCTGGCGAACGAAATGGCTCCCCGTGTGCACAACTCGGGGCACTGGACCATCGAGGGCGCGGTCACCAGCCAGTTCGAGAACCATGTGCGGGGCATCCTCGGTCTGCCGCTGGGAGACACCACAGCACGCGGCCACAGCGCCATGATCAACCTGATCGGCCGCATGCCGGACCAGGCGGCATTGCTGAAAGAAAAGTCGCTGCACCTGCATGACTACGGCAAGTCGCCGCGCGCAGGCCGCAAGCTGGGGCACTGCACCATCGTCGAAACGACGGCGGCGCGAGCCCTGCAGCGGGCCACCACCCTCATCCGCCGCATCGATTCCGGCAAGCTCTGACCATGTACACGGGGCTTTTCAAGCTCACGGAATTGCCGTTCCGGCTCAGCCCGGACCCCCAGTTCCTCTACCTGAGCAAGAACCACGCCCGCGCCAAGGCGTACATGGAATCCACCATCTGGTTCACCGACGGCTTCGTCGTGATCACCGGAGAAATAGGTGCCGGCAAGACCACGCTGATCGAGACCTTCCTCAGAGAGCTCGAGAAGGATGTGGTGGTCGCGCAGATCAACCAGACCCAGGTCTCGGCCATCGAATTCCTGCAGGCGGTGCTGGTGCAGTTCGGCTTCACGCCCTTCAACATGAAGAAGGCGGAGCTGCTCTCGACACTGAACGATTTCCTCATCGAGCAGTACGCCGCCGGCCGCAAGGTGCTGCTGATAGTCGACGAGGCGCAGAACCTCAGCCTGCGCGTGCTGGAAGAAATCCGCATGCTCTCGGGGATCGAGACCACCAAGGAAAAGGTGCTGCGCATCATCCTCGCGGGCCAGCCGGAGCTCAACGCCAAGCTCGACTCGCCGGAACTGGTGCAGCTCGCGCAGCGCGTGCGTCTGCGCTTCCACCTCACGCCGCTGACCCCCGACGACATGCACGCCTATGTGCTGCATCGCCTCGACGTGGCTGGCTCGGGCGGACGGCAGATCTTCGAGGAAGGCTGCTATCCGCTCATCTTCCGCTACACCGGCGGCGTTCCGCGCCTGGTGAACACCCTGTGCGAGACGGCCATGGTGGCCGCCTACACGAACGACCGCGACTTCGTGATCCCCGCGGATGTCGAATCCGCCATCGAGGAGCTGCAGTGGCCGGACTTCGAGACCCGCGCGGCGCGGCAGGCGCAGGCTCTGCGCGCTGCCGGCAACCGCTTCGGCAATGTGCCGCCGGCGGATGATTCGGCTTTCACCAGGACGTCGCCGTCGCTGCACATCACCGACGATTCACACCCGGAGCCTCCACGCACCGAGCCGCTGGCCTACATCATGGTCGTCACCGAGGGCCGCACCGTGGGCGAACTGGCGCTGCGGCCCGGCCGCACGGTCGTGGGCCGCACGCCCGACAACGACCTGCAGATCGACAGCCGCTTCATCAGCCGCCATCACTGCCAGATCATCTCCCGACCAGACAACTGCGTGATCGAGGACCTCAACAGCACCAACGGCATCACGGTCAGGTCCCGGCGCGTGCGCACGCACAACCTCAACGATGGCGACGTGGTCGTGATCGGTCACCATGAGCTGATGTACATAGACATGCGCAACCGCCCGGCCGGCAGCACGCCCGCATCCGCCCTCACCAGCCTCACCGGCCAGCACGCGCAGACCGTGGTGCTGGTCGACGCGGAGGAAGGGGAAACCACTCGCGGCAAGCGCAAACGCTGAAGGCCGCGTCCCGGCTGCCGGGCGTCGGCCACCGCTGCTAGCTGGTGCCGCCTACCGTCATCGCATCGATGCGCACCGTGGGCTGCCCCACACCCACCGGCACGCTCTGCCCTTCCTTGCCGCAGGTGCCCACGCCTTCGTCGAGCTTCAGGTCATTGCCCACCATCGAAACGCGCGTGAGCACATCAGGCCCGTTGCCGATCAGCGTCGCGCCCTTGATGGGCCGCGTGACGCGCCCGTTCTCGATCAGGTAGGCCTCGCTGGCCGAAAACACGAACTTGCCCGAGGTGATGTCCACCTGGCCGCCGCCGAAGTTCACGGCATAGATGCCCTTGTCCACCGAGGCGATGATCTCGCCCGGATCATGCGGGCCGGGACGCATGTAGGTGTTGGTCATGCGCGGCAGCGTCATGTGGGCGAAGGATTCGCGCCGGCCGTTGCCGGTGGAGCGCGTGCCCATGAGCCGCGCATTGAGCGAATCCTGCAGATAGCCCTTGAGCACGCCGTTCTCGATCAGCGTGGTGCACTGGGTGGGCGTGCCCTCGTCGTCGATGTTCAGCGAACCGCGCCGCTGCGACAGCGTGCCGTCATCGACCACGGTGATGTATTCGCTCGCCACCTTCTCGCCCACGCGGTTGCTGAACGCCGAGGTGCCCTTGCGGTTGAAATCGCCTTCGAGGCCATGGCCGATGGCCTCGTGCAACAGGATGCCCGGCCAGCCCGGCCCCAGCACCACCGGCATGCTGCCCGCAGGCGCGGGCACGGCTTCGAGGTTCACCAGCGCTTGGCGCACGGCCTCGCGCGCCAACGCCAGCGGGCGATCTCCCGCCACCAGTTCCTCGAGCGTGTAACGGCCGCCGGCGCCGGCATAGCCCTGCTCGCGCCGCCCGTTCTGCTCGGCGATGACCGAGACATTGAAGCGCACCAGCGGCCGCACGTCGCCGGCCAGCTGCCCGGCGGAATTGGCGACCAGCACCACTTCATGCACGGCATGCACGCTCGCCATCACCTGCACGATGCGCGGATCCATGGCGCGAGTCTCGCGGTCCACGCGCTCGAGCCAGGCAATCTTCACCGCATCGTCGAGACTGGTGACCGGATCCACCGGCTGATACAGCCGGTGCGGCTCGCTGCGCTGCCAGGCGGCCACTTCACGCCCCGGCGACTGCTTGGCAATCGCGCGCGCGGCGCGCGAGGCCTCTTCCAGCGCGCCGGGCTGGATCTCGTCGGAATAGGCAAAGCCCGTCTTCTCGCCGGCGAGGGCGCGCACGCCCACGCCTTCCTCGATGCTGGCGCTGCCGTCCTTGACGATGCCGTCTTCCAGCGCCCACGACTCTTCGCGCGACACCTGGAAATAGAGGTCGGCGGCGTCCACGGCATGGTCCAGCACCAGCCCCAGGGTGCGGTCGAGGCGGTTCTCGTCGAGCCCGCTGGGCACGAGGATGGTGCGCCGGGCCAGCTCCAGATTGTCGTTCATGGTGGACATTTGATACCTCAATGGCGGTCCAGCACCCGATGTTCAAGGGCCGGGAATTCGCGCCGCACCTGGGCCTGGCGGCCAAGGTCGATCTCGGCCAGAGCATAGCCCACCCCGGCGGGCTGTTGCGCCAGGATCCGGCCCCAGTGGTCCACCACGGCGCTGTGGCCGTAGGTGCGGCGGCCGTTTTCGTGGTCTCCCACCTGCGCCGAAATCACCAGGTGGCACAGGTTCTCCACCGCGCGGGCCCGCAGCAGCACATCCCAGTGCGCCTCGCCCGTGGGCACGGTGAAGGCGGCCGAGACCGCGAAGAAATCCGCGCCCATCGCGCCCATGCGGCGAAACAGCTCGGGGAAACGCAGGTCGTAGCACACCGCGACGCCCACGCGCCCCACGGGCGTCGTCACCACCACCACCTCACGGCCCGGCACCATGCCCGCAGATTCCCGGTGGCTCTCGGCGGCATCCGGCACATTCACGTCGAACAGATGGATCTTGTCGTAGCGACCGATGCGCTCGCCATCCGGCCCATAGACCAGGCTAGCCGCGGCCACCCGCGTTTCGCCGGGAACACGCAGCGGCAGGGTGCCCGCCACCAGCGTGAGACGGTAATCCCGTGCCCAGCCGGCAAGCGCCTGCTGGATGGGGCCGACGCCATCATCCTCGGCGACCGCCAGCTTGTCCAGCTCGCGCCACGCCAACAGCGCGAAGTTCTCCGGCAGCACGCCAAACAGCGCGCCCTCCTCGGCGGCCTGGCGCAGCAACCGGCCCGCGGTTTCGAGATTGCGGGCCACATCCAGACCCGAGCACATCTGCACGGCCGCTGCCTTCATGCCAGCACCACGTCGAATTGGTCCACGCCGTACTGAGGCTCGGCCTGCAGACGGATCGGCCGGCCGATCTGGGTTTCCAGTTCCGCAAGCACCGGAGCTTCCTCCTCGAGCAATCGCCCCACCACATCCTGATGTGCCAGCACCAGCAGTTCCGAACTTGCGAACTGGCGGCTCTGCCGCACCAGCTCGCGGAACACTTCATGGCACACCGTCTCGGGCGTACGCACCGAGCCACGACCGGCGCACTGCGGGCAGGGCCCGCACAGCAGGTGCTCGAGGCTCTCGCGCGTGCGCTTGCGGGTCATCTCGATCAGACCCAGCGGCGAGACATTCGCGATGTGGGTCTGGGCGCGGTCGCTCGCCAGCGCCGTCTGCAATGCCGCCAGCAGCGCCTCGCGATGCTCGGGCTCCTGCATGTCGATGAAGTCGATGATGATGATGCCACCGAGGTTGCGCACGCGCAGCTGACGCGCGATGGCGACGGCGGCCTCGAGGTTGGTGCGGAAGATGGTCTCTTCCAGCGTGCGATGACCCACATAGCCGCCGGTGTTCACATCCACCGTGGTCATGGCTTCGGTCTGCTGGATCACGATGTGCCCGCCGGACTTCAGCGGCACCCGCGCCTCCAGCGCGCGGTTGATCTCATCCTCGATGCCGTGCAGGTCGAAGATGGGGCGCGAGGCCTGGTACAGCTCGATGCGGTCGGCATAGTCGGGCATGAACGAGCGCGTGAACTCCATCATGCGCGCGTATTCTTCCGGCGAATCCACCAGCACGCGCCGCACCTCGGGGCGCAGCTCGTCGCGCAGCACGCGCGTCGACAGCGGCAGGTCTTCATGCACCAGGTTGCCGGCCCCTGTCTGCAGCGAGCGCTCGCGCACATGCGCCCACAGCCGCTGCAGGAACAGCATGTCGGCATGCAGCGCCTCGAGCGGCGCGCCCATCGCGGCCGTGCGCACGATGTAGCCGCCCTTCGTGCCGCCATTGGCCACGCCCTGCTCGGCCAGCGTCGCCACCAGCTCGCGCAGGCGGTTGCGCTCGGTCTCGGATTCGATGCGCGAGGAAACACCCACGCGCGCGCCGCGCGGCATGAACACCAGGTAGCGCGAAGGCAGCGACACATGGGTCGAGAGCCGCGCGCCCTTGGTGCCCAGCGGATCCTTGACCACCTGCACCAGCAGTTCGTCGCCCTCGCGCACCAGCGTGCGGATGTCGGTTTCGCCCGGCGCCTCGCGCTGCTCGTGCGCGTCGTTGCCCGGATCGGGCGGCGGACCCAGGATGTCGGCCACGTGCAGGAAGGCCGTGCGCGCGAGGCCAATCTCGAGGAACGCCGCCTGCATGCCCGGCAGCACGCGCGACACACGACCCTTGTAGAGGTTGCTCACCAGGCCGCGCCGGCTGGCGCGCTCGATGAACAGTTCCTGCAGCGCGCCGTTCTCCAGCAGCGCGGCGCGGGTTTCACGCGGGGCGGCGTTGACCAGGATCTCGATGTTCATTCAGCGCTCGCTCCGTAATCCAGCAGCCTGCAGCAGCGAGGCGGTCTCGTACAAGGGTAGCCCCATCACGCCCGAGTAGCTGCCGCGAATATGTTCGATGAACACCGCTCCCAGCCCCTGGATGGCGTAGGCGCCAGCCTTGCCCTCGGGCTCGCCGCTGGCCCAGTAGGCGTCGATCTCGGCAGGCGCGAGGGCGCGCATCCGCACCTCGGTGACGCTCAGCGCGTCCCGCACCGGGCCGCCGCCAGGCAGCGCCAGCGCGACGGCGGACATCACCTCGTGGCTGCGCCCGGACAGCGCGCCGAGCATGCGACGCGCGTCGGCCGCATCGCGCGGCTTGCCGTACACCTCTCCGTCCAGCACCACGATCGTGTCCGATCCCAGCGCCGCGCGGCCGCCGCCGTCACGCATCCTGCCCGCCACCGCCTTCTCGCGCGCCAGGCGCCGGGCGAGTGCCGCCGGCGCCTCGCCGGGCTGCGCCGACTCGTCGAGGTCCACGGCCAGCACCACATGCGGCACGCCAATCTGCGTGAGCAGTTCGCGCCGGCGGGGCGAGGCGGAAGCCAGCACGATGGTGTCTGGGGAAGTGCTCATTCGCGGTGGTAGGGGTGGCCGTCGAGCAGCGTCACGGCGCGGTAGATCTGTTCGGCGAAAACCACGCGCACCAGCGCATGCGGCAGTGTCAGCGCGGACAGCGACCAGCGCTCATCGGCACGCTCCAGCACGGCGGGCGCGAACCCGTCCGCGCCGCCCACCAGGAAGCCCAGGTCGCGGCCTTCCTGCAGCCGCTTGCCCAGCCACTGCGACAGCTCCACGCTGGTGCGCGTCCTGCCGCGCTCATCGAGCGCCACCACGTAGTGGTCGGGTTTCACCGCTGCCAGCAGCCTGCGCCCCTCTTCTTCCATGGCGCGGACCACATCGCCGCTGCCGCGCTTCACGGCAGGCACTTCGATCAGGTTGATGGGCAGTCGCGCCTTCAGGCGCTGCGCGTATTCGCCGAATCCCTGCTGAATCCAGGCCGGCATGCGCTGTCCCACGGCAATCAGCGACAGGCGCATGGGAACAATGTGTCAGCGCTTCGCGCGCGGACCTGCCTTCTTCTTCGCAGGCTGGGCGCGAGGCGCGCGCTTGCCCTTCGAGGCCGGGGACTTCTTCGCGCGCGGCGCGGCACGGGCCGGCTTGCGGCTCCTGGCGGGCTTGGCGGGCTTGGCGGGCTTGCTGACCTTGCCGGGTTTCGACGGCGAGACATCCCACAGGCCCTCGAGCCCGTAGAACTCGCGCACGCGGGGCAGCATCACGTGCACGATCACGTCGTTCAGGTCGACCAGCACCCATTCGCCATCACGCTCGCCCTCCATGCCCATGGGGCGAAAGCCCGCGGCCTTGGCCTTCTGCACCACGCTGTCGGCGATGGAGCGCACATGGCGATCGGAATTGCCCGAGGCGAGGATCATGCAGTCGGCCACGTCGGTGACCTTGCGCACGTCCATCACCTTGACGTTGACTGCTTTCAAGTCGCCGAGGGCGGCGACGACGGTCTTGACCAGGGCTGCGCGAGCCGGCGGGCGGGAGTTCTTGGCGGCTGTCATTGGCGCTCAGCATACCATCCCGTCTCCCGCAGCAGCTTGCAGACGCTGTCGGGAACGAGAAACCGCGGGTCGCGACCACGGGCGATCAGCGCCCGCAGATCGGTGGAAGAGATTTCCAGCTGCGTCACGGCATGCACGTAGATGCGGCCGGCCGTCGCATCGTGCAGGTCACGGACCGAACCGGTGCCGTGGTCGACCATTACCTCGCCCAGCGGGCCCTGGGTGGGCGCCTTCCATCCCGGCCGGTGCGCCACCACCACATTCGCGAGTTCCAGGATTTCGCGCCAGCGGTGCCAATTCGGCAGCCCCAGGAAGGCATCCATGCCCAGCAGCAGGCAGATGGAGCGCTGCGGGAATTCGCCACGCAGTTCGCCCAGCGTATCGACCGAGTAGGACAGGCCACTGCGACGGGTTTCGCGGTCGTCGACGCAGAATCCGGGCTGGTCGGCCACCGCGGCCTGCACC
>CAUJIK010000047.1 GCA_963205255.1 Pseudomonadota bacterium
GTCTCGGCCCTCGGCGCGCGCGAACGGTTGAGGAGGTCGCGCGACAGACTGATGATCTGCGGCGCCCATTGGATGATCTGTGCCCAGGGAACGGCCATGGAGGCGAGATTACCGGCCCGGGGCGGTGCTGTCTCGCGCCGCCTCAGCCCTCGCCGAGCTGGCGCTGCAATGTCTCGAGCACCTTGAGCCGTTGCCGCTGCCGCCGCGCATACCACAGCAGGCCGCCCGCATAGAGCGGCACGCCGATCCAGCCGGTGATGATCATCGGCGTGGAGAACAGCAGCTCGCTCCATTCGCCGCCGAACAGGCGCTGGCGCATCAGCAGCGTGCTGGTGAGCCCGGCCAGATACAGCACGATGCCCACCGGCGCCATGATCAGCGCGGCGCGGCAGCGGCGGATCGACACCTCGATATGGGCCGTGGTGGATTCATCGCGCGGCCGCCGCGTGCCGCGCGCCAGCCACAGCGATACCGGCCACACCACGGCCGCGAACAGCAGCGTCCACAGGGCGCCGAACCAGGCGGTCGGCGTGCGCAGCAGCAGCGCGCGCGCGAACACCACGCACAGCACCGCCGCCGTGAGCAGCACGGTGATGAGCAGGGCGCGGCTCTGGGCGCGGGATTCGGCCTGCACCTGGCTGTGCAGGGCGCCGACGTCCAGCGGCGCGGCGTGCTGGCGGTGCCACTGCTGACGAAGTTCGCCCAGATCCGGACGGCTGTTCATGCGGGCTCTCCCATCAGTTTGCGCAAGCGCGCGCGGGCGCGGTTCAGGCGCACTCCGACATTGGTCTCGGTGATGCCGAGCACGGCGGCGATTTCACGGTAGTCGAGGTCTTCCAGGGCCAGCACGATCACCTGCCGGTGCATCAGCGGCAGGCTCCGTACGCCCTGCAGCAGGCGGCTGGATTGCTCGGCGTCGCTGACCAGCGCATCCGGGCCCTTGGCCGAATCGGCCGGGTCCAGTTCCAGGCCATCCAGCGAATCCACGGGCCGCCGGCGCGCGATATGGCTGATGCAACGGTTCTGCGCGATGCGGAACAGAAAGGTCTTCTCGGAGGATTCGCCGCGGAAACTGGGCAGCGCCAGCCACAATGCCAGCGCGATTTCCTGCAGCAGGTCTTCCTGTTCGCTGGTGGCGCCGGCATAGCTTGCGGCAAGACGGCGCAACGATCCCTGGTGGGCGCGCAGCAGCGCGCGGAAGGCTGCTTCGCGATCCGGGTTCGGCATGGGCAATATAGTCGCCCGGGGCCGGCCATACTTACAGGCGTGGCGTGGGGCGCAGGATCGCGCTTCCGGCTCCCCGGGGTCTATGTTGTAATTCCGCGCCCCATCGAGCCGGTTGTTCCCATGCGCCCATACCTTGCTGCCCTGATGTCCTTCCTGCTGCTGCCGGCCGTTGCCGCGGCGCAATCGCAGAGCGCCAATGTGCGGACGCTGGTGAACCTCTGGGCATCGACAGTCACCGGCACGCCGGCCAATGCCCGCGGCGAGCTGCTGCGGGCCAGTGACGGCAACTTCTACATCGCGACCTATGGCGGCGGCGAGAATCGCGGCGGGGCGGTGGCGCGCATTGCGCCCGACGGCACGCTCACCGTGCTGCACTCCTTCACCGCCGGTGACGAAGGCGCGCAGTCCTATGCCCGCCTGGTCGAGGCCAGCGACGGCAACCTCTACGGCACCACCTACATTGGTGGCGAGCGCGGCGCGGGCACGGTGTTCCGGGTCTCGCTGGCCGGGGACTTCACCACGCTGCATGCCTTCGAGCGCGGCTCGCGCGATCCCAGGCTGCCCTACACGGGTCTGGTGCAGGCCGGCGATGGCAACCTCTACGGCACGACCTTCCGCGGCGGTGAGAACGACCGTGGCACGGTGTACCGTATTTCGCTCTCGGGCACCCTCGAGACGATTCATGCCTTCGGCACCGACGAGGGCAAGGACCCCGAAGGCACGCTCATCGTGGGCGCGGACGGCAACCTCTACGGCACTACGCTGACCGGCGGTGAGAACGATCGCGGCACTATCTACCGCATTACCACCGGCGGGCAGCTGACCACGCTGTATTCCTTTCCGCGTGTGGGCGCCTTCAGCACTGCCGGTGTCGCGACCAATGAGACCGGCGCCAATCCGCGTTCCGGCCTCATGATCGGAGCCGACGGCAACTTCTACGGCACGGCTTACCAGGGCGGCAGCCACGGCTACGGCACGGTGTACCGCATGACGCCCGCGGGCGACGTCACGGTGCTGCATCACTTCACCGGCGCCAGTTCCGGCGGTGCCTTCCCGCTGGGTGGCGTGATCCAGGATGCGGCCGGCAATTTCTACGGCACCACGGAGCAGGGTGGTCACCTGAACCGCGGCACGGCCTGGCAGCTGTCGCCGGCGGGTGAGTTCACCCTGCTGCACAGTTTCCTCGGCGGCTCCTTCGACGGCTACATGCCCTATGCCGGTCTGACTCTGGTGGGCGATGAGCTCTATGGCGTCAGTTACTCCGACGCGGTGGCGGGCCTGGGCGCGGTGTTCCAGCTGGAACGTGGTACCGGCGGCGTACTGCCGGTGCGGATCGCGGTGTCGCCGACGTCGATCCAGGTTGGCAGCAGCGCCACGATCACCTGGGACACCACCGGTGCGGCCTCGTGCAGCGGCTCCGGCGCCTGGACGGACACGATCGCCGTGTCGGGCTCTCTGACGGTGACTCCCGCCGCGGCCGGAATCTACAGCTACACACTCAGCTGCACCGATGGCGCGGGCGTGGAGCGTCATGGCTATGTCTCGCTGGCGGTCAATGCGCCGCCCAGCCAGCCGGTGGATGGCGGCGGCGATGGCGGTGGCGGCAGCCTGCGCTTCGGCACACTGTTGTTGCTGGGCGCGCTGCTCTGGGCGCTGAGGCTCAGGGGCCGCGCCTTCTTCGCGGCCTGAGGCCAGAGCTTCCCGCGCATGTCCGCCACGCGCACCAGCGAGCCGGTTCGCGCGTTGCTGGGCGAGGCTTCCGTCGAGATGGGCTGCGCCGAGGCCGGCCACCTGGCCGAGGCCGCGAGGCTGCTGCCGGCCGGCAGCGACATCTTCATTGCCATGCTTCCCGGCGAAAGCTGGCAGGAACTGGTGGCTGCCGCCGGAGCCGTGCGTGACGCCGGTCTGAATCCGGTGCCGCACCTGCCGGGTCGCCGCATCAGGGACCGTGCCGAACTGGCTGGCATTGCCGGCGAGCTTGCGCGCGCCGGCGTCACCCGGGTGTTGCTCATCGCCGGCGATGTTCCCGTGCCCGCAGGCGACTACGCCTCCACCGTGCCGATCCTCGAGACCGGGGAGCTGCCGCGCGCGGGCATCCGTTCCATCTGTGTGGCCGGCCACCCCGAGGGCCATGCGCACATGACCGCCGACGAGCAGCATGGATTCGAGGCACGCAAGGCGCAGCTGGCGGCGCAGCAGGGCTTCGAGCTCTCCTTTGCCACGCAGCTGTGCTTTGAATCCGCGCCCATCATCGCCTGGGAGCGGCAGCTGCGTGCCCATGGTATCAACGCACCCGTGCGGGCCGGCCTTCCCGGTTCCGCCAGTCTCGATACGCTGCGGCAGTTCGCGCAGATCTACGGCGCCGGGCCTTCGGCGCGCGTGCTGGCCGCAGATGAGGGCGTCGTGCTGGCCGATCAAGGCCCGCGGCAGCTGGTTGCGCAGCTTGCCGAAGCGCAGGTGTCTGGCGGCTCCTGCTTCCACTCGGTGCACCTGTTTTCGTTCGGCAGTTTCCTCAGCAGCTGTCGTTGGCTGGCGACGGAGCGGCGCGCGGATCGCTGAAGCTGCATCTGGCAGTCATGAATGACTGCGATGATGCAGGGGTTATACTTGCGCGCCCTGAGGACAGGTGTCCCCCGCACCGGTCGTTCTCCCGAACCAAGGTTCTCCGATCCCATGTCTGACAGCTTTGCTTTCCGGCCGCGTTCGAGCGGCATATCACGTGGTGCATTGTCTGTGCTGGTCGCGGCGCTGCTGGCCGCCTGTGGCGGCGGCACGCAGCCCGGGCCGCCGCCGTCGCCCGAGGTGAGTGTGGCGGTCGTGCCCGAGCGCGACATCACCGAGTGGAACGAATACACCGGCCGTCTCGAAGCGGTGAACACGGTGGAAGTGCGTCCGCAGGTCTCGGGCTTGCTCGAGCGCGTGGCCTTCACCGAAGGCAGGGAAGTGAAGCAGGGCGAGCTGCTGTTCCAGATCGACCCGCGTCCCTTCCAGGCCGAGCTGGAACGCGCGCAGGCGCAGCAGGATCAGAGCCGCACGGCGGCGGAGCTCGCGGCGGCGGACCAGGCGCGCGGTGATCGGCTGCTCGCCTCGCGCGCCATTTCGCAGGAAGAATATGACCAGCGCGTCGCGGCGAACCGCAATGCGGCCGCCGCGGTGCGCGCCACCGATGCCGCGGTGCGCGTCGCGCGCCTGAATCTGGGATACACGCGCATCACATCGCCCATCGACGGGCGCATCGGCCGCGCCGAGGTCACGCCGGGCAATCTGGTCGCCGGTGGGCAGGCCGGCGCCACGCGCCTGACCACCGTGGTGTCGCTGGAACCGATGTATGCCTATTTCGAGGTGGCCGAGCAGGATTACCTCAAGTACATCGAGCTGGCGCGCAATGGCGGGCGGTCGCTGTCGCAGGACACCAGGAATCCGGTGCACCTGGCGATCGGCAACGACAAGGAGTTCGCCCGCGAAGGCCACATGGATTTTGTGGACAACCGCGTGCAGTCGGGCACCGGCACGGTGCTGGGCCGCGCGGTGTTCCCGAACCCGGACCGTGTGCTCACGCCGGGAATGTTCGTGCGCGTGCGGATGATGGGCTCGAATGCCTACAAGGGCGCGCTCATCAACGATCGCGCCATCGCCACCGACCAGGACCGGCGCTATGTGCTGCTGGTGGGCGAGGGCGACACGCTGGAATACCGCGCCATCGAGACCGGCCCCATCGTCGATGGGCTGCGCGTGGTGCGCTCCGGCCTCAAGCCCGGCGATCGCATCGTGGTCAACGGCCTGCAGCGCGTGCGGCCCGGGATGACGGTGGTGCCGCGCATCGTGCCGATGGAAAGCGATGCCGCCGTGCCGGCGCCCGCCGCGGCGCAAGCGGCCCCGGGATGATCCAGGCGGCCCCATGAAGCTTGCGCACTTCTTCATCGACAGACCCATCTTCGCCGGTGTGGTCTCGATCATCATTTTCCTCGCCGGCCTGATCGCTCTTCAGCGTCTGCCCATCAGCGAGTACCCGGAAGTGACGCCGCCCTCGGTGGTGGTGGCCGCGGCCTATCCGGGCGCAAGCCCGGCCGTGGTCGCCGAGACTGTGGCGGCGCCGCTGGAGCAGTCGATCAACGGTGTCGAGAACATGCTCTACATGTCCTCGTCGTCCTCTTCCTCGGGGGCGATGAACCTCACCGTCACCTTCAAGACCGGCACCGATATCGATCAGGCGCAGGTACAGGTGCAGAACCGCGTGGCGCAGGCGCTGGCAAAGCTGCCCGAGGATGTGCGCCGCATCGGCGTCACCACGGTCAAGACCAATCCGAACATCACGCTGTTCGTGCAGCTGGTGTCGCCCTCCGGTCGCTACGATCTCACCTACCTGCGCAATTTCGCCGAACTGCAGGTGCGTGACACGTTGGCCCGCATCCCGGGCATGGGGCAGGTGGAAGTCTTCGGCGGCGGCAGCTACGCCATGCGTGTGTGGCTCGATCCGGAGCAGGTTGCCGGGCGCGATCTGACGGCTGGCGATGTGGTGGCCGCGATCCGCGAGCAGAACGTGCAGGTGGCCGCGGGCGTGGTCGGCGCGCCGCCCATGTCCACGCCGGTGGACCAGCAGCTGCTGATCAGCACCAAGGGCCGGCTGTCCTCCGAGGAAGAGTTCGGCGACATCATCATCAAGACCGGCGCCAACGGTGATGTCACCCGCCTCAGGGATGTGGCGCGCATCGAGCTGGGTTCGGCCGAATATGGCATCGGCAGCTACCTCGACGGCCTGCCGTCGGTGGCCATCGGCATCTTCCAGGCGCCCGGCTCCAATGCGCTGGCGCTGGCCGATGACGTGAAGGCGGCGATGCAGCAGATGCAGCGCAGCTTCCCCGAGGGCGTGGAATACCGCGTGGTCTACGACCCGACGAATTTCGTGCGCCAGTCCATCGATGCGGTGGTGACCACGCTGTTCGAGGCGCTGTTGCTGGTGGTGCTGGTGGTGGTGCTGTTCCTGCAGAGCTGGCGCGCATCCATCATTCCGCTGGCCGCGGTGCCGGTGTCCATCGTCGGCACCTTCGCCGTGCTGCTCGCCATGGGGTTCTCCATCAACACCCTGTCGCTGTTCGGCCTGGTGCTCGCCATCGGCATCGTGGTGGACGATGCCATCGTGGTGGTGGAGAACGTGGAGCGCAACATCGCGGCGGGCCTGTCGCCGCGCGATGCCACCTTCCGCGCCATGGATGAGGTCAGCGGCCCGATCATCGCCATCGCGCTGGTGCTGACGGCGGTGTTCCTGCCCATCGCCTTCCTCGGCGGGCTCACCGGCGAGTTCTACCGCCAGTTCGCGGTCACCATCGCGATCTCGACGCTGATCTCGGCATTCAATTCGCTGACGCTGTCGCCGGCGCTGGCGGCCGCGCTGCTCAAGCCCCATGGCGTGCGCAGCGACGCGATCACGCGCATCATCGATCGCGTGGCAGGGCCGGTGTTCCGGCCATTCAACCGCTTCTTCACGCGCACCTCCGAGTCCTATGGCCGCGGTGTGTCGTGGACCTTGCGCCGCACGGGCCTGGCGCTGGCGGTGTATGTGCTGCTGCTGGGCTTCGGCGTGCTGGGTTTCCTCAAGGTGCCGGCCGGCTTCGTGCCCACCCAGGACAAGGACTACCTGATCGCCTTTGCCCAGCTGCCCGACGCGGCCTCGCTGTCGCGCACCGAGGTGGTGATGAAGCGCGTCGGCGACATCCTTGCCGCCGAGGACGGTGTCGAATCCGTCATCACCTTCGCGGGCATGTCGGTGACCGGTGGCTTTGGCATGGCGTCCAACAGCGGCGTGATCTTCGCGACGCTGGATCCCAAGGCCACGCGCGGCAAGAACCTCTCGGCGGACCAGATCCTGGGGCGTGTGCAGGGCAAGCTGTTTGCCATTGAGGACGCTTTCGTCGGCGTGGTGATGCCGCCGCCGGTGGATGGCATGGGCGTTCTCGGCGGCTTCAAGATGCAGCTCGAGGATCGCAGCTCGCTGGGATACCAGGGGCTCAACCGCGTGCTGCAGGAATTTCTGGCCGAGGCGAACCAGGTGCCCGGCGTGGTTGGCGTGTTCTCGAACTACCTGGTCAACGTGCCGCAGCTGCAGGCTGAAATCGACCGCGAGAAGGCCAAGCGCGACAACGTGCCGCTGTCGAATGTGTTCGAGGCGCTGCAGGTGTACCTGGGATCGCTGTACGTCAATGACATGAACCTGTTCGGACGCACCTACCAGGTAATCGTGCAGTCCGATGCGGATCATCGCGCGCACAAGGAGCAGATTCTCGGGCTCAAGACGCGCAATGCCGCGGGCGGCATGGTGCCGCTGGGTTCGGTGATGACGGTGAACGACAGCACCGGGCCCAGCATGGTCACTCACTACAACGGTTATCTCGCCGCCGATGTCACCGGCCAGGCGCTGCCCGGAACCAGTTCCAGCGGCGCGCTCGATGCCATGGAGAATCTGGCGCGGCGCGTGCTGCCCGCTGGTGTGGCCTTCGAATGGACCGAGCTTTCCTACCAGGAGATCCTCTCGCGCGGCAGCTCGACGCTGATCTTCCCGCTGTGCGTGCTGCTGGCGTTCCTGGTGCTCGCTGCCCAGTATGAAAGCTGGACGCTGCCGCTGGCGGTGATCCTCATCGTGCCCATGTGCATCATCTGCGCGCTGGCCGGCGTGTGGCTGGTGGGTGGCGACAACAACATCTTCACCAAGGTGGGTTTCATCGTGCTGGTGGGGCTGGCATGCAAGAACGCCATCCTCATCGTCGAGTTCGCCATGCATCTGGAGCAGCAGGGCCGCAAGGCCATGGATGCGGCCATCGAGGCTTGCCGGCTGCGCCTGCGCCCCATCATCATGACTTCGCTGGCCTTCATCATGGGCGTGGTGCCGCTGGTGTTCTCCAGTGGCGCCGGTTCCGAGATGCGCCATGCCATGGGCGTGGCGGTGTTCTCCGGCATGCTGGGCGTGACCTTCTTCGGGCTGTTCCTGACGCCGGTGTTCTATCTGATGATCCGCGCGCTGGTGCTGCGCTACAAAAACGGCGAGGCCGCCTCCGATGCATGACAACTCCGCCGGTCGTCCGCGCGCTGCTGGCGTGCCCGCATTGCTGGCCGCGGGCCTGCTGCTGGCCGGCTGCGCCGTGGGGCCGGACTACAAGCGGCCCCAGCCGGAGCTGGATGCGGGATTCGCCGGGCAGTCGCTGGTGGAGGCACAGGCGGGCGCGCTGCTGGCGCGCTGGTGGACGCTGTTTGCCGATCCTCTGCTGGACGAGCTGGTTGCCAGTGCGGTGGAATCCAACCGGAGCCTCGCTGCTGCCGAGGCGCGCCTGAAGGAGGCGCGCGCGGCGCGACGCGAGCAGGTCATGGACTTGCTGCCCACAGTGTCGGCCAGCGGCAGCGCTACCTCCCAGCGCCAGAGTCGCGGCAGTACTCCTGGCGGCGTCCCTCTGGCGCGCGACTACGATCTCTATGAGGCCGGGTTCGATGCCAGCTGGGAGCTGGATCTGTTTGGTCGCGTGCGGCGCGGCAACCAGGCCGCACGCGCCGCGCAGCAGGCGGCGCAGGCGGCGCGCGATGATGTGCGGCTGTCTGTCATAGCCGAGGTGGCGCGCAACTACTTCGAACTGCGCGGCGCGCAGTTGCAGCTGCAGGTGTCCACCCGCAATGCCGAGAACCAGCAGCGTGCGCTGGAGCTGGTGCAGGCGCGCCTGGATGCGGGTCGGGGCACGGCGCTGGATACCGCGCGCGCCGAGGCGCAGATCCAGACCACGCTGGCCGCCGTGCCGCCGCTGGAGGCGGCCGTCACGCGCGCCCGTCATCGCATCGAGGTGCTGGTAGGCCTGCGTCCGGGTCAGCTGGCGGATCGGCTGGAGAGCATCGAACCGCTTCCGCAATTGCCGCAGACACTGACGCTCGATGATCCGGCGACGCTGCTGCGCCGTCGGCCGGATCTGCGCGTGGCCGAGCGCCAGCTTGCCGCCACCAGCGCCCGCGTCGGCGTGGCCGTGGCCGATTTCTTTCCGCGCATCACGCTCAATGGCGCCATCGGCCTGTCGGCACTGGACGCCGGAGCGCTGCGGGATCATGGCAACGACTACCGGCGCTTCGGGCCGGCGCTGTCGTGGGCGTTTCTGGATTCGGCGCGCGTGTATCAGCGCGTGCGTGCCGCGGGCGCGCGCCATGAGGAAGCGCTGGCGAACTACGAGCAGGCGGTGCTGACGGCGCTGGAAGACGTGGAGAATTCGCTGTCGGACTACGGGCGCCAGCGCCGTCGCCTCGAGCACCTGGCGGCCGCGGCGCGAGCCAGTGTGCTGGCGGCCGACCTTGCAACACAGCGCTTCGAAGGTGGCATCGAGGATTTTCTCACCGCGCTGGATGCCTATCGCACCTCGTTGCTCGCGGAGGAACAGCTCGCCATGGGGCAGACTCAGGCGGCCACGTCGCTGGTGGCGCTTTACAAGGCGCTGGGCGGCGGCTGGGAGATTACCGACACTGCGCCGGTTGCTCCCGTTCCGAGTTCGGCCCCCTGAGCGCGGAGGCCAGGACCGGTATGAAACACCGCGTGCTTATCGTCGATGATCATCCCATCGTGCGGCAGGGGATGCGGCTGATGATCGACGCCGAGCCGGATCTGGTCGTCTGCGGCGAAGCCCAGTCGGAGCAGGAGGCCAGGGCGCAGGTGCGCGCGCTGGCTCCCGACGCCGTGGTGGTCGATCTGTCGCTGGACCAGGGAGACGGATTCAATGTGGTGCGCGACATCCGCGCGCACTTCCCGCAGATGCGCGTGCTGGTGCTTTCCATGCACGACGAAGCGATCTATGCCAGCCGGCTCCTTGCCGAAGGGGCGGCCGGCTACATCATGAAGCAGGCCGCGACCGACCAGCTGGTCGATGCACTGCGCGTGGTGCTGCGCGGCGAGACCTATCTGAGCGAACCAGCGCGGCAACGGATCAGCCAGAGCCGACAGCAGGCGGATGAGCCGCGTGCCCGGCTTTCAGTGCGCGAGCTGCAGGTGATCAACCTCGTCGGCCGTGGCGTGGGTTCGCGCGACATCGCCAACCGGCTGTCGCTGTCGGTGAAGACCATCGAATCGCATCGCGCCGCCATCAAGCGCAAGCTGGGTCTGGCGACCAACGCCCAGCTGGTGCAATACGCCATCCAATGGTACGGCCGGCCGGACGCCTGATCAGGATCGCAGTCGCCGCCGTGGCGGGGCTGCTGGTGCTGGCGGTGCTGGCCGCCGCTGCGCTGCTGTTTCTCGTCGATGCCGATCGTTTCCGGCCGCGCATCGAGACGCTGGCTTCGCGCGAACTGGGCCGCAATGTCTCCCTCGGCCGGCTGCATTGGGACATGGGCTGGCGGCTGGGCGTTGCCAGCGAAGGCGGCTCGGTGGCCAATGCGCCGGGCTTTGGTGATGTGCCCTTTGCCAGCTGGAAGCGGGTGAGCTTCGGGCTTGCCCTGCGACCCTTGCTGGATCGGCGCGTGCTGATCGATGGCGTGACCATCGATGGCCTGGTGCTCGAACTGCGGCGCGATGCCGGCGGCGTTGCCAACTGGGATTTTTCCCTGCCTGCCGCCACAGAGTCCGCTGGGAGTACCCGGATCGCCGTCGAGTCCGTGACACTGAAGCAGGCGCACATCAGCTACGTGGACGCAGTCAGCGACGCACGCTGGCGCGTCGAGGAGCTGGATCTCGCGCTCGGTCTCGAACCCGGAGAAGGCGCCCTGCCGCAGGCGCTGCGCGATGTCGAACTCGATGGGCGCCTTTTCGGCGGGCCGTTGCCCGCGGCCGGCGCGGTGTTTGCGCTGGATGCGCCGCGGCTGGGCTTCGTCGTGGAGGGGCCGCAGCTATCGTTGCCCCGCTTCAGCGCGCGCTTCGACAGCACTGATATCGAGGGGCAGTTCGAAGTCGCGAATGCCGAGTCCTTCGCGGCGCAGCTCAAAGTCTCCACGCCCTCGCTGCGCGGGCAGCTTCAGGCATTGGGTATCACAGCGCCGCTGACGCGCGATCCACAGGTCTTCGGCGCCCTGCAGCTGTCCGCTCAGGCGAACTACAGTGATGGCGCAATGAACCTCACCGCACTGGATGTGAAACTCGACGATACGCGGCTGCAGGGAGAAGTGCAGCTTCCGGCGTTGTCGCCGTTGGTGCTGCGCTTCAGGCTGGACGCTGACACCATGGATGTGGATCGCTATCTCGAACCGCCCGAAGCCAAGAGCGATCCTTTCGAGCTGCCGGTGGCCACGCTCGAGTCGCTGGATGCAAAGGGTGTGCTGCGCATCAGCGAGGCCCGGCTTTCAGGCGCCACGGCGCATGATGTCGTGCTCACCGTGGAGTGAGCGTGGAGCCCATCGAACCCATTGCTCCGGCGCTGCTGGACTGGCATCGCCAGCATGGCCGGCACGACCTGCCCTGGCAGCGCGAGCGCACGCCCTATCGCGTGTGGGTATCCGAAGTGATGCTGCAGCAGACCCAGGTCGCCACCGTCATCGGCTACTTCGAGCGTTTCCTGGCGCGCTTTCCCGATGTGGTCGCGCTCGCCGATGCGCCACAGGACGAGGTGCTGCATCTGTGGGCGGGGCTGGGTTACTACGCGCGGGCGCGTAATCTGCAGCGCGCCGCGCAGCAGGTGCGCGACCGGCACGAGGGCCTCTTTCCCGGCGACTTCGACAGTGTCGCGGCGCTGCCGGGCGTGGGCCGTTCCACGGCGGGCGCCATTCTGGCGCTGGCCTGCGACCAGTCGCATCCCATCCTCGATGGCAATGTGCGTCGCGTGCTCGCGCGCCTGTTCGCCGTGCCTGGCCGCAGCGGTGAGCGTGCTTTCGAGAACCAGTTGTGGGAGCTTGCCGCGGCGCTGACGCCGCGTGAGCACGTAGCTGCCTACACCCAGGCCATGATGGATCTGGGCGCCACGCTGTGCACGCGCCGCAAGCCGCGCTGCGCGCAGTGCCCGTTAGTGGCGCGCTGCGTCGCCCATGCCCAGGGGCATCCCGAGGATTACCCCGCGCCGAAGAAGCCGCTGCGGCGCCGTCAGCGCCGCACCTGGATGCTGATCGCGCAGCGGACCGATGGCGGCATATGGCTGCTGCAACGGCCCGCGCGCGGCGTGTGGGGCGGCCTGTGGTCGCCTCCCGAGTTCGAGGAGCAGGACGCGGCCTGTGAGGCAGCGCGGCAGTGGGCGGGGCAGGGTGCCGCCCTGCGTGATGGCGAGGTGTTGCAGCATGCCTTCACGCATTTCGATCTCGCCATCCACCCATTGTGGGTCGACGTGGATGAGCGCGCGCATGGCGCTTCCGCCGTCGCGGAGTCCGGTGCCCGGGGGCTGTGGTATAACCCTGCGAAGCCGGCAAGCATCGGGCTTCCGGCCCCTGTTTCCCTGTTGCTGCACAAATCACCGCTTCGATGACCCGCACCGTCAATTGTGTGTTGCTCAAGCGCGAGGCCCCTGGCCTTGCCCGTCAGCCTTACCCCGGCCCCCTGGGTGAGCGCATCTTCAACGAGGTCTCGCAGGAGGCCTGGAGCGGCTGGGTGCGTCACCAGACCATGCTGATCAACGAATACCGGCTCACGCCGGTGGACCCCAAGGCGCGCAAGTTCCTCGAAGCCGAGATGGAGAAATACCTCTTCGGCGGCGGCTCCCAGAAGCCGGCCGAATTCACCACGCCGGCGAGCTGACCGGCCGGATCGGCGCTTCCGGCGCGGCGAGCTTGACGCCCGGAAGCCGCCCCCGGTCTAATACGCGCCCCTTCGAGCCCGAATGCCCGGGTAGCTCAGTTGGTAGAGCAGCGGATTGAAAATCCGCGTGTCGCTGGTTCGATTCCGGCCCCGGGCACCATCTTCCGCATCCGCGACGTCCGCACGGACCTCCGGAACCAATGGCGCGGTGGATCAGGGGGCGGCTGATTCCAAGTGGGTGCTCGTCCCAGACATAAGCTGACTCCTACACGCGGCCCGCTGTGCTGCCGACAGACCTCCGTGATCCCGTCCGCCATGTTGCTGTTTGCGAACTGGTGGGCCGGCAGCTGAACAGGAGAGTCGTCATGCAAAGGCTGAAAAAGACGATCGAGGTGAAGGCGCCCCTGAGCAACGCATACAACCAGTGGACCCAATTCGAGGAGTTCCCTCGTTTCATGTCGGCGATCAGATCGGTGCATCAGGAAGACGACACCCATCTGCGCTGGAGTGCCCGATTCTGGGGCGGCGTGGACGAGCAATGGAAGGTCGAGATCACGGAGCAGGAACCCGACAGCCATATTTCCTGGAGGAGCGTGTCGGGAACGGTCAATGCCGGAACGATCTTCTTTGACGACATCGGCGAAGGTCTGACCCGCGTGCGTCTTGCCATGATCTATGACCCGGAAGGCTTTGTGGAAAACCTCGGTGACGCATTGGGAATGGTGAACCGGGGGGTCGACAATGCCCTGCGCGGCTTCAAAGGCTTCATCGAGGCGCGCGGCGAAGAGACAGGAGCATGGCGGGGCGAGGTTCGCGAGGATGAACCGCAGAAATGACGCGTTGCGCGAATTCTTAAATGCGAAGGTCCGCGGCTTTCCACCGATAGCCCGGTGAGAATCAGCCGCCGCACTCGCAGGTAGCTCAGCAGCGAATCCGGCGGGCTCTCGAAGAATGCCGAGTTCTTCGGTTTCAGGACGAAGTGATCCGTTTCGGCGGGCTGGAGCAGCCGCGCTATCGACTGCGGATGCAGGGAAGCGTGCTTGACCTTACCATGATGTCAAGGCTCAGACTGGCCATGAGGTCAGTGATCGAGGATGCGTCAATGAGTGAGTCGGTCAGCAACATCAGCGCCAGTACAGCTCCCGCCGATCTGCGGATCGAGGGCATGAGCTGCGCCTCCTGCGTGGGCCGCGTCGAGCGCGCGCTCAATGCGGTGCCCGGCGTGACCGAGGCCAGCGTCAACCTCGCGACCGAGCGCGCCACCGTGCGTGGCACGGCCAGCATCGACGCGCTGCTGGCCGCGGTCGAGAAGGCCGGCTACGTCGGCAAGGCGCTTGAGTCGGACACACAGGTCGATGAGGAGGCCGCGCAGCGCAAGGATGCCGAGCGTGCGGCATTGAAACGAGACCTGATCCTGGCGACCGCGCTGGCATTGCCGGTGTTCGTGCTGGAGATGGGCTCGCATCTGATTCCTGCCATGCACGGGCTGATCATGCGCAGCATCGGCATGCAGTGGAGCTGGCTGCTGCAGTTCGTGCTGACCACGCTGGTGCTAATCATTCCTGGTCGCCGTTTCTATCTCCTCGGGTTTCCCGCGCTGGCGCGAATGGCGCCGGACATGAACTCGCTGGTCGCGGTGGGCACGCTGGCCGCATACGCTTACTCGGTGGTCGCCACCTTTGCGCCGCGCCTGCTGCCGGCAGGCACGGTGAATGTGTATTACGAGGCCGCGGCGGTGATCGTGGCGCTGGTGCTGCTGGGCCGCTTTCTCGAAGCGCGGGCCAAAGGCCGCACTTCCGAAGCGATCAAACGTCTGGTCGGTTTGCAGGCCAGGGTCGCCCATGTGCTGCGTGATGGTCGCAGCGTGGATATCCCCGTCGAGCAGGTGGTTGAAGGCGATGTGCTCGAAGTGCGCCCCGGTGAGCGCGTGCCGGTGGATGGCGAGGTGCTTGAAGGAGGCAGCTTCGTCGATGAATCGATGATCAGCGGTGAGCCGGTGCCAGTGGAAAAGATCGTCGGCAGCACCGTGGTCGGCGGCACGGTCAACCAGACCGGAGCATTCGCGCTGCGGGCAACCGCGGTAGGCGGCAAGACCCTGCTGGCGCAGATCATCCGCATGGTGGAGCAGGCGCAGGGCGCCAAGCTGCCCATCCAGGCGCTGGTGGACAGGGTCACGATGTGGTTTGTGCCGGCGGTGATGCTGGCCGCGCTCGCCACCTTCCTGGTGTGGCTGGTGTTCGGTCCGGAGCCGGCGCTGACTTTCGCACTGGTCAACGCGGTGGCGGTGCTGATCATTGCCTGTCCCTGCGCGATGGGTCTGGCTACGCCAACCTCCATCATGGTCGGCACCGGGCGCGGCGCTGAGCTGGGCGTGTTGTTTCGCAAGGGCGAGGCGCTGCAGTTGCTCAAAGGCGCGCGCGTGGTGGCGGTGGACAAGACCGGCACGGTGACCGAAGGTCGTCCGGCGCTGACGGATCTGGAGGTCACCGGCGGTTTCGCGCGCGAGCATGTGCTGGCCATGGTCGCGGCGGTGGAATCACGCTCGGAGCATCCGATCGCGCGCGCCATTGTCGAGGCCGCCGAGGCGCAGGGCATTGCGCTGCCGGCGCTGGGCGAGTTCGAGTCGGTGACCGGCATGGGTGTGCGCGCGACCGCGGATGGCGTGCGGGTCGAGGTCGGCGCCGATCGCTACATGCGCGAGCTGGGGCTCAGCGTGCAGGTGTTCGCGGCGGTCGCGGAACGACTGGGCAGCGAGGGCAAGTCGCCGCTGTATGCCGCCATCGACGGCCGGCTGGCCGCGATTATCGCGGTCGCGGACCCCATCAAGCCCCAGTCGCGCGTCGCCATCGATACGCTGCATCAGCTGGGCCTTAAGGTGGCGATGATCACCGGCGACAACGCCCGCACCGCGCGCGCCATCGCCGATCAGCTGGGCATCGACGAGGTTGTGGCCGAGGTGCTTCCGGCAGGCAAGGTCGATGCGGTGAAACGGCTCAAGACCACGCACGGCGCGGTCGCGTTCGTCGGCGACGGCATCAACGATGCGCCGGCGCTGGCCGAGGCCGATGTGGGCCTTGCGATCGGCACCGGCACCGATGTCGCGATGGAGTCCGCGGATGTGGTGCTGATGTCCGGCAATCTGCAGGGCGTGCCGACGGCCATCGCCTTGTCGCGGGCCACCATCGGCAACATCCGCCAGAACCTGTTCTGGGCCTTCGCCTATAACACCGCATTGATCCCGGTGGCGGCGGGCGTGCTGTATCCGGCATTCGGCATCCTGCTGTCGCCGGTGTTCGCCGCCGGCGCGATGGCGATGTCCAGTGTGTTCGTGGTCGGCAATGCGCTGCGGCTGCGGCGCTGGAGGGGCGGATGAATATCGGGCAGGCGTCGAAGGCGTCGGGTGTCTCGGCCAAGATGATCCGCTACTACGAACAGATCGGTCTGCTGCCGCAGGTCGTGCGCACCGGCTCGGGTTACCGCGCCTACACCGACGCGGATGTGCACAAGCTGCGTTTCGTGCGCCGGGCGCGCGACCTGGGGTTCTCGCTGGCGGAAATCGCGGATCTGCTGGCGCTGTGGGGCGACCGCTCGCGCAAGAGCGCCGACGTCAAGCGCGTGGCGCAGCAGCACATCACGCAGTTGCGCGAGCGCATGGATGAGCTGCAGCAGATGGTCGATACATTGCAGGCGCTGGTGAGTTCCTGCGCCGGTGATCACCGGCCGGATTGCCCCATCCTGGCCGATCTTGCGGGCAGCGCCGGCAAGTCGCAGCCAGGCTAGGTTTCTTCCGCGCTGCCGGTGACGTTGTAGCCGCAGTCCTGGATGGCCTGCGTGGCCTGCTGCGGCGTGACCGCGCCGTTGATCCGGACGCTGCGCGCCGGCAGGTCGACCACGACCCGGGCATTGCCATCGAGCTTCTGGATTGCGCTGGTGACGGCCTTTACGCAGTGGCCGCAAGTCATGCCTTCAACGATGAGTTTCACCTGGAATGCCCCCGGGAGATACGGCAAATCGCCGCCGGAATGAATCTAGACCTTCCAGCGATGGCAAGGTCAAGTCACCGACATAACGCCGACATTCGAGTTTGTACCATCAATGAGAACCATTCGTGTTCGCATGCACATTGCTATTGATCGAGGACTCATTGATGCCCAAGCCTGCTCGTCCGCTCACCCTGCCCACTCCCACCCAGACGCAGAAGCTGTTCACCGCCACGCTTGGCGTTGCCCTGGCTTCCTCGGCCGCCTCGTTGCGCGCCGCGGCCCAGGAGACCGAGCAGAGCGCGACCCAGCTCGAGAAGGTCTCGGTCGAGGAGGTGGTCGAGGAATTCAAGGCGGATACGGCTTCCTCGCCCAAGTACACCGCGGCGCTGGTCGATACCCCGAAGTCGGTCACGGTGATCACGGCTCAGGTCATGGAGAGCACTGGCGCGACCTCGCTGGTCGAGGCGCTGCGCACCACCCCCGGCATCACGCTCGGCGCCGGCGAGGGCGGCAACCCGGTCGGCGACCGTCCCTTCCTGCGCGGCTTCGATGCGCAGAGCAGCACCTACATCGACGGCATGCGCGATATCGGCGCGCAGTCGCGTGAAGTCTTCAATCTCGAGGCGGTGGAAGTCACCAAGGGGCCGGATGGCACCGTGGGTGGTCGCGGCAGCGCCGGCGGCAGCCTCAACCTCGTCAGCAAGACGGGGCGCGCGGAAAACTTCCTGCGCGGCACGCTGGGCCTGGGCACGGCGGACTACAAGCGCGCCACCGTCGACGGCAACATCACACTCGGCGAAACCGCGGCGCTGCGCCTCAATGCGCTGTACCACGACGCGGATGTCGCGGGTCGCGACGAGGTCTACAACAATCGCTGGGGCGTTGCGCCGTCCATTGCCTTTGGCCTGGGCACCCGCACGCCGATCACGCTGAGCCACTATCACCTGCAGAGCGACAACCTGCCCGACACCGGCGTCCCCTACGACAACCCGACGCTGCGCTCCCATGCCGATGCGCCGGCGCGGGTCCTGCAGACCGGAGACGGCCGTCCGGTGGATGTGGACCTTAGCAATTTCTACGGCCTCAAGAACCGTGACTTCTACCGCGATCACGCGGACACGACCACGCTGCAGATCGAGCATCAGTTCAATGAGCACGCGATCCTGCGCAACGTGGCCCGCTACTCGCGCACGGCGCAGAACTATGTCTGGACGCAGCCGGACGACAGCCAGGGCAACATCTATTACGGCTATGTCTGGCGGCGCATCAACACGCGCGCGACCACCGTGCATACGGTGGCCGATCAGCTGAGCCTTTCCGGCCTGTTCGCGACCGGCGCCATCCAGCACTCGTATGCCGCCGGCTTCGAGATCAGCCGTGAGCAGGGCGAGAACTACTCCTACGTGGCGACGCCGGGCACTGGCAGCGGCGCCATGCTGAGCGGTACCGCGCCGAACCAGGTGATGAACCCGAACTGGAGCTGCGGCGCGAATGTCGGCGCTGCGGGTGGATACAACTGCACCAGTCTGTTCGATCCGGACCCGAACGACCCCTGGGCCGGCACGATGACGCGTTCGGCGAATCCGTCCAACGCCGAGTCGAACACCCGATCGGTCTACGTCTTCGACACGCTCACGCTCACGCCGAAGTGGCTGCTGAGCCTGGGAGCGCGTACCGATCACTACGAGACTGAAACCCTCGGCGTCGTCAGCAACAACGCGCGCACGCGGCTCGCCTACAGCGACGACCTGTTCAACTGGCAGGCGGGCCTGGTGTTCAAGCCGCTGGCCAACGGCAGCATCTATACCTCGTACGCCACCTCCTCCACGCCGCTCAACGCGACGCTGGCGCAGGGCAGCGAGAGCCAGGGCCTTTCCGCCACCACGCAGGACCTCGAGCCGGAGAAGAACCGCTCGTACGAGCTGGGCACCAAGTGGGATCTGGCCGGCAACCGCCTGGCGCTGACCGCGGCGCTGTTCCGTACCGAGACCACCAACGCGCGCATCACGCAGCAGGACGGCACCATCCAGATGGCCGGCGAGAAGCGCGTGCAGGGCGTGGAGCTGGGCGCTTCGGGCAGCGTCACCGACAAATGGCAGGTGTTCGGCGGCTACACCATGCTCGACAGCGAGCTGGTGCGGGCGGGCGGCTCCGGCGCGAATTTCGGCCTGCAGGATGGTCAGCCGTTCCCCAACACACCCAAGCACAGTGCCAGCCTGTGGACCACCTTCCAGGTGTTGCCGAACCTCACCCTGGGTGGCGGTGGCAACTACATGGCCAAGGTGTACGGCGGCGTCAATCCCAACGCACCCAAGTGGGTTCCTTCCTACGTGCGCTTCGACGCGATGGCGAACTACACGATGAGCGATCGCTACACCTTGCAGCTCAACGTGCAGAATCTCGCCGACAAGCGCTACTTCGACCGCGCCTACGCCGCGCACTATGCGTCGGTGGCGCCGGGTCGCTCGGCGACGGTGAGCCTCAGCGCCCGGCTTTGATGATCCGCGCCACGGCGCCCGAGCTGCGCATCACGGCCGAGCAGTTGCGCTCTGTGCTGGCGGGGCCGCCGGAAGCGGCGGCCCCGTGGCTGGAACTGGCCGCGGGGCACGGTTCGGCACAGGCCCAGACCGCACTGGGCCAGTTCCTGCTCGCGGGGCATGGCGTGCCGCAGGATGAGGAACGCGCCGTGTACTGGTTCCGGCGCGCGGCGCGCGCCGATCACCCCATGGCCTTCAACATGCTCGGTCGCTGTTACGAGCTGGGCACGGGCGTGAAAGCGGACCCGATGATGGCGACCTACTGGTATCGCCTCGCCGCACAGACGGGTCTGGACTGGGGCATGTACAACTACGCCACCTCGCTGATGCTGGGACGCGGAGTGGAAAGCGACCGCGCGCAGGCTTTTCACTGGTTCGGCAAGGCCGCGGCAATGGGCCACGCCAAGTCCATCAACATCGTTGGCGGCTTCCACGAGGATGGCTGGGAAGTGCCTGCCGATCGCGAAGCGGCCTTCGACTGCTATCGCCGCGCAGCCGAAGCCGGCGACTTCCGCGGCCAGTTCAATTACGCACGCCTGCTGATGGAGCAGCAGCGCCTCGATGAGGCGCTGCCATGGCTGCATGAATGCGTCCGGACCGCCACCCCCGCCTTCATCGGCAAGGTGCGCGATTTCCTGCGGCGCGCGGACGACGAGCGGCTGCGCGCCTACCTCGCGGGCTTGAACTTGTAGCGCTGGCCGGCGAGCGAAGCCTCGTACATGGCGCCGCCCTTGACGATGGTGAACACCACCATGCCGTTCTCGTACTGGCCTATCGTCCGCGCGTCGCGCTTGGTGGCGCTGGCCGTGGCCGATGCGCCGGTGGTGCCGGCCTCCGCCGTGGCGCCCGCGGTGATCAGCACCGCGCTGGCGTTGGCGCTGAACTCGAAGTCGCGGCCGGTGAAGGTATCGAAGGCTTTCTTGTTCTGGAAGAAGATGATCTGGCTGTACGCCTGGCCGCCGGCCTGGAAGCCGATGCTGAGTTTGGTCAGCGTGGTGTCGCCGACATAGCGGCCACCCACATACACCTTGCCGTCGCCATGCGCGCCGCCCACCACCAGTCCGGCCTTGCCGATGGTGGGGAATAAGGCGTAGCCATAGCTCTTGTTGAAGAAGGTGGCGCTCTGTCCCGCATCGCGGAACAGTTTGAGCGTGTCGTCATAGGCATCGGCCCAGACCGCGGAGCCCGCCATCATCAGCAGCAGGCCTGTCAGCATCACTCTGGCTTTGTTCATGGCACACCTCATCAGGCGATTCGGGCCGGCGGCCCCATAATGGGCAGGCTAGCATTATTCGGGGTGGGCGCCACCGGTGCGGTTTGCGGGTAGGATCGCGCAGTCGAAGCCGCCTCGAGGACATGCCCGTGAATCTGACCGCAGCCCGCAGCCTGGTGCTGGCATTGCTGCTGCCAGCTGTCGCCATGTCCGCACAGTCTGGCCGCAGTCTCAGCGATGTGGTCTATGCCACCGTCGACGACACGTCGTTGATGCTGGACCTGCATCTGCCCGCGAACGAGCGCCGGCCGCCGCTGCTGGTGTATCTGCATGGCGGCGCCTGGTCCGCCGGCGACAAGTCGGCCTATCCGGCGTTCCTGGTCGAGCGCGGCTTCGCGGTGGCGAGCGTGGATTACCGCTCCACCAATATCGCGCCGTTTCCGGCGAACACCCACGACATCAAGGCGGCGCTGCGCTTCCTGCGCGCCAAGGCAGGGGAGTATGGCTACCGCGCCGAGCGCATCGCGCTGATGGGGGTCTCGTCGGGCGGCCATCTCGCCGCGCTTGCGGGCGTGACCAACGGGGATGCCGAACTCGAGGGCGAGGAGGGCGAGTACCTGGATCAGTCCTCGGATGTGCAGGCCATCGTGAGCTACTACGGCGCCAGCAATCTCGCCACCATCCTCGCGCAGTCGACGCCTGCGGGCCTGGAGGTGCGCGGGCCGGCGCTGCGGCAGTTGCTGGGCGCTCCCCCTGAGGAGGTGCCGGAGCTGGCCCAGCAGGCGAGCCCGGTCTTCCATGTGGATCGCGGCGATCCGCCGCTGATGCTGCTGCACGGCGACCAGGACGTGCAGATGCCCATCAACCAGGCCCATGAGCTGGTGGGGGCCTACCGCAAGGCCGGGCTGTTCGTGGAATTCATGGTGCTCAATGGCGCCGGCCACGGCGGCGAGGCCTTTTTTCAGGGCGAAGCCGCGGACCGCGTCATGAGCTTCCTGCACCGGACGGTAGGCCGTTGACGTGTCGGGTAGAATCGCGGTTTACCCACCGGAGAACGCCCTGAACGCCCCAGCAATCCCCGACACCCATGCCGCACCCCCGCAGGGCGATGCGGCGCTGGTGGCCGTCGACCGCGTGGTCGAGGAGCTGCGGCGTGGTCGTCTGGTGGCCGTGACGGCGGGGCAGGGCAAGGATGCGAGCTGGCGGCTGGTGCTGGCGCTGGAGACGGCCACGCTCGAGCCCGTGCAGTGGCTGCTGTCGAGGAATGCGATGGTGGCGGTCACTGGCGAGCGCGCGGCCGCCCTGGGGGCCTGCGAGGCCAAGGACGTGCTGCTGGCGCTGCCCGATGGCGTGGAGGCTGAGCGTGTGCTGGCGCTCGGGCAATGCTGGAACGCCGCGGGCTGGCGCCAGGTGCTGGGCAAGGCGGTGGAGGCCGGCATTCCGGGCGATCAGCCCGTGGTGGCGGCCGTGCAGCTGGCCAAGTTTGCCCAGCTGCTGCCGGCGTTGCTGGTCAGTCCGGTGTTTCGGGGGGCGTTGCCCGCGAATGTGCTCGCGGTGACGGCGCCGCAGGTGCAGCGCCATGCGCTGCCGGTGGATGCGGACCTGCTGCAGGTCAGCGAGGCGGCGGTGCCGCTCAAGGGCGACATCGCCAGCAGGCTGGTGCTGTTCCGTGATCGTCGCGACGCCGCCGAACATGTGGCCGTGGTGGTGGGGAAAGTGGATGCCGCGCAGCCGGTTCCGGTGCGTGTGCATTCGTCCTGCTTCACCGGCGATCTGCTGGGCAGCCTGCGCTGCGACTGCGGCGAGCAGCTGCACACGGCCATCCAGCGGCTCGATGCCGCCGGCGGCGGCGTGCTGCTGTATCTGGCGCAGGAGGGCCGCGGCATCGGCCTTGCGAACAAGCTGCGCGCCTACCAGTTGCAGGATGACGGGCTGGATACGGTGGATGCGAACCGGCACCTGGGATTCAGCGCCGATGAACGCGACTACGGCATCGCCGCCGCCATGCTGCGCAGTCTGGGCGTGGTGCGCATCCGCCTGCTGTCCAACAGCCCGCACAAAGTCAGCGCGCTGCGTGAGCGCGGCATCGACGTGGTGTCGATCGAGACGCTGCCGGGCACGCCCAACGAGCACAACGAGCGTTATCTGCGCACCAAGCGCGAGCGCGCCGGGCATCTGTAAGGTACGCGTTCCTTCAGGCCGGTTGCGGTCTGGAAAAGTGCAGCGTGGCGCGAGTGCCGCCAGCCGGCGGAGATTCCACATCGAGATGCCAGCCCAGATGGGCGCAGGCCCGGGATATCAGTTCGATGCCGATGCCGCCTCTGGTGTCGCTAACGCCGGCGCGCGCCAGCTGCGTGTAGATGCGGCCGCGCTCGGCATCGGAAAGTCCGTGCCCAGGGTCTTCCACCACGACCTGCGACGCCGTGGCGTGGACACGGATGGTGCCGTGCTCGCTGTTCTCGATGGCATTGCGGACCAGATTGCCGATGGTGGCGGCGAGTATCTGTCTGGGCGCCTGCACCGTACACGGGGCGGTGATGACGAGGTCGAAGTGCAGTTGCCTGGCTCCCGCGAGGACGCGGTGATCCTGCACCACGGAGTCGAGCAGTTCGACCAGATCCACCGGTTCCATCATCGAACGCAGGCGCTGCGGATCGCGCGCCAGGACCAGCAGCAACGCGACCGTGTCCTGCATCTCGTTGGCGGTGGCGATGATGCGTTGCAGATGTGATTCCACCGGGCGTTTCATCGCCTGCTGATCCAGGGCCACCTCGGCGCTGCTGATCAGCACGGCGATGGGCGTGCGCAGCTCGTGGCTGGCCATGCGGATGAAATGGCGTTCGCGCTCCACGTATTCGTCATTGCGCGCAAGGTAGGTGTTGACGCTCCTGGCAATGATCCGCGCTTCCCGCGGCGCCCTGGCTTCGACCGCAATGCGCTGTCCGCTGCGATCGGGCAGCAGGCTGTGGATGGAGCGGGCGAGCGAGGTGAGGGGCCGGACGAGCCGCGCAACGCCAAGGTATGTCAGCAGCGTCAGGACCAGGACGATGGCCGCCGACGACACGAGGATCACCCGGACGAACTCCATCTCCTTGGCCTCCATGGCCGTGATGTCCAGCGCCATGACGCTGCGGGCGTCGCCGGTGCCGGTCACCAGCGCCACATACTGGCGTTCGTCCAGGGCGATCTCGTCGTGCGTGCCGGGCGGCAGGTCGAACTCCCGCGGGATGGCGTGTGTGCTGCCATGGCCGTAAAGCTGCAGCAGCTCGGTATCGGTCCAGCGGTATCCGGGGTCGGAGCTCATGCGTTCCCGGAAGTACGCATGCTCACTTTGCAGCAGTGAATTCCAGATCGCCGCCTCCACATTCTCGTTCACGAACAGGCCGTGCGCGGCCACTGCCAGCGACAGCAGCAGCATGTACGTGAGCATGCCGAGCGTGAGCCGCCGCTGCAGGCTCGCGCTGGTCACCGGTTCTCTCCCCGTGCCGCCAGCAGGTACCCCACGCCGCGCAAGGTGTGCAGCAGCTTCACATCACTGTCGCCGTCGATGGCGCGCCGCAGTTCATACATATGCGAGCGCAGCATGTCGCCCTCGGGAGGGTCGTCTCCCCACAAGGTGCTTTCCAGTTCGGTGCGTGTCACCACAGCGGGGCTGGCGCGCATCAGCGCTTCGAGCAGGCGCCGCGCGCTGTGCGAGAGCGGTACATGGCGCGATCCGCGCTGCGCGCTCTGCGTGTCCAGATCGAAGGCCAGGTCCTCCACCTGCAGCTTGCGGCGCCGTCCGCGCGAGCGCGCGAGCAATGCCTCGATCCTTACTTCGAGCTCCGCCAGGGCGAAGGGTTTGGTGAGGTAGTCGTCGGCGCCGGTGCGAAAGGCATTGACCTTGTCTTCGATTTCACCGCGGGCAGTGAGCATGAGGATGGGGACATCGCTGTCGCGGGCGCGCAGCTCGCGGATGATGTCCAGCCCCTCCCTCGAAGGCAGGCCCCAGTCGAGGATGAGCGCGTGGTAGCTGCCTTCCTGCGCCAGCGCCAGTCCCGCATCGCCATCCTGGGCCGCATCGAGCAGGTAGCCGCGGGGCTCCAGATAGGCGAACAGGTTCTGGACCAGGCGGACGTTGTCCTCCAGAAGCAGAATGCGGGCGCGAGGGGGCGGATGCATGCACCAGCAATCTTAATAAGAACAATTCTTATTCGCAGGAATTATTGTGTGCAAACCTGCGTGGCTCCCCTGCCTCGGCGGCCATCCGGCAGATCAGGATGGGGCGCGAGCCTTCGGGCAGCCTGTCAGAGGCCGGCGGCCTCGAGCTGTTCACCCAGTTCCAGCCATTCGGTTTCCACTTCGCTGGTTTCCTGCGCCACGCGCGCGCGCCGCGCGGTGAGTTCGCGTGCCTCGCCGCCGCCGTTCGCATACAGCGCCGGATCAGCAAGCTTTGCATCCAGATCGGCGGTCTGCGCGGTCAGCTCCTGCAGCCGCTTTTCGCAGCGCGCCAGGCGTGAGCGCAGCGCGGAGGGGTTGATGCGCGGCTTTGCGCCGGGCTGCGTGGCCGCGGTCTGCGCCGGCTGCGCCGCGGTGGCGGGCCTGGCTGCTGCGGTCGGCCTGGAAGCCGAGCCGTCGCCCTCGTCGTTGCGCGCCGCGGCCAGCCAGCGTGCGTAGTCGTCCAGGTCGCCGTCGAACTCGGTGACTCGCCCACCGCCGACCAGCAGGAAACGGTCGCTCACCGTCGCGAGCAGGTGCCGGTCGTGGGAGACCATCACCACGGCGCCCAGGTATTCCTGCAAGGCCATGGCCAGCGCCTGGCGCATCTCCAGGTCAAGGTGGTTGGTGGGCTCGTCCAGCAGCAGCAGGTTGGGGCGCGAATAGGCGACCAGCGCCAGCGCCAGCCTGGCCTTCTCGCCGCCGGAAAACGGCCCCACGGATTCGAACACGCGGTCGCCGCGGAAACCGAAGCCGGCAAGGTAATTGCGCTGCTCCTGTTCCGTGTCGCGACGACCCACCTTCTGTCCGTGACGCGCCAGATTCAACAGCGGCGAGGCGTCCGGATCGAGCTGTTCGAGCTGGTGCTGGGCGAAATAGCCGATGGCCAGATCGCGCGCGTCATTGCGTGAGCCGCCACGACCGGCGAGTTCGCCGGCGAGCATCTTGATCAGGGTGGATTTGCCGGCGCCGTTGCGGCCCAGGAGCGCGATGCGGTCGCCGGGATACACGGTGAGGTCCACGTCGCTGAGCAGGATGCGGTCGCCGTAGCCGGTGGACTGCTGCTCGATGGCGAGCAGCGGCCGTGGCAGTTTCGCCGGTTCAGCAAAGGAGAACTCGAAGGGCGAATCCACATGCGCGGGCGCGATGCGTTGCATGCGCTCCAGCGCCTTGATGCGGCTCTGCGCCTGGCGCGCCTTGGTGGCCTTGGCGCGAAAGCGTTCGACGAACGATTCCATGTGCGCGATCTCGCGCTGCTGCTTTTCGTACAGCGCGCTCTGTTGCGCCAGGCGCGCGGCGCGCGCTTCCTCGAAGGCGCTGTAGTTGCCGCGGTAGACCTCTGCCTTCCCGCCTTCGATGTTCACTATGCGGTTCACCACCCGGTCGAGGAACTCGCGGTCGTGCGCGATGAGCAGCAGCGTGCCGGAATATTCCGCAAGCCAGCCCTCGAGCCACACGATGGCATCGAGGTCGAGGTGGTTGGTGGGCTCGTCCAGCAGCAGCAGGTCCGAAGGGCACATCAGCGCCTTGGCCACGTTGAGCCGCACGCGCCAGCCGCCGGAGAAATCGCGCACCGGGCGGGTCTCGTCCACAGAGGTGAAGCCCAGGCCGTGCATCAGCTGCGCGGCGCGTGAGCGCGCGTCGTAGCCGCCCACGGCGGCGTACTGCGTGTAGAGGTTGGCGAGCTTCATGCCGTCGGCATGGGCGGCCTCCGCGGCTGCGATCTGCGCTTCCAGCCGGCGCAGCCGCGCATCGCCATCGAGCACGAATTCGATCGCCTCGCGGTCCGTGGCCTCCACGTCCTGCGCCACATGGGCCACTTCGAGGCTCGTGGGCATTTCGAAATGGCCGGCGTCGGGTGTGAGCTCGCCGCGCACCAGGGCCATGAGGCTCGATTTGCCGCTGCCGTTCTCGCCCGTGATGCCGACCTTCTCGCCACGGAACAGGCTGAAGCTCGCCTGGGCGAACAGGACGCGGGGGCCGCGGCGCAGCGTGACATCGTCGAATACCAGCATGGGGCGCGAAGGCTAGGGGGTAGCGGCCCGGCGGGCAAGAAGCGCGCGGCATTCCGGAGGCGCGTAGTAAGATTCCCCGCATGAAAACCCATGCTTTCCGCGGCCTGCGCCTGGCCTGCCTGTTGCTCTGTGCAAGCCTTGCGGGGCCAGCGCTGGCGGATGTCGAGATCACCGACGGCTGGACGCGCGAGACGCCGCCGGGCGCCAGGACCGGTGTCGGCTACTTCATGTTGCGCAACACCGGCAGCCAGGCACGCAAGCTGGTGCAGGTGAGCTCGCCGGCGGCAGCCGGGGTGACGGTGCACCAGAGCAGCGTCGATGCCCAGGGTGTGGCGCGCATGCGGCCGGTGGCCTCACTGGAACTGGCGCCGGGGCAGATGCTGCACTTCGAGCCGGGTGGCTACCACCTGATGTTCGAGGGGCTCACGGCGTCGTTCAAGGTGGATGACGAAGTGCCGGTGACCCTGACGTTCAGCGGCGGGCAGCCGGTCACCGTGAAGCTCAAGGTGCGATCGCTGATGGATCAGGGCAAGCCCGCGCACGAGCACGCGCACCACTGAGGGGGCGCCGCGCGGACGTTCATCCGCCCGCGCGTTTGGCGTCGTAGCCCAGCTTTTGCAGTTCCGCGACCAGCCGGTCGCGATGCTCGCCCTGGATCTCGATGCGATCTCCCCGGGCCGCGCCGCCGGCGCCGCAGGCGCGTTTGAGTTTGCCGGCGAGCTCCTCGAGCGCATCGCCCGTCAGCGGCAGGCCGGTGATCACGGTCACGCCCTTGCCGCCGCGTCCCGCGGTTTCGCGGCCTACACGGATCTTCGGCGGTCCCGCGTTCGCGGGGCGTGCCACGGGCTGCTTCACGGGTCGATCCAGCACCACACCGCGGAAGGTGGCCTTCGGCTTCACGCAAGAACTCCTGCCCGGCCTGGGTAGAGAATGAGAAGGGGGAATGATGTCTGCGGCCGGGCGGCCCGACAAGATGGTTTACCCGACCGCGCGCCGGTGGGTCTGCGCCGGGAGCCTGATCCTGTCGTCCACGCCGGTCGCGACCGTGATCGGCGCCGGCACGCCGAACAGATAGCCCTGGACTTCGCTGCATCCGGCCGCGATCACGTAGTCGAGCTGCTCCTGCGTTTCGACGCCCTCGGCCACCGTGGTGACGCCGAGGTTCTTGCCCAGGTCCGCGATGGCTCTCACCACCGCGGCGCAGTCGTGCCGGACCACGGCATCGCGTACGAATGAGCCATCGACCTTGATCTTGTCGAAGGGGAAGGCGCGCAGGTGGGCAAGCGATGAATAGCCGGTGCCGAAATCATCGAGCACGACGTGTACGCCAAGGTCGCGTATCTGGCGCAGGTCCCCGATCACGTCATGCTTGTCATCGAGCAGGGCAGTTTCGGTGATTTCGATCTCCAGCCGGTCCGGCGGCAGGCCGCTTGCGGCCAGTGCCGCGAGCACATAGCCATGCAGCGTCCCCTTGCCGAGCTGCGTGGCCGATACGTTGACGGCGACCCGCGCGCCATCCTCCCAGCCGGCCGCCTCGCGGCAGGCCGTTTCCAGCACGAATGCACCGAGCGCATCGGCCAGGCCGCATTGCTCTGCGACCGGCACGAATTCGGCGGGCGAGATCCAGCCATGGTCTGGATGGCGCCAGCGCACCAGCGCTTCGCGCGCCGTGATCTCGCTGGTCTTGAGAGAGACGATCGACTGATAGAAGACCAGCAGGTGCTTGCGGTTGTGCAATGCCTCGCGCAGCGCGGTCTCCAGATGCACGCGCTGCTTGATGCGGTCTTCCATTCCGGGCGCAAACAGGCGTGCGTTGCCCCGGCCGGCTTCCTTCGCCGCATAAAGCGCCATGTCGGACCGTGCCAGCAGCGTTTCCGCGGTGTCGCCATGGTCGGGCGTCAGGGCAATGCCGATGGATGCGCCGATCACGATATTGCCGTACCCGAAATCATAGTTGGCGCTCAGCGCGGCAATGACCCGGTCGGCATGGGCCTGCACCTGCCCTGCGTTGCCGTGGGGGATGAGCACGGCGAATTCGTCGCCGCCGAGACGGCCGACGAGCATCCCCGGCGCGCCGCAGACGGCGCGCAACCGCCTGGCCACTTCATTGAGCAGCAGGTCGCCGATTCCGTGACCACGCGTATCGTTCACCATCTTGAAGCCGTCGAGGTCGATGTAGAGCAGCCCGCGCAGACTGCCGGGCATGGCAAGCCCGCGTTCCAGCTCATCGTGGAAACTGGTGCGGTTGGGCAATCCCGTCAGCGTGTCATGGTGCGCCAGATGGCTGATGTGCTGTTCGGCCGCGGCTTCCTTGGTGACCAGCGCCCAGGTCAGCATGGAGCCGAGATAGGCGCCATCGCCTGTGAAGACCGCGGAAGCCTTGAGGTCGAGCACCTCGTTCCCAAGCGTGACGCGCTCATGGTGCGGCAGGTTCGCCGGATCGGCCAGTATCCGCCGCAGGTGCTGCGGGTGCCCATGGAAAACGTCGACCGACGCGCCGAGCAGATCGTCGACCCTGATCGGCAGCAGATGCTCGATCTGGCGGACCAGTTTCCTGGAAGTTTCGTTGGCGTAGGTGACCTTGAGTGTGCCCGGTTCGACTGTCATCACGGCGACTGGCATGTCGTCGATCATGCGCAGCAGCCGGTTCTGTTCCTCGTGCTTGCGGCGCGCCTCGGTGCGGGCATCGACCATGCCCGCGAAGTCGCGGTTCTGGATGAGGCTGATGAAGGTCGCCGCAATGATCACCGGAAAGAACGAGGCTGCCATGATGGCCAGAGGCAGGATGCCGCTGAACGCGAAAAAGCCGAGGAAGGAAGTCCCACCGATGATGGAGACGCTCAGCATCGCCGCGCGTACCTGCACCAGGCAGAGCATGCAGGCGAGCATGGTGATTGCCAGGTAGAAGGCGACGTGGGTTTTCTCGTAGGCGCCTCCGTAGGGAAACAGGGCGAAGGCCCAGATGCACATCAGGGCGCCCAGAACGGCGGAGAGCTTGGTGGTGCGGACCATCTCCTTGCGCAGCTGTTCCGTGGTGGCCTGGTTCTTTTTCCAGCGCAGACACATGATGAACCGCGCGCAGCCGGTGGCGGTGAGCGCCAGCGGGAACACGACGGTCAGGAGAATCGGCGCGCTGTTCGAGAACGACACCGACAGGCCCCAGCTGTTGGCGATGAGCACGAAATAGAGCAACGGAACCATCCGGAACAGTGTCGCGCCCTGTTCCTTGAGCAGTTCCTCGTTGTCGGTCTGTTTCGGGAAGAGCGCGGCGAGGCGCGAACCCGTCCTGCGTATCATCGAGAGACCTTATCCGGCCGCATGCTGCCGGTGCGGTTGCGCCTCGGCCACGTTCGGCATCGGCCTTCCGAACAGGTAGCCCTGCACCTCGCGGCATCCTTCCGCGATCACGCAATCGAGCTGCTCCCTGGTCTCGACTCCTTCGGCCACCGTGGTGACGCCGAGGCGCTTGCCCTAATCCGCGATCGCCTTCACCACCGCGGCGCAGTCCTGCCGTATCACCGCATCGCGCACGAAGGAGCCATCGACCTTGATCTTGTCGAAGGGGAAGGCGCGCAGATGAGCCAGCGAAGAAAAGCCGGTGCCGAAGTCATCCAGCGCCACGCGCACGCCCAGTGCGCGCGCCGCGCGCAGGTCGGCGATGCAGTCGGCCGCGTCGTTGACCAATGCGCTTTCAGTCACTTCGATCTCGAGCCGGTCGGGCGGCAGGCCGCTTTCGCGCAGCGCATCGGCGAGCGTGGGCGCGAGTGTTCCCTTGCCGAGCTGGCTCGGCGAGATGTTCACGGCGACGCGCGCGCCATCGGACCAGCCCGCGGCATCGATGCAGGCGCGGCGCAGCACGAAGGCGCCGAGGCGGTCGATCAGCCCGCTTTCCTCCGCCACCGGGATGAATTCCAGCGGAGGCATCCAGCCGTGTCCGGGCAGCTGCCAGCGGACCAGCGCCTCGCGCGCCGTGATCTGCTGCGTGTCGATGTCGACGATGGGCTGGTAGTGGACGCACAGCTCATCGCCGGCATCGAGCGCTTCGCGCAGCCGCGCTTCGATGCGCACGCGATCCTGGATGCGCTCTTCCATCCCGGCGGAGAACACCATGAAAGTGCCCTTGCCGGCGGACTTGGCCGCATAGAGGGCCATGTCGGCGCGCGACAGCAGTGTTTCGGCGGTCTGTCCATGCTGCGGCGCATGCGCGATGCCGATGGAGGCGCCGATCTGCAGCCGCAGATCCGTGCCGATGAGATAGGGCTGCGTCAGTGCGTCCAGTAGTGCCGCGGCCAGAGCGGCCAGCTGGTCCTCGGCGCAATGGTCCGCCAGCACCGCGAACTCGTCGCCGCCCAGCCGCGCGATGGTGATGCCAGGATAGTCGCAGGTGCGGCGCAGGCGGCTTGCGACCATGCCCAGCAATGTGTCGCCGACCAGATGGCCCTTGGAGTCATTGACGATCTTGAAGCCGTCGAGATCGATGAACAGCAGTCCACAGGCGCTGTTGGGGCGGGCGAGGCTGGCTTCCAGCTGCTCGCGGAAGCTGCTGCGGTTGGCAAGTCCGGTAAGCGTGTCGTAGTGGGCGAGCTGGCGTATGCGGTTCTCCGCGGCCACTTCGCCGGTGACGATGGCCCAGGTCAGCATCGGGCCGAGATAGCTGCCGTCCGGCGACCTCACCGCCGCGATCTGCACATCCAGCACTTCGGTGCCAACCTGCAGGCGCGTGCGGTAGGGCAGGTTGGCGGCGTCGGTGAGCACGCGTCCGCCTGTCTTCGCGCCGTCGAGGAGAAAGTCGATCGGCATGCCGATCAGGTTCTGCGCCTGGATGGGCAGCAGGTGTCCGATCTGGCGCAGCAGTGTGCGGGTCGCTTCATTGAAGTAGTTGATGCGGTGATGCACCGGATCGGCCGTCATGACCGCGCCGGGCATGTCATCGATCATGCGCAGCAGGCGGTGCTGTTCGTTGATCAGCGCCTGCGCATCGGACTGGGCAGTGACCATGTTCTGGAAGTTGCCGCTCTGGATGGTCGCGGCCACCGCCACGGCGCCCATGATCAGCACCACGCTGACCAGCATGAACAGCAGCGTGCCGCTGCCGTTCTGGATGCCGACTCCCACCATGCCCAGCACCGTGCAGGTGGCAAGCATCATGGATACCGCCCGCAGGTGCGTGAGGCAGGCGATGCACCCCATCATCGACGTGGCGAGGAACAGCACGGTGTGGCTCTTTGTGTATGCATCCCCGTACGGGAGCAGCGCGAGAGCCCAGGCGGTGAAGGATGTGGCCAGCACGAACCCGATGCGCTTGGTGCCCGCCAGGGCGCTGGTTGCCACGTCGATGCTCAGGTCGTGGTTCTTGCGTCGCCGCCACCAGGCAATGACGCGCAGTCCGCAAATCAGGGAGAGGATCGCCGGGCAGCCGCGCGCCAGCCATGCCGGCGCCACGCTCCAGTGGGAAGCCGCCAGCGACCAGCTGCTCGCGATGACGACGAAATACATCGTCGGCAGGACGCGGCTGAGCACGGCGTACTGTGCCCTCTGGAGGTCCGGGCCTCCGCTTGGCGTGAACAGCAGCAGAAAGAGTCCGGTGACGAATTTCTTGATGCGCCCGAGTATCGTCATGAATCCAGGCGTCCTGCGATTTTACTTATGATCCATCACCCGGTTGGCATGCCGTGCCCGGTGATTGTGCGTGAATGGCAGCCACGATCCGGACCCGGATCACATCCCGTGGATTCGAAGGCCGCCGCGCGGCGTGAACTGCGACCGTGGTACGGCCGGGCACCCAGGGGCGCTAGATCAGTCGCTCGATTTTCTTGCGGCGCCACACCAGGCGGTAGTAAAGCGCCTGGAACAGCAGCATGGCGGCGAAGGTGACCGGATAGGCGATCCACACGCCGTCGAGGCCGATGGTGCGGCTCAGGTACCAGGCCACGGGAATCTCCACCAGCAGGATGGCGCTGATCGACAGCAGCACCGGCACCATCACCGTGCCGCTGGCGCGCATCACGCCGGAAATGACGACGGCGGCGCCGAACAGCAGCATGCTCCACAGCACGATGTAGAGCATGCGCAGCGCGATGCGGATGGTCTCCTGGTGATCAGTGAACATGCCGATGATGGGCCGCGCGAAGAGGTAGCACAGCAGCAGCAATCCGCCGGTGATGGCGAAATTGATCATGATGCCGGTGCGGGTGATCGCGCCGGGCCGGTCGGTGTGGCCGGCGCCGATGGCCTGCGCGCCGAGGATGGAGGCCGCGATCGCAATGGAGATCGCGGGGAACTGCACATAGCCGATCACCTGGTTGCCCACGCCGTAGGCCGCGGTGGCTTCGGAGCCGAAGCGGTTCACCATGCCGAGCAGCGCCACTTCGGCCAGCGACACGATCACCATCTGCAGCGCGGTGGGCACGCCGATGCGCAGCACCGAGGCGAGAATGGCGCCGTCGATGCGCAGGTGGCGGAAGAACTGTGTGGTGGGCGCGAAGGGATGATTCCTGCGCCGCAGGTACCAGCTCAGCCAGGCCAGGCTGACGATGAAGGAGGCTATCGCGCCATAGGCGGCGCTGGCGACACCGAGGCGCGGCAGGCCGCCCCAGCCGGCGATCAGCGCCGGTGTCACCACTACGCCGATCAAGGTCGAGACGATCAGCGCATACAGCGGCGTGATGGTGTCGCCCACGCCGCGCAGGATGGAGGTGAGCAGCAGGAAGGTGAAGAAGCCGGGCATGGCGACCAGCATCACGCGCGCGTAGGTCGTGGCCTCGCGCATGATGTCGGGCGGGGTCGCCAGCGCCGCGAGCAGCCGCGGCGCGAAGGTGCCGCCGAACAGCGCGATGGCGAGGCCGCCGATCGCGCCCACGGCGAGCGTGGTGCCGGCCACCGCCTGCACGCGCTCGCGCTGGCCGGCCCCCCAGGCCTGTCCGATGAGCACCGAGGAGCCTGCGCCCAGGCCCATGATGAAGGAGATCAGGAACAGCATCAGCGGAAAGAACGCCGAGGCTGCGGCCAGCGCGCCCACGCCGATCATGTGACCCAGGAAGATGCTGTTCAGCGTCCCCGAGAGGGACTGCAATATGTTGGCCAGCATCATCGGGCCGAGGAAGATCAGGAAGAGCTTCCAGGTGGGGGTGTGGGGATTGAATGGGCTGCGCATGGGTGGAAGCTTGAGGAACGCGCTATGATGCCAGCTCATCCTCCGGAACAGCCGCAAGAATCCAGCCTGAAATTCCATGCATGAAGCCGCGGTCATCCTCGGCCTGATCATTCTCAACGGGTTGTTCGCCTCGGCCGAGCTGGCGCTGGTGTCGGCCCGCCGGCCGCGCCTGCAGGCGCTGGCCGAAGACGGCCACCGCGGCGCCCGCGCGGCGCTGGCGCTGCTGGACGACCCCACGCGGCTGCTCTCCTCGGTGCAGATCGGCATCACGCTGGTGGGCATCCTCACCGGCGTTTATTCGGGCGCGGCCTATTCGGCGGTGCTGGCGACGTGGATCTCGGCCCATTTTCCGGGCCTTGCGCCCTATGCCAGTGAATTGGCCTTCGGCGCCATCGTGGTGGTGATGACCTATGTCTCGCTGGTGCTGGGCGAGCTGGTGCCCAAGCGCCTGGCGCTGGCGCATGCGGATCGCTGGGCGACTCTGGTGGCCGTGCCCATGCAGCTGGTGGCGCGCGTGGGTGCGCCGCTGGTGTGGCTGCTGCAGTTCTCCACCGAGCAGATCCTGCGGCTGGTGCCGGGCGCGGCCGGCAGCCAGTCCACCATCACCGACGACGATGTGCGCGCGCTGGCCGCCGAGGGCTTGCAGAAAGGCGGCCTGCATCGCCATGAAGCCGAGATGATCGATTCGGTGCTGCGCCTGGCAGACCGCTCCATCGACGCCATCATGGTGCCGCGCGGGGACATCCTCTGGCTCGACCTGGCCGAGCCTGTGGCGACATTGTGGGACGAGGCGCGGCGCAGCGGCCATGCGCGCTTCCTGCTGTGCCGCGGCGAGCTGGAGCAACTCATCGGCGTGATCTCGCTCGCGAACCTGGGCGAGGCGCTGCGTCGCGGCCACATCGATCTGGACAGCGATGTGCAGCCGCCGCTGCATGTGCCCGAGAGCATCTCGATCTTCAAGCTGCTGGAAACCTTCCGCCGCTCGAGCGTCCATCTGGGCGTGGTGACCAACGAATACGGCGGCATCGAGGGGCTGGTGACGCCGGCCGACATCCTGCGCGCCATTGCCGGCGAGCTGCCCGAGATGGGCAGCCGCGATTCGGCCGGCTATTCGCAGCGCGAGGACGGCAGCTGGCTGATCGACGGCCATCTGCCCATCCATGAGGCCGAGCGCGTGCTGGGACGGCGCGACCTGGAGCGGGACGACAACTACAACACCATGGCCGGTTTCGTGCTCTGGCACCTGGGGCGCATGCCGGTGTCCGGCGAGAAGCTGGCCTGGCGGGACCTTTCCATCGAAGTGGTGGACATGGATGGGCTGGTCATCGACAAGCTGCTGGTGCAGCCGCGGGCGGCACAGGGCCTGCGCGCCGGCGCCGACACACGCATAATGGACCCATGAACGCCAACGCCGACAACTCTTCCAGCACCGGCGACGTCGGTCGCCGCAACATCGTCACGCTGCAGTCGCACATCCTCGAGGAGCAGCTGCGGCAGCCGCATGCCACGGGCATGTTCTCGTGGATACTCTCGGCGCTGTCGATCTCCGCGAAGATGATCGCCGCATCGGTGCGTCGCGCGCGGCTCGAAGACGTGCTCGGCAGCGTGGGCGGGCACAACGTGCAGGGCGAGCAGCAGCAGAAGCTCGACGTGATCGCCAACGACATCCTTCTGCGCAACCTCGGCAACCGCCAGGGCGTCGCCATCGTCGCCTCGGAGGAGAACGAGGAGCCGGTGATCCTGCGCGCGCAGAACGACGGTGAGACGCGCTACTGCGTGATGTTCGATCCGCTCGATGGCTCGTCGAACCTCGATGTCTGCGGTGCGGTAGGCACCATCTTCAGCATCCTGCGCAAGGACCGGCGCTCGGCGCGGGTGGAGGATTCGCTGTTGCAGCCGGGTTCGCAGCAGGTGGCCGCGGGCTATGTGCTCTATGGTCCCTCCACGGTGCTGGTGCTGACCATCGGCAGCGGTGTGCACATGTTCGTGCTCGACCCTTCCATCGGCGCCTTCGTGCGTGTGGCGGAGAATCTGCGCATTCCGCAGCGGAGCAAGAGCTACTCGCTCAACGAGGGCAATCGCCTGTCATTCCCGCAGGGCTATCAGGACTACCTGCACTGGGCGCAGCAGAATGGCTATTCCAGTCGCTATGCCGGCGCCATGGTAGCGGACGTGCACCGCATCCTGCTCAAGGGCGGCGTGTTCATGTATCCGCCGACCGCGAAGGCGCCCAAGGGCAAGCTGCGGCTGATGTACGAGGCCAATCCCATGGGTTTCATCATCGAGCAGGCCGGCGGCAAGGCACTGACCGGGCCGGGAGCGCGCATTCTCGACGTGCAGCCCATCGACATCCATCAACGCACCACGGTGATTCTCGGCAGCAGCGACGAGGTGGATCACGTGGTGGCGAGGCTCTGAACCGTCAGTCGTTCTGGCGTCCGTCCACGCGCGACAGCAGGATCACCGGCAACAGGCCGGCGGCGATGATGAGCAGCGCCGCGATCACGCCATCCTCGTAGGTGCCGCGTATCGCTTCGGCGTAGAGGTGGGTGGCGAGGGTCTCCACGTTCAGCGGCCGCAGCAGCAATGTGGCCGGCAATTCCTTCATGCAGTCGACGAATACCAGCAGCGTCGCGGCCGCCAGCGCCGGCCGCATCAGCGGCAGGTGGATCCGGCGCAGCACGCCGCCGGCGGTTTCACCCAGTGTGCGTCCTGCGTGGTCCAGCGCCGGCGCGATGCGGCCGAAGCCGGCTTCGAGGTTGCCGGCGGCCACCGCGAGGAAGCGCGTGGCGTAGGCATAGATGAGGCCGATGCTGGAGCCCAGCAGCAGCAGACCGGTCACCGGCCGGCCAGTGAGCGTCTCGATGAGTGTTGCGAGGCCGTCATCCATGGCGCCCAGCGGCGCCAGCAGGCCGATGCCGAGCACCGCTCCCGGGATGGCGTAGCCCAGTGTGGCGATGCGCTCGCTGCCGCCGGCCAGCGCGCCGGGCCGCAGCCGCAGCGCGTAGACCACGGCCATAGCGGCCAGCACCGTTATCAGCGTGGCGATGGCCGACAGCTTCAGCGTGTCGAGCGTGACCTGAACCAGGCCCTCGGGAAAACCAGCGAAGCGCACCCGCTCCACGGCGCGCGCCGCGAGATAGCAGAAGGGCGCGACGAAACCCAGCAGCACCGGCAGCGCCAGCGCGCCGATGGCCGCGGCGGCGCGGCCGCCGGTGAGGCGCTGCGGCGTCATGCGGCGCGACTTCTGCGCGGCCACCGCATAGCGCTGCCGGCGGCGCGCGGCGCGCTCCACCACCAGCAGCGCGACCACCACGGCGAGCATGGCGAGCGCGATCTGCGCCGCGCCGGCCAGGTCCGCGCGATTCACCCAGGTGGAATAGATCGATACCGTGAAGGTGCGCACGCCGAGCAGCTCTGAGGCGCCGATGTCGTTGAGCGTTTCCATCAGCGCGAGACTGGTGCCCACGGCAATCGCCGGCCGCGCCAGCGGCAGCGCCACGCGCAGGAACACGGCGCGCGGACCCTGGCCCAGCGTGCGCGCCGCCTCGAGCAGGCTGGCCGCCTGCATCAGGAACATGGCGCGCGTGGTGAGGTAGACGTAAGGGTAGAGCACGAAGCCCAGCACCAGCGCGCAGCCCGGCAGCGAGCGCACGTCGGGCAGCCGCAGATCCTGCGGGCCTGCAAGCCCCAGCATGGCGCGCAGTCCGCTCTGCAGCGGCCCGATGGGATGCAGCAGGTCCATCCAGGCATAGGCCATGATGTAGGTGGGCACTGCCAGCGGCAGCAGCAGCGCCCATTCGAATATCCGCCGGCCGCGGAAGTCGTAGGCCGTGACCAGCCAGGCGCTGCCCGTGCCCAGCGCGATCACCAGCACGCCCACGCCGGCCAGCAGCAGCAGCGTGTCGTGCAGTGCCGGCGGCAGCACGTAGCGCAGCAGGTGCGGCCACAGCGAGCCGTCCCCGTGCAGCGCGGCGAACAGCAGCGCGGCCACCGGCAGCAGCGCCAGCGCCGCCACGACGATGGCCGCGGTCAGCCAGGGGCTGCCCGAACGCACTGCTCCCTTCACAGGCTCACACTGGTCACACGCTCGCTGCGGATCAGTTGTCGAAGCCCACGCGTTCGGCGAGCAGGCTCGCCGTCTTGCGGTGGGCGGCGATCTGCGCCAGCGGCAGAGTGTCGGGTGTGAGCGGCCCCAGCGCCTCGATCAGCGGGTCGATCTTCGCGCCGGCCTTTACCGGATATTCGTAGTTGGTGCTGGCGTAGAGGTGCTGTGCATCATCCGACACCAGGTATTCGAGCAGCTTCACCGCGGCGTCGCGGTTGGGCGCATGCTGCGCCAGCGCCGCGCCGGAGACATTCACATGCGTGCCATGGCCGTCGAAGGCGGGCAGCACCACATTGATTGCCTCGCCCCATTTCACCTGCTCCGGGCCGCCGCTGCCGCTGCGCATGCGGCCGACGTAGTAGGAATTGCCGAGGCCGATGTCACACAGCCCGCCCAGGATGTCGCGCGCCACTTCGCGGTCGCCGCCGCCGGGGCGGCGCGCAAGATTGGCTTTCACGCCGCGCAGCCAGGTCTCGGCCGCGGCTTCGCCGTGATGGGCGATGTAGGCGGCGATCAGCGCGGTGTTGTAGGGGTGCTGCGCGGAGCGGATGCAGATCTTTCCCTTCCACTCCGGCTTCGACAGGTCTTCGTAGTTGAACTGTTGCAGCGAGGTGCGATCCTTCGAGGCGTAGAGCACGCGGGCGCGCAGCGACAGGGCGAACCAGCGGCCTTGCGGGTCGCGCAGCTGCGCCGGAATGGCCGCCTCAAGCGCCGGTGAACGCAGAGGCTGGGTGACGCCGCGATCCACCAGATCCACGAGGTTGCCGAAATCCACCGCCATGAGCACATCGGCCGGTGAGCGCCGGCCCTCGGCGGCCACGCGCTCGGCCAGGCCATCCTTCACGAACACCGTGTTCACCTTGATGCCGCTGCTGCGCGTGAAGGCCGCGAGCAGCGGCTGGATCAGCCCGGGCTCACGCGTGGTGTAGAGGTTCACTTCGGCGGCGCCGGCGGTGGAGGCAAGCCCCGCGGCGAGCAGCAGCGTCGTGGCGCAGCGGCGCAATGCGCGGCTCAGAGTGGTGGTGTGCGTCATTCAAGGCTCCTTGGGTCGGGCTGCGGGCAGGCGGGGAACACATGCGCGGCCTGTGTATCCACCTGCAGAAAAACATTCTCTCCGGGCCGCGCGTCGCAGGTTCCGGAAACCTGCACATCGAAAGGTTCGGCGATGCCTTCCACGGAAAGTCGCAGCTGCTGCGAGGCGCCGAGGAAAGTCCGCGTCAGCAGCCGCGCCGGAATGCCGTCGGCGGCGGGCCTGATGTGATGCGGGCGCAGCGCCACGCAGACATCAATGTTTTCGAGAAGCCGCGGCGCGTCGAAGTTCCCCAGCGGTGTCGCGACGCGGCCGCCGATGTGGCGTCCGCGCAGCTCGATGAGCTCGCTGCAGAAGCGGGCCGCGTACAGCGAAGCCGGCTGCCGGTAGAGTGTTTCGGGCGCGGCGTCCTGCTCGATGCGGCCCTCGCGCATCAGCACGATGCGGTCGGCGATGCGCAGCGCCTCTTCCGGATCGTGCGTGACGATGATGGCGGTGATGCGGGCCTCGCGCAGGATGTCGAGGGTCTCGGCTCGCACCCGGTCGCGCAGGCCGCGGTCGAGATTGGAGAACGGTTCGTCCATCAGCAGCAACCGCGGTTGCGGGGCCAGCGCCCGCGCCAGCGCCACGCGCTGCTGCTCGCCGCCGGAGAGCATGTGCGGATAGCTGTCGGCGCGCGCGCCGAGCCGCACGCGCTCGAGCGCGGCTTGCGCGCTGGCCTGATGCGCGGATCTTGCGCCGCGCAGGCCGAACATCACATTGCGCAGCACGGAAAGATGCGGGAACAGCGCGTAGTCCTGGAACACCAGGCCGATGTTGCGCCGCTCCGGCGGCACGAATGTGCCGGAGTCGTTCAGCACCGCGCCATCCATGCTCACGCGGCCCGCATCGGGCGCTTCGAGGCCGGCGATGAGCCGCAGCAGAGTCGTCTTGCCGCAGCCCGAACTGCCCAGCAGGCAGATGATCTCGCCGGGAGCGGCGCGCAGGCTCACGTCGCGCACGGCGGTCAGCCGGCCGTAGGTGCGGCGCAGTCCCTGCAACTCCAGTGCCGCGGCGCTCACAGATGCCTCAGGTGGTTGTCCCACGACAGCTCGCGCGAACCGGCCACCAGCAGGTGCTCGTCACTGCCCGGTCCGGCTTCGAGCATGGCGCCGTATCCGTCGCTGATGAGGAAGCGGGCCGTGCCCAGCGATGCGATGCCGCACCCATCCGCGCGCGCGGTGGCGCCGAGGCAGCGTCCATCGGCCGTGCTCCAGTAGGCGATGTGGCCGCCCACGGGACTGCTGGTGGCGACGATGCCGCGTTCGGTGTCGATGGCGATGGAGCCCAGATAGTTGCGTAATGAGCGCAGCACTTGCGGCGGGCCGGAGAACAGCTCCGGCGCCGCGCCGCGCCGATGCCGGCCCACCAGCGGTGGCTGTTGTGTCGCCGGACCTTCGTGCTGGCAGGCAAACCACACCGCTCCCGCGGCATCCACGACCAGATGCCGGATCGACAGCTGGAACAGCGCCGGCGGCAGCTCGACCTTCTCCAGCAGGCGCCCATCGGCGGCGTCCAGATACACCAGCGAAGGACGCATGGTGGTGAGGTTCAGCGAGGTCTTGCCGAAATCCGGGTGCGTGAGCAGGCCGCCATTGGCGACACACAGCGTGCGCCCGTCCGGCATCAACACCACTTCGTGCGGGCCGATGCCCGCCGTGTCGAACTCTGTCAGCCGCTGCCAGCCTGCGCCGGAGCGGGCGTCATACACGCCCAGAACGCCGCGGCCGGCCTCATAGTCGTTCTCCGTGGCATAGAGCCGCGTGGCGTCCAGCGAGAACACGCCGTGGCCGAAGTAGTGGCGCCCTTCGGGCAGTGGCAGCAGACCCTGCGGGGCGCCGTCGGTCAGGCTGAAAGCCTGCGCGAAGAAGCCTGGCTGGCGGCCGAAGGCCACGGCGCGTGAGCCTGCCGCATCGATGGCGAAGCTGTGGCCGCGATCCGGCAATGCCGCCACGGCGAGGTCGTGGCCGCGCTGATCGATCAAAGCGGCTTCGTAACGTCCGCCGAAGCGCCGTGCCGCAAGGAAGCGTGCGGGCGACGCGGCGGCGCATGCGTGCAGCCCGCGCGCACCGGCCACGCTCGCCATGCCCGCGCAGATCGCCAGAAAGGAGCGGCGCGATGTCAGGTCAGTCGCCATCGAGGGAATTGAAGCCGAGGTTCACGGCCAGCGCGGGCGCCAGATTTTCGTCCACGATGGAGCGGGCATTGGTGAGCAGCAGCTGGGCGTGTATCAGCAGATCACGCTGCGTGGCGTCGGCGAGGGCCTGGGACATGGGCAGGTCGAGTTGGTCGAAATCGGCGCGCAGGCGCCGCAGTTCGCCGCGCACGGAATCATCGATCCAGCGGTCGGATTCCGGCAGCGCGGCATCGAGCCCGCCCGCTGCGTAGAAGGCGGCCAGGGCGTCCACGCCCGCGGCGAGATAGCGTGTGGTGAGCGCGCTGCGCCACAGCGGCAGCAGCGCGCCGCGTGCCTGATCGGCGCTGGCGCCCAGCGCCGGCACGAGCTTCTGGTCGCGCAGCACATGCAGTCCGGTGGACAGCGCCTTGAGCATCTCGGTGGCTACTTCATCGCGGCTGCGATAGATGCTGTTGTCCGCGGCCGGCCGCGAGAGTTCGCGGGCCGATGGCGCATTGCCGTTCCAGCCGGCGGCGATCTCGCGCGCCAGGCGCGCAAGGTTGGTCGCCACGGCGGCCGCCCAGGCGCAGCGGTAGCGGCCCGCTTCACCGCCCGCGATCGATTGCGCCGCGTCGTCGGCGTAGAGCGCGTATTCCAGTGCTGGCAGTCCCTGCACCGCTGCGCTCTGCTGCTGGAGCTGATCGGGAGCGAGCAGCGCCGGATCCGCGGCCGCCAGCAGCGCGCGCAACTGGCGCTGCATCACCGCGCGCGGATCGGGCCAGAAAAAGAAATGCTCCAGCCGGTTGGCCTCGGTGAGCGGACCGAAGCGCAGCAGCTCGACATGCGCCCAGGCCTCGGCAAGCTCGCCCAGCCGTCGCTCGACCAGCGCGCGGCGCGCGGCGTCGGCGGGCCGCGCGCAGTAACCTTGCACGGCCGTCTGCGTCTGCGTCGCGCTGGTCTGCAATGCGCGCGTGCGCGGCTGGATGTATTCGCGCAGCAGCCTTGCGCCCAGGTCCGCCGGTATGGCGGCGGCGCCTGCGGTGACCCCGCCCGCCGGCGGCGCGCCGGCCGTGGCGGCGCAGCCGGTCAGCAGCGCGAGCAGGGTTGCAAGGGCGAAACGGGGCATCACAGTGACTCGATGAAGCGCAGCAGGTCGGCGCGCTGTGCCGGTGTCATGGCCACCACGCGGCTGCGCGCGGCGCGCGCCTCGCCATCGTGCCACAGGATGGCCTCCAGCACGCTGCGCGCGCGCCCATCGTGCAGGAAGCTGCTGCGTTCGTTCACCGTATGCGCAAGGCCAATGCCCCACAGCGGTGGCGTGCGCCATTCGCGGCCGTTCGCATTGCCCTCGGGACGGTTGTCGGCCAATCCATCGCCCATGTCGTGCAGCAGCAGGTCGGTGTAGGGCCAGATGAGCTGGAAACGCAGCTCCGGCAGCGCGGCGTCGCGGCGCGTGACGAATTTCGGCACATGGCAGGCCGTGCAGCGCGCTTCATGGAACAGCTGCTTGCCGGCGAGCACCTGCGGGTCGTCGATGTCGCGCCGCGCGGGCACGGCCAGGTGGTTGGAATAGAAGGTGACGAAGTCCATCAGGTCCTGCGGCACTTCCACGGGTCCGAACTGCGGCTGCGCGCCATGGGGCATGTCGAGACAGCGCTTCTGGCGGGGTGTGCACTCGCCCCAGTGGCCGGGATGCAGCGGAGTCGACAGGCCCATGTCGTCGGCGAAGGCGCGGGCGCTCTGCTGCTCCACAGTGGGCTGGCCGGCCTTCCATCCAAAGCGTCCCAGCGTCACCTCGCCGGTGTGTGCATCGCGCACGCGGCGCGCCTTGCCGCGCACACCGTCCGGATCGTCGCGCCGCTCGGCGTTGGCGAGGATGTCCGCTTCGTGCACCGATTCGAGCAGGCCCATGCCGATCATCCTGGGCGCGATGCGCGGCGAGATCATCACGTCCTTGCGCATCGGTCCGTAACCCAGATCGACGATGCGGTAATGCGGTTTGCGCAGCCGCACCTGTTCGCCGCCGTTGAGATCCACGGTGATCTCTTCCCAGTCGATCCTCAGTCGCGCCTCGGCCGGCAGGCCGGTGACGGCAAAGTTCTGCATCTGCCCGCCGTAGGTGGGCTCGGGCAGCACCGAGAGTGATTTCTCGAGCTGCTCGCGTTCGGCGCGGTTCGTCGGCGGCACCGACAGGCGCAGGAACAGCGACACGGCTTCCTCGCCCGGATCGGGCACCACGCCGCCGCCATCCTTGATGTGGCATCCCTGGCAGGAGCGCGCATTGAACAGCGGACCGAGACCATCGGATGCCTGGGTAGAGGCGGGCGCAGCCACCCAGTCCTTGCGGAACAGCCCGTTGCCGACCTGGAAACGTTGCCGGCCCTCGAAGGGAAGATTCGCGGAGGGCTGCGAGAAGATGTCGCGGTTGATGAGCTTGTCACGCACCGTGGTCGCGCCGCCAGGCAATGCCTCGAAGCGTTCCGCGGTCGTGAACTGGTTCGCGAGGCGCGTGATCTCGCGCACCCGCGCAAGATCGGCCGCGCTCAGATCGCTGCGCTGCGCAGCCGTTTCGGCGGCCTGCGCGGCGCCGGCCGCTGCCGCCTGAACGACACCGGCGCACAGCAGGGCAGACAGCAGTGCGGTGGCGCGGTGTTTACTGGAACACGGCATCTGGGTTGTCGAGGCTGTCCGAGCCCTCGATGGACACACTGCCCAGGGCCAGCGCCTGCACCACGCGCTCGGTGCTGCGGGTCTGGGCGATGAGGCTGTCGATGGCTGATTGCACCAGTGCATTCCCTTCGACATTGCCCGCGCCGATCATCTGGTCGTAAGCCTCGGTGGTGCGGGCGCGCTCCCGGATGCGCTCCAGCGCGGCAACGCTGGCTTCGAGCCGGTTGCGCATTTCGCCATCGAGCGCCGCATCACGCGCGCGCACCAGATCGGACAGCGACGGGCCGCTGACCAGCGTGCCGTCGGTGCGCCGGTAGCTGCCCAGATAGACGTTCTGCATGCCGAGCTGGCCGTAGTAGTGCGAGTTGTGGGTGTTGTCGGAGAAGCAGTCGTGCTCTTCCTCCGGGTCGTGGAGGATCAGGCCCAGCTTCATGCGTTCGCCGGCCAGTTCGCCATAGGACAGCGAGCCGATGCCCGTGAGCATGGCGCCGAGCGCTGCCGTCTGGCCTTCCTGATGCAGGCGCATACGTGCCGCGCCATCCTGGCGCCAGTTCGCGACCATTTCCTCAAGGTCGCTGATCAGCAGCGCGGTCGCGGCCTTCAGATAGTCGACGCGGCGCTGGCAATTGCCGCCAGTGCAGTTGGCGGGATCGAAATCAGTGGCTGGCCGGTCACCGGCTCCAGGCCCGGTTCCATTCAGGTCCTGGCCCCACAGCAGGAACTCGATGGCGTGATAACCCGTGGCCACGTTGGCCTCGATGCCGCCGATCTCGTGCAGGGATTCCGACAGCAGCTGGGTGGTGATGGCGCTGGCGTCGATCTCGCGGCCGCCGATGTGCAGCTTCGGGTTCGCGATCACATTGGCCGCGTACCAGGCGTTGGCATCGGATTCGCTGCCGTAGCTCGCGTCCACATAGTCGATGAGCCCTTCATCCAGCGGCCAGGCGTTCACGCGTCCTTCCCAGTCATCGACGATGGGGTTGCCGAAGCGGAACACCTCGGTCTGCAGGTAAGGCACGCGCGCGGCAAGCCACGCCTTGCGGGCGGCGTCGAGGTGCGTGGCGTTCGGGGTCGCCACCAGGGTGTCCACCGCCTGCGCCAGCTCCCGGGCGCCCGCATTGGCGTCCTCGTAGGCGGCCAGGGCGATGTTGGCGTAGGTGTCCACGACATTGGCTTCGGCGCCCTGCGCAACCAGATGGGCAGCCGGGAACAGCGTCAACCACAGAGCTGCCGCGAGGCGGCGCTTTCTGCCAGAAGGGATTTCAATCATGGGAGGGGGAGCAAATGAGAATGACTATCAAGAAGATACCGGAACCTGGCCTTCCTGACCATGGGTGCGGGGCCTGCTTTACAGCGCGAGGGCGTCTCCCTGTGCCTCGGCCTCCATCAGGAGGCGCACGGCTTCGCGTTCGGTCTGGCTGAGGCCAGGATGCCAGACATCGAAGATCAGGACCACGCGCAGCTCACCGCTGGTATTGGCCGCTTCATGCTCGATGGTGTCGTCGAATACGAAGGCCTTGCCACGCTCCCAGAGGCGGGTTTGTGCCCCCACCCGGAACCAGCAGCCCTCGGGCACGATCAGCGGCAGATGGCACAGCAGGCGGGTATTGGAGACCCCGGTGTGCGGCGGGATCAGGGTTCCCGGCGCCAGCATGGAGAACACGGCGTTGGGTGAGCAGCCGCCGATGCGCGGCTGCGGCAGGCGCGCCAGCAGTTCCATGGTATGCGGGCAGTGCCGGGCGTTGGCCTCGATGCGGCGGCCATACTGCCAGAGGTGGATGGCGGTCCAGTCGCGGTTGTTGTTGAGCCCGGCCCATTGCATCAGCGGCTCGTGGTCCGGATAGCGTATGTAAGGCACGAGTTCGGCCTTTTCGGCTGCCGCGACGGCGGCGAACTCGGCCGCGATGACGTCGGTCGCGGCTTCGAGTTCCCCAAGCCATGGAAACAGACTGCGGTCGTGGAACTCGTGCTCGACCAGGCCGGGAAAATGGAAATGGCTGGGCTCGCTGTGGAAGACGCGCGTTTTGCGTACCGCGTTGGTGCGGAACCGTGCGATGTGTTGTTGTTCTCCGGCGGTGGCACCCGCCGTGACGCCGGAGAGCACGTCGGCCAGCTGCTGGTCATGCGAATCGACATATGCCGCGCTCACCTGTTCCGCGCGAGCCAATGCCCGTTCCAGCGGCGGCGCCAGCGGGCCGCGTGGCTTCTGCGCCAGGGCGCGTCCGTAGGCCTCACCGGCTCCCGGGTGACCCATGCGTTCCAGCAACGAGGCCTTGCTCAGCAGCGCGGTAAAATCCAGTGGCGCCAGCGCCAGCGCCCGGTTCACCGCGGCCAGCGCATGCTCGACATCTCCCTGCGCGGCGCAGAGAGAGCCGAGCTTGAGCCAGCTCTGCATATCCGGCTGGACAGATATCGCGCGTTCCAGCAGTGCGCGAGCGCTGCGCAGGTCGCCGCGCGCTGCGGCGGCATCGGCCTGCTGTGCCAGCGCGGCGGCCGGCAGTGGCTCAGATGGTGTAGCCATGACGCTCGATCCAGGGCTGAAGTGTGGGTATCACGGGCTCCAGCCAGGGGCGATAACGTTGCCAGCGGCCTTTCGCCCGCGTGTACAGCGGTTCTGTGACCTGCGCGTAGCTGGCGGTAGTGATCAGGCCGCGACCGGATGCCGTGCGCTGATGGTCCAGCACCTTGTCGGCCCATTCGAGGCCCAGCCAGTCGAACAGCGGGCGCAGTTCGGCATTGCTGTTCTCGACCATGCGCTCGTAGTGCACCGTGTGGCAGTCGAGGTTCATCATCTGCCGGCATTGCTCCCAGTAGCCGAAGCTCTGATCGTACAGCCAGGCGGCGCTGTCCAGTTCGAGGAAGCAGGACATTGCATTGTTGAGCCGGAAGTTGGTGATGTAGCAGCTCAGCAGCACGTCCAGCGGATGGCGCAGCGCCAGCACGAAGCGCGCTTCGGGGAACAGGCGGTGGATGACGGGCACCCGGTTCAGGTGCAGCGGGGATTTGTCGATCAGCAGCGCATCCTCGCGCAGGTCGATCCAGCGCTGCGCCTCTTTGAAGTAGAGATCCCGGAAGCCGGCGATATCCGCGGCGGACAGCGTCGGCAGTGCGGCAATGCCACCTAGCTCGCGCTCCACCACGGCGACCGGCGGGCGCTCTTCCAGCACCTGCACGCGCGCATGCCCCATCAGGATGGTGTCCAGCAGCGTCGTGCCCGAGCGCGGAAACCCGACCAGGAAAACCGGCGCGGCGCGACCGGTCGGCGGCGCTTCGCGTCGCCAGGAGGCATGCCACTGCGCAGTCACCAGTTCGCGATTGCGCGTCAGCGTGGTGCGATATTCGCTGGCGCGCCGCAGGGGCTCGCTGGGATCCTGCTGCTGCAGGCGGTTCATCTGCGCAAACGCTTCGAAGGCCTGCCCGGCATGGCCGAGCCGGTCGTGGCACTGGCCGCGCAAGTGCGCGACCTGCACCGGCTCCAGATCCACGGGAACCTGATCCAGTTCGGCCAGCCCCTGTTCGAAGCGGCCCTCGCGCCGGCATTGCAGCGCAGCGAGGAAGTGCGTGACGCCGGCTCCGATGTCACCGGCGCGCGCGGCCTGCACCAGGGGCGCAATGCCCTCAGGTTGGTTGCTGAGCTCCAGATGCAAAGCCAGCAGCACATAGGCTTCGTCCAGCGATGGGTTCAGCGTCAGCGCGTTGCGGAATGCTGTTTCTGCCCCATCCATCTGCCAGGCAAACTGTCGTTCGATGCCCAGACGGATCTGCAGGGTCGCATCCTGGGGCGCAAGCTGTGCCGCCTCTTCGAGCCACTGCAGTGCCTCCGTGTCACGTCCCTGTATCTTGGCGAGAGCCGCCAGCTGCACACGCGGCTTTTCGTCGCCCGGGAAATCTCTGGAATAAGTCTTCAATGCCGCCTCTGCTTCCGCGAGGCGGTTCAGCTGCACCAGTGTGGTTGCCTGGTTGAAACGCGCCGGCGCATTACGGGGCTGCAGCGCCACGGCCTTGTCCATGGCTGCAAGACCTGCATCGCTCTCACCGCTGGCGGCCAGCGCATTGCCGAGATTGTTCCAGCTCTCGAAGTCGCCGGGAGTCGTCGCGACAATGTCTCGGTAGGCTGCCGCTGCTGCTGCCGGTTCGCCGCCGTGCAGCAGCAGGTAAGCGCGCAGCCGCAGCAGTCGCCTCGAGGCATCGGTCCGGCACAGCGGTTCCGGGCACGCGTCCAGCGCGCCTGCCATGTCGCCGCTGTCGGTGAGCGCGCGCACGAGGTTGCAGCGTACGGCGATGTCGTCGGGCTTGTGCTCGAGCGCGCTGTGGAAATGCCTGATCCCTGCCGCGAAATTGCCGGCTTGGCATTCCAGACTCCCCAACAGCGCGTGGAAGATTTCCGGTGCTTCGTTTCCTTTCAGTCCGGCCTGGGCCGCGGCACGAGCGCCTGCGGCGTCGCCACTGCGGGCGCAGGCCAGAGCGCGTTGGATCAGCCGCACAGTGGGTGCGGAGGGCGTCGGATTTGCGGCCATGCCGGGATCGTAAGACAAAAAAAGGGTGGTGGGCATGGCCCACCACCCTTTTGACAGGCTGCTAAACCCGCGGGCGGTTACAGCTCGATGGACACGCTCGCAAAGACATAGCGTCCCAGCGCGTCATAGACCGCCGGATACGTGTTGCCATTGCAGGGGCCCGTCGGGCACTGGTTGCGGGTGCCGTTCGCGCGACCGCTGGAGACCAGCGGCGGTGTCTTGTCGAACATGTTGTTCATGCCCAGGCGAACCGTGTATTTCTCGGAGAAGGTGTACCAGCCTGACAGGTCGAAGTAGTTCTGCGCCCCGAGCTTGGCGCTGAACGGATCGTACGGACCCTCGAGGCTCTGGTTGGAACTGGAGAAGTCCACCTTCACATCGCCGAAGTAGCGCCACTGGATCGAGGCGCCCAGACCGTTGGGGCGGGTCAGCGACAGTCGCGCATTGTGCCGCCACTTGGGAGTGGGAGCCGACGGAGTACCGCTGAGGTTCGAGCAGGTTGCGCCGTAGTAGCCCGCGCAGTCGTAGGGCACGGACAGGCCGTTGTCCACCTCGTACTTGTCGATCAATGTGCCGATCAGGTCGGCAGACAGCTTGCCGATGCCGAGGTTGAACGTATAGGCCGCGTTGAAGTCGATGCCTGTGGTATGCACGCCACCGATATTCGACTGCAGGTTCACGATGTAGCCATCGGGAGTCAGCCACAGCGAACCGCTCACCGGGTTGCGGTGGATCAGGTCGCAGACGGCCGGATCAGCTGTCGCCGTACAGGTGTTGATGATGGCATCCGAGCCGAAGCCCTGGATGGCATCGCGCACCTTGATGTCGTAGTAGTCGATGGTGAGCGAGAAGTTGGGCAGAAAGCCCGGCTCCAGGATCACGCCCAGCGACTTGGTGGTGGCACGCTCGGGCAGCAGGGTGGGTGTGCCACCCAGGTAGGCGTTGTACTGGCCCGCGGGGTTGCCCGAGACGACCTGGCCGACGGACAGGCCCTGCGCCAGGCAGCCCGCGTTGTCTGCCGTGATGATTTCGTCGGCACAGGGATCCGCCGAACCATCCAGACCCACGTAGTTCGGGGAGAACAGTTCCTGGATGTTGGGTGCGCGCACCGCCCGGTTCAGGCCCGCGCGGAAGCGGATGTCGCGGATGGGTGCGAACTCGAAGCCGTACTTGTAGGTGTCGGTGTTGAAGCTGCGGTTGTTCGAAGTCTTGTACTGCGAATAGCGGTAGCCGGCATTGACCGTCAGATCGTAGACCGCGCCCTGCGACACGATGGGCAGCTGTGCTTCGGCAAACAGGTCATTGGTCTTGATCGAGCCGTAGACGGGCAGTTTGGGCGCGCCCTGGCCCGTGAGATCGCCGGTCATGAAAGCCTGGTCGGTCTGGAACTGCAGCGAGTCCTTGCGGTGCTCGATACCGAAGGCAACGCCCAGGCCATAGTCGGACCAGGGCGTGACCACGCCGTATTCCCCGAGCTTGCCGGTCATCGAGGCGCTGGCCACCTGCTGGTCCACGTTGCCGCGCGCAAAGCCGACGGCGGAGAGATAGCCGACCGCCTCCTGGGACACGGCGCCGCCGCTCAGGATGTCATAGGGCACGCAGCCCGGGTCCGAGCCGTCGACCACCGAACGGCACACTGGCTGGCCAAAGGTGGCCGCGTCTGCTCTCGGGTCGCTGACCACGTCCAGTGCGCGGTTCAGACGGGCGACGGAGAGCTCGTTCAGGTAGGTCTCCGCATAGTTGGTGCGACCGAACTGGTAGTAGGCGTCATAGTTCCACGCCTTGCTCAGGTCGCCCTTGACGCCCACCAGCGTGCGATACGAGGTGTGAGTCAGATCGTCGACGCGCGGGCCGCCTTCGACGTTGCGCCGCAGCGGCTGGAAGAAGGCCTTGTTGTAGTTGGCGCCGGTGGTTGGGTCGATGAAGCTCAGCGGCGCCACGCCCGGGTGCGTGAAGGAGGTCAGCGGGACGGTACCGAGGAAGCCATTCACCTGGTTCTCAGGGTCGCAGATGATGGCTGCCTGCTGCGCTGAGATCAGCGGGTTGTCGCAGTTGATCATCAGCGTGTTGCCGAAATTGCCCGAGGGGGCAATCTGCGCGATCGAGCGGTCGTCCATGAACATGAATTCCATGTACGGCTGGATCGAGTCGCTGACTTCGTAGCTGGCGAACAGGCCGCCGGTGTAGCGCTCGTCCGGGCGCTGGAAGTAGTTCGTGGGAGCGAAGTTGTAACGGTCGATGGTCGGTACCAGCTGGCGGCCGGCGCCGAAGCCGTACACTGTAGAGAACAACGTGGTGGCATCGCTGTCGTAAAGGACCACGTGGCCCGGTGCGCCGGTCAGAGAGCCGCCGCACTGCAGTGTCGTTGCGTTCACGTCCTGGATGGTGCAGGCACTGAAGTCGCGCTGGTCCTGCGTCACCGCGTCGACGCGGCGGTAGCCTACGTAAGCAGTGAGATGCCCCTTCCCATCGGCAAAGCTGGTGCCCATGGTTGCCGTGGCATCCCAGGCGCCGCCATCGGTCACATGCTTCTTGGGTTCTTCAAAACCGGCGAAGCCGGCATTGCGGCGCGCTGCCAGCAGCGGCGGCACGATCTTGTTGTTGTTGTCGTGCTGATAGAAGCTGTACTGCACGTCGGCCCTGAAGCCTTCAAACTTGTCGTCCATCAGGAAGTTCACGACGCCGGCAACGGCGTCGGCGCCGTAGGTGGCCGATGCGCCGCCGGTCATCACCTCGACGCGCTTGATCAGCGCGGCAGGGATGGCATTGATGTCCGCCGCGAGTGAGCCGGAGCCACTGGGCTCGCCCGGCATCATGCGACGCCCGTTGATCAGTACCAGCGTGCGGGCGGCGCCCAGGCCACGCAGATCCACCGTTGCGGTGCCGTCCGCGGCGTTCGACAGCGTGCTCGCCTGGCCGGCGAACACCTGCGGCAGGCGGTTGAGCATGTCCTCGACGCGCACCGTACCCTGGATCTTGAAGTCTTCCGACGTGACCGTGGTCACCGGGCTGATGCCTTCGAGATTCGGTTGTGCAATGCGCGAACCGGTGACGATCACTTCGGTCAGCGCTTCTTCGGCTTGCTGCGCCAGCGCGCTGCCAGTGGATATGAGCGTCGCCGCAGCAAAGCTCGCGGTGATGCATGAACGGACCGCAATCCGGATATTGTTGGATCTCACGATGGATTCCTCCTCTGGTACGGCTCGGCGTGCGCCTGCGTATCGTAAAGTTCTAGTGTCGTAAAAAGACCACCCGACAATGGCTGCGATTCCGTTGAAGACACGCACCCCACGGGTGCGACCGGAACCGTCGGGCAAGGACAGATTATGTAGAGTCTGCGATTCAAGGCTTAAATTCTAAGCTTAATAAAGCTCTTCGCGCTTATATATATTCTATCTTCTACCTCAACAGTGACTGCCGGGACATCATGGAGAGCCGCAACGTGAGTTCATTCACAGTTCAAGGTCTGCTGGGGCTCGCGACTGTTGTTTTTTTGCATACCGCAGTGCGGGCGCAGGAATCGGTGTCGGTTCCTGCTGGTCCCGTGGCGGATTTGCTGCGCTGCCGCGAGCTTGCGGGTGAGTCCGCGCGGTTGACCTGTTTCGATGCCGCCGTGGCCGGCATCGAGCAGGCGGTGCGGGCCGGAGACCTGCGTGTGGTGGATCGAGCGGTGCTGGCCGAGGAGCAGAGCGCGCGCTTCGGGCTGCGGGAGGCCGACCGGGCGCGGGGCGCGGTGGAACAGCCGGAGGAGCTTTCCGCGGCGGTGAAATCTGCGCAGAAGACTCTCGATGGATGGGTGGTGACGCTGGAGGACGGTTCTGTCTGGCGTCAGATCGATGCCAGGACCAGCCCGGTGGATCCTGTCGTTGGCCAGGTCGTCACCATCAAGCGCGCTGCGCTGGGCAGCTACCGGTTGCTGCTCAATTCAAATGTGGGTTTCAGGGTGCGCCGCGTGCGCTGACGAAATAAAGAAAAAGCCTGGGCAACTTCCGTTGCCCAGGCTTTCACGCGGATCTTTCCGGCCCTTTCAGGCCGTCGCGATCAACGTGTGTCGGTACGACGCAGCACCACGCGGCGGTTCTGCGCGCGGCCTTCGGCCGTCGCGTTGTCCGCCTCGGGCTGGGTCTCACCGTAGCCCACCGACTCCAGACGCGAGCCGTCGACACCGCGATCCGTGAAGTACTTCTTCACGGAGTCGGCGCGACGCTGCGACAGGCGCAGGTTGTAGGCATCGGCGCCGGTGCTGTCGGTGTGGCCTTCGACCACGCCCTTGGCAGTCGGCACCGTGTCCTTGAAGAACTCGACCGCGCGGTCGAGGTCAGCCTGGGCCGCCGCCTTGATGTTGGCGGAATCGGTGTCGAACAGCACCTCCAGGCGCACCGCCAGGCTGCAACCCACGGAGTCCACGGCGTCGCCGGCGGGCGTCTGCGGGCAGCGGTCGGCCGAATCCGGCACGCCGTCCTTGTCGCCATCCGCCGGAGGCGGCGGGGGAGGCGGCGGCGGGGGCGGGGGAGGCGGCGGGGGCGGCGGCGGAGTCGCCGCTACCGGCGCGGCCGGAGCCGTGCCGCCGAAGGCCACCTGCAGGCCGAGGCCCACGTACGGGTCGAGGAGCGCTTCGCCGACGAAATAGCGCAGGCCGGCATCGGCGCGCAGCTGCAGCTTCGTGCCCTTGCTGGATTCGGCGATGTCGCCGAGGAAGCCGGCGCCCACGTTGGCGAACAGCGACTCGGCAAACGACAGGTCATCGGTGCCGCCGTACTGGCCAATGGGATTGATGCCGTCCGCGAAGCCAATGCCGCCCAGCAGGAACGGGCTGGTGCGGCCAGCGCGGTTGAACACGCGCTCCATGTCGATGCCGGCGCCATGCAGTTCCTTCTTGGAGCCGCCGGCGAAGGGCTTGTGCTCGCTGACGAAGGCGCTGACGTTGAGGTTCCACTGCTCGCTCAGTACGCGGCCGATGTTGAGCTTCAGGCCGCTGCCTTCATCCACTCCCCAGCCATGGTCGGAGAACAGGTGGAAGGGCTGCACGCCAATGATCGTTGCGCCGGGGTCCTCGCCGCCGGCCTGCGCGCCCGTCGCGCCCAGCAGGGCGGTCGCGATGGCGAGCGATAACAGGGACTTCTTCATTAGAAACTACCTTCTGGGCTTCCCCGGGGGTGGGGGAGGACGCCAATGCTACTCACAAGTGTCGGTTTCACCAAGTCTTTGGTGATTTTGTTGCACAAATGATACAGGCGTTGCCAGGCACCGGATCAAGGCTGGAGGCGGGGGTGCAGCAGCCGGTCGCCAATCTTGATGCCCCGGCGCGCAGCTTCACCCCCGCGCACCTCGAGCACGCCTGCCACGTCGACGCCGGACGCGATGATGTCCGTGGTCAGCGGCCGGGCATTGGCCGCGATGTGCAGGATGCGTCCGTCCGGCCCGAAGAACAGCATGTCGAGCGGGATGTAGGTGTTCTTCATCCACATCTGCATGGGCCGCGGAGTCTGGAGCAGGAACAGCATGCCGTAGTCCGCGGGCAGGTCGCGTATCCACATCAGGCCCTGCGCCTGCCGTGACGGCGTATCGGCGATGAACACCTGGAAGCCGTCACGGCCCTCGGCGCGCTGGATGGTGAGCGCGCTGCGTGGAAATTCCTTCAGCTGAGCCGGCTGGTAGCCGGGCAGTGTCTGGGCGCAGGCGCTCCCCAGCATCAGCGTGGCAAGCAGGGCAGTCAGCACTCGCCGGATCATCATGGCGCTTTCTCCATATGTATGCGTCCCGCGAACTCGAAAGTGGGCACCAGCAGGCGCTGGCTTCCGCTGCCATCGGTGGCGGGGGCCGTGCAGTAGCCGCGCGCTTCGATGCGCTCATCGCCGCCGCCGGCTGCCAGCAGCGCCCGTCGTTGCAGTGATTCCACGGCGCAGCGTGTGCTGCCGCCGGTGGAGAACAGTGTCTTCTCGCCCTCGAGGATCACCGTGAGATTGGTGGGTAGCGCCTGCGCCGGGCCGGCCGCGGCATCGGTCAGGTCGATGCCGAAGATGAAGCGCAAATTGCGCGGCGGGCCATCCCCCGCGGCAGGCAGCACGCCGGCGATCACGGCGCGCAGGCCATTGCCATCCGGTCGCACGCCGCCCTCGCATTGCATGGCGTCGTTGCGCCAGTCGAGGTCCGCATCGATCGCGCCGCGCAGGCGCGCGCGCAGGAAGCCATCGCCCGCGGGCAGGCAGGTGGCCTCCGGTGTCGCGGCGGATGGGGTTTGCGCCGGAGCGGAATCGCCGGCGCAGGCGGCAAGGCTTGCTCCCAGCAGCGCCAGCGCACCGGGCAGAGAGAGCCGTTTCATCAATCGCGCGTCCGCAGCACCGGGTAGCCGTCGCCGGCCAGCGCCTCGTCGAACAGGTTCCACGTGACCAGGCTGTCGTTGGATCTCGGCTCGAGCAGGTACATGGCCAGCCGCGCCAGCGGCTGGGTCATGGACACGCGCCAGGCGCCGGCGGCCACGGTGGTGTCGGTCGTGCCCCAGGCGCCGGTCACGGTGCGTTCCTGATGATTCTCGAAGGGGCGCTCCGCCGCGGCGGAGGTGGCGATGGCATAACTTTCCAGCCCCGAGGCGACCGGCGCCGCCACCGGCTCCAGCACGATGCCATGTGCCCGCAGGCGCTGCACCGCCGCCTTCTGGTCGGCGGGTATGAAGTACATGGCCGGCATGCGCTCGCGCTCGGTGGAGCGGAAGGTGGTTTCGTCGGCCATCATCTCGGCCCTCACCACGTCGGTGCGGCTGTGCATCACATGCCCGCTGTAGGGGTTCACCACCTCGACCACATCGCCCATCAGGATCTCGACGTTGCCGGTGCGCTGGATCTGCGAGCGCAGCGACTGGCTGATGCCCGGCAGGCGCGCGGCGTCGGCGGCCTCGGTGATGCGCCGCAGGGTCGCGGCATTGTCGTGCGCGTAGTTCAGCACCTCTTCCATGAAGCGGTAGGAGACCTTGATGCGTTCGTCGAAGGGCAGGTAGGAATAGGCTTCGCTGAGGATGCCGAAGCGGTTGCGCAGGCCCCAGTAGTTGTGGGAATAGCGCGGCAGATCTTCCACCGTGCGCCAGATGCGCTCGGGTTCGCGCGGCGGCACATTGCCGTAGGAGCGGATCGCCCAGCCGTCCTTTGCCTTGAAGGCTGCGGTGACGGCCTCCATCCAGGTGCGCGCCTGCTGCACGATGGCCGGATCGACGGCCGGGTTGTTGGGCGTCTCGTAGGTGAGGTGGTAGGCGTGGCGCGAACCATTGGTCGCGTGCAGGTCCACCATCACATGCGGATCGTAGTCGTTCAGCAGGCGCACCATCGCGCGCGCTTCGGGCGTCTCCAGCTTGATGTGGTCGCGGTTGATGTTCAGGCCCTGCGCGTTGACGCGTGTGCCCTGGCCGCCGAGCGGGCCGTTCTGGAAGCCGCGGCTGGTGAGCGTGATGCGCTCGTTGCCATCGGCGTTGTGCACCGGATTCAGCAGCAGCACCATCGAGTTCATCCATTCGGGATGCTGGCCGCGCGCCAGATCGCGAACCAGCGCCAGGATGGCCTCCTTGCCTTCCACCTCTCCGGCGTGGATGTTGGCCTGCACATATACGCGCAACAGCCCCGATGCCTTCGCTGTGGCCGGCCGCGCATCGGCCACCCGGCCCACCACGGCCAGCGGCATCTGCCGGCCTTCGAAGGTGTAGCCGAAGGGCGTCACGTGCACCAGGCTCGATGCCGCATCCACCGTGGCGAGGAAGGCCTGCACATCGTCGTAGCGGCTGGTTTCGACGAAATTGGTGCGTTCGGCGCGTGTCTGCAGCCCGGCGAGGCGCGCGTCCTGCGCGCCGCTGGCGAGGGGGCTGGCGGCGCAGAGGCCAGCAACGCACAGAATGGTGGCAAGTCGATGGCGGACGGGAACATGCTGGTGCATGGCGGCCATCCTACAAGGTTGTGCGGCGTGCACGAAGCGAGCCCGCTTCCAGCCGTTACACTATGCGCATGCAAGTAATCGAAATCTCTCCCGTCATTCCCGCCGCGTTGGGCCGCCTGCCCGAGCTTGCGGCGAACCTGTTCTACAGCTGGCATCGTCCCACGCGTGCGCTCTTCAGCGATCTGGACCGGGCGCTGTGGCGCCAGTCGCGCAGCAACCCGCGGCTGCTGCTGCGCTGTGTGGCGCAGGAAGCGCTCGACCGCGCCGCCACCGATCCGGACTACCTGCGGCGCTACCACGAGGCGCTGGCCTCTTTCGACGCCTACCAGTCGCAGGTCTTGCGTTCGGGCGAACCGCTGGTGGCCTATTTCTGCGCCGAGTACGGCTTCCACGAGAGCTTCCCGAATTACTCCGGCGGCCTCGGCATCCTCGCCGGCGATTACTGCAAGGCGGCCAGCGACGAGCAGCTGAACTTCGTGGCTGTGGGTCTGCTTTACCGTCAGGGCTATTTCTCGCAGGGCGTGGACAGCGACGGCGTGCAGCATGCCGGCTATGCCGATGCCGATCCGCGCGACCTGCCGGTGGAGCGCGTGCTCGACGCGGCCGGCAACTGGCTGACGGTTTCGGTGCCCGTGGGTGAGCGGCAGGTGCAGGCGCAGCTGTGGCGCGCGCAGGTGGGCCGCATCAGCGTCTATCTGCTCGACACCAATACGCCGGCCAATTCCGAGGCCGACCGCGATATCACTTTCCGTCTCTATGGCGGCGATGACGCCCATCGTCTGAAGCAGGAGCTGGTGCTGGGTGTTGGCGGCGTGCGCGCGCTGCGCGCGCTGGGTCTTGCGCCCTCCGTGTGGCATCTGAACGAAGGCCATGCCGCCTTTCTGACGCTGGAGCTGCTGCGCGAGCAGCTGGAGCAGGGGCGCAGTTTCGACACGGGCCTCGAGGCCGTGGCCGCGCAGAGCGTGTTCACCACGCACACCCCTGTGGCCGCTGGCCACGATGCCTTCCACGACAGCCTGTTCCGGGAGCATTTCTCCGGCCTGGCGCGCGCCATGGGTGTGGACATGGGGCAGTTGCTGAGGCTGGGTCGCGCGCCCGGCATCGACGACTGGTTCAACATGACGCGTCTGGCTCTCAACGGCACGCGTCGCGTCAACGGCGTGAGCCGCATTCATGGCGGCGTGTCCTCGCAGCTGTGCGCCGATCACTGGCCGGAGGTTCCGCCGCTGGAGAATCCGGTGGGCTATGTCACCAATGGCGTGCATGTGCCGACCTTCCTTTCCTCGGTCTGGCATCCGTATCTCGATGAGCACCTGCCGCAGTGGCGCGAACGCTGCAGCGATGCGCAGTACTGGCAGGGGCTGGATCACGCGGCCGACGCGCCCTTCTGGCGCGTGGCGCAGGACGCCAAGTCGCGCATGCTGGCCGGCGTGCGCGCGCGGCTGCAGCGCGAATACCGGCGCAAGGGGCTGGCCACGGCGCAACTGCGCCATATCTGCCGCTACCTGGATCCGGCCAACCCCGATGTGCTCACCATCGGTTTCGCGCGGCGCTTTGCCACCTACAAGCGCGCCTCGCTGATCATGCGCGACCGGCAGCGCCTGCTGAGGCTGGTTGGCAACTCCGATCGGCCGATACTGTTCCTGTTTGCCGGCAAGGCCCATCCGGCCGACCAGCCCGGGCAGCAGATACTGCGCGAGATCAAGCAGGCGATGCTCACGCCGGAGCTGGCGGGCCGCGTGGTGTTCCTCGAGGATTACGACATCCAGCTGGCGCGCTGGCTGGTCACCGGCGTCGACGTCTGGCTCAACAATCCCATCGCGCCGCTGGAGGCCAGCGGCACCTCGGGCATCAAGGCGGCCATCAACGGGCGGCTCAATCTTTCGATCCTTGACGGTTGGTGGGCCGAAGCCTGGGATGGCGACAATGGCTGGGGTCTGCCTGGCGCCACGGTGCATGATCCGGGTCGCCGCGACGAGCTCGATGCCGAGATGGTGCTCGATGCCATCGAGGAAGAAGCCGTGCCGCTGTACTACGCGCGCAACCAGGATGGCCTGTCGCCCGACTGGGTGCGCCGCAGCCGGCATGCCATGGCTTCGGTGATGCCGCGCTTCAACATGCAGCGCATGATCTGCGACTACTCGCGCGGCATGTACGACCCGGCCGCGAAACAGGGCGCGCTGCTGGCGCGGGACAACGGTGCGCGCGCCGCGGAGCTTGCGGCCTGGAAGCACAAGGTGCGCGAGCGCTGGCGGGGTGTGCGCATCCTCTCGGTCACCGACCAGCCGCGCGAGCCCGGCGTCGGCGCGCCGCTGCGCATGCAGGTCAGCGTGCATGTCGACGGTCTTTCGCCGTCGGACCTGCGCGTGGAATTCAAGGCGCGGCGCCTGCTGCCCGAAGCTTCCTTCGATCTGGCGCCATTGTCCTCGTTCGGCCATCCGGTGCCGCAGGGGCAATGGCGCGCGGAGTTCACGGCTACCGGAAGCGCGGCGCCCGATGGCGGCGTGCTCTACGAAGTGGCTGCGGTGCCGCCGCTGGCGGGGCAATATCAGCTGGAGGTGCGCGTGTATCCGTGGCACGAGCTGCTCTCGCATCCGCTTGAAATGGGGCTCATGAAGACGTTGTAGTTCCCTTGAGATGGAGGTCGATTCCCATGAACCGTCGCGACATTCTTGCCATGTCTCTGGCCTCATCGGCCTTCTTCAGCATCGCTCGGGCGGCAGAGCGGGCGAGGCCCAGGATCGGCCTGATCGGCTCGGGCAATGTGGGCGGCAATCTGGGCCGCGTCTGGGCTGCCGCCGGCTACCAGGTCATGTTCTCGTCGCGCGACCTCGAGGGGGATCGCCGGCTCGCCGCCGATGCGGGAGCCAATGCCAGTGCCGGCACGCCGCAGGAAGCGGCGGCTTTTGGCGACGTGCTGGTGTTCGCGGTGCCTTACGGAGCGCTGCCTGAACTGGGGCAGTCCCTGGGCAGCGCGCTGCGCAACAAGATCGTCATCGATGCCTGCAACCCCTTCCCGCAGCGTGACGGCGAGATCGCGAACGAAGCGCGCGCAGGGTGCGGGTCTGGTGTCGGCGCGGCTGTTGCCTGGCGCGCGCATCGTGCGCGCCTTCAATGCCGTGGGCGCCGCGCGCATGGGCGCTGTCCACCAGACGCCGGGGCAGGTAGGCATGCCGATGGCCGGTGATGATGCCCAGGCCATCGAGGTTGCTTCAGGGCTGATCCGCGACATCGGCTTCGAGCCCGTGCTGGTGGGCGGGGTCGACATGGGCAGGTACCTGATGCCGGGCACGCCGCTGGCGGGTGAGCACACTCCTGGGGAGATCCGCCGTATCGCGGCGACCCTCAGCCCCTGACAAGCGATCTGTCCGCGGTGGCTATCCGGTCTTGACGAGAATGACGCCCGCCAGTGGCGGCAAATCGAGCGTGATCGAACAGGGCAGTCCGTGCAGCGGTTCATGCGCGGCCTCGACACGGGCCGCGCCGAGATTCGCGCCGCCATAGTGATCCGAGTCGGAGTTGAGCAGCACCTCATACATGCCCGGCTCCGGCACGCCGATGCGATGCCCGGGCCGCGGCTGCGGCGTGAAATTCAGCGCCACGACAGCGGCGTGGCCGTCGGCGCGGCGCAGGTAAGCCAGCGTGGAGTGCTGCTCATCGTTGCAGTCGATCCACTGGAAGCCCTGCGGCTCGAATTCATAGCGGTGAAATGCCGGGTGCGATACGTACAGGCGGTTCAGATCGCTCACCAGCTGCAGCACGCCGCGGTGCTCGGCATGTTCGAGCAGGAACCAGGGCAGCGCCACATGGAAATCCCATTCCCATGGATGCCCAAATTCCCCGCCCATGAACAGCAGCTTCTTGCCGGGCATGGTCCACATGTAGACATACAGCAGCCGCAGGTTCGCCATCTGCTGCCAGCGGTCGCCGGGCATGCGGCCCAGCAGCGAGCTCTTCAGGTGCACCACTTCGTCATGTGACAGCGGCAGGATGAAGTTCTCGCTGAAGGCATACATCATGCCGAAGGTCAGCTTGTTCTGGTGGTGGCGGCGGTAGATCGGGTCTTCCTTGAAGTACGACAGCGTGTCGTGCATCCAGCCCATGTTCCATTTCATCGAGAAGCCCAGGCCGCCCATGTCGGGCGGGCGGCTCACCATGGGCCAGTCGGTGGATTCCTCGGCCATGATCACGGTGCCCGGCGAACGCGAGTGCGTGAGGTGGTTCAGTTGCCGCAGGAACTCGATGGCCTCGAGGTTCTCGCGCCCGCCGTGGCGGTTGGGCACGAAGTTGCCGCCGCGCGCGAAATCCAGGTACAGCATCGACGCCACCGCGTCCACGCGCAGGCCGTCGAAATGGAATTCCTCCAGCCAGTAGCAGGCCGAGGACAGCAGGAAGGCGCGCACCTCGTGCCGATCGTAGTTGAAGATGTAGGTGCCCCAGTCCTGGTGCTCGCCCTTGCGCGGGTCGGCGTATTCATAGAGCGCCGTGCCATCGAAGCGCGCCAGTCCATGCGCGTCGCGCGGGAAATGCGCCGGCACCCAGTCCAGCAGCACGCCGATGCCGGCGCGGTGGGCGCTGTCGATGAAAGCCTTCAGATCGTCGGGCGAACCGAAGCGGCTGGTCGGCGCGAAGTAGCCCGTGGTCTGGTAGCCCCATGAATCGTCGAGCGGATGCTCGGTGATGGGCAGAAATTCGATGTGTGTGTAGCCCAGGCGCTGCACATAGGGGATGAGCTGGTCGGCCAGTTCCTTCCAGGTGAGGAAGCCGCCGTCCTCGTGGCGCTGCCAGGACCCGATATGCACCTCGTAGATGGACATGGGCGCATGCAGCCAGTCGCGTTCGCGCCGTGCCTGCATCCACGATTCGTCCTGCCAGGGATAAGGAGCGTCGGTGGTGACGATGGAGGCCGTGGCCGGGCGCAGCTCCATGGCGCGGGCGTAAGGGTCGGTCTTTACCTCGACGCTGCCGGTGACGTGGCTGCGGATCTCGAATTTGTACAACTCGCCCACGGCAAGGCCAGGCACGAACAGTTCCCACACGCCACTGCTGCCCAGCACGCGCATGGGCAGGCGCCGGCCGTCCCAGTCGCAGAACGGGCCGACCACGCTGACGCGCTCGGCATTGGGCGCCCACACGGCGAAGCGGATGCCGGCAACGCCATCGAAAGTGGCGGCATGCGCGCCCAGCATGCGCCAGGCGTCGGCGTGGCCGCCGCTGGCGAACAACGCCAGGTCGGCTTCCGACAACGTGGGGGTGAAACTGTAGGGGTCGGCGCGCCGGTGCTGGCGGCCGCGATCGTCCTCCCACTTCAGCACCGGATGCCAGGGCTGCGGTTGCCGGGCCAGTTCCGCGTGGAAGAAATCCGTCTGCCCCATGCGCGAGAGCACGGGACCGCCTTCCAGTATCGCCGACCGGGTACCGGGAAGATAGGCCGTCACGACAGTTGCCATAGCAGTGTCATGCGGCCCCAGCAGGCTGTGCGGATTGTGATGCATGCCTGCTGCGAGGCGAGTCAGTTCTGGGTGCACTGTGGTTAATATAGCCGTCATGGCGAAAGTTTCCCGAAAATCCGGTGACCGCTATGTGAGCCGTCTCACCGGAGGCACGCTGGCGATGATCATGGCCGGCGGTCGCGGCGAACGGTTGCGTGGCCTCACCGAGCAGCGCTGCAAACCCGCCACCCCATTCGGCGGCAAGTTCCGCATCGTGGATTTCGTGCTTTCCAACTGCGTGAACTCGGGGATTCGCAAGATCGCGCTGCTCACGCAATACAAGGGACAGTCGCTGATCCAGCACGTGCAGCGCGGCTGGAGCTACCTGCGTGGCGAGTTCGGCGAGTTCATCGACGTGATTCCGGCGCAGCAGCAGATCGGCAAGCACTGGTACCGCGGCACGGCCGACTGCGTTTACCAGAATCTCGACTATCTGCGGCAGCACCGTCCGACCCATGTGCTGGTACTGGCCGGGGATCACATCTACAAGATGGACTACGGTCCGATGATCGCCTATCACGTGGAAAAGGGCGCGGACATCACCGTCGGTGTGGTCGAGGTGCCGGTCAACGACGCGCGCGAGTTCGGCGTGCTGTCGGTGCTGGATTCGAACCGCGTGACCAAGTTCACCGAGAAGCCGCGCGAGCCGGAGCCCATGCCGGGCCGTAAAGATGTGGCGCTGGCGTCCATGGGCATATATGTCTTCAACGCCAGGCTTCTCGAGCAATTGTTGTCCGAGGATGCGATCGACGAATCCTCCGGCCATGATTTCGGCAAGAATGTCATCCCCAAGGCTCTCGAGAGCCTGCAGGTGTTCGCCTATCCGTTCCGCAATGCGCGTACCAGCGCGCAGGACTACTGGCGCGACGTGGGAACGGTGGATGCTTTTTACGAAGCCAACCTCGAATTGGTGCATGTGTCGCCGGAACTCAATGTCTATGACGAGGAATGGCCCATCTGGACCTACCAGGTACAGCAGCCGCCGGCGAAGTTCGTGCTCGACGACGGCGATCGCGTGGGCATGGCGGTAAATTCGCTGGTGGCGGGCGGCTGCATCATCTCCGGCGCCGTGGTGCGCGAATCGCTGCTGTTCTCGCAGGTGCGCGTCGAGGAGCGCTCGGTGATTGAATCTTCGGTGATCATGCCCGGTGTGCATGTGGGCAAGGGCTGCACCATCCGCCGCGCCATCATCGACGAGCATTGCGACATTCCCGATGGCACGCAGATCGGTGTCGACCCGGAAGCCGACCGGGAGCGTTTCGATGTCACGCCCCGGGGCGTGGCGCTGGTCACGCCGCAGGCATTGATGGCCGCGACCATCGTTCGTGCCTGATCCGGCAGGAGCGCAATTGACCGACGTCCGCCTGCCAGTGGTGTTCCTCTGGCACATGCATCAGCCGCCCTACCGCGATGCGCTGTCGGGGCGCTATATCCTGCCCTGGACCTACCTGCACGCCATCAAGGACTACACCGACATGGCCGCGCACCTCGAAGCGCAGCCGGGCGCGCGCGTGGTGGTGAATTTCACGCCGGTGCTGATCGAGCAGCTCGAGGAGCTCGATGCGCGCGTGTGCGAGAGCCTCGCGGGCGGCAGGGCGCCGCCGGATGCGCTGCTCGCCACACTGACGGAGCGGCCGCTGCCTGCGGACGGCGCTGAACGGCTCACTCTGCTGCGCGCCTGTCTCAAGGCCGGGCCGCATCTGGTGGAACGCTATCCGCCATTCCGCCAGCTCGCCGCCATTGCGGCGACGGTGAGCGAGCCCGAAGTCATCGGCTATGCTTCCGATTCGCTGCTGCATGATCTGTCCGTCTGGTATCACCTCGCCTGGCTGGGTGAGTCCGTGCGTCGCAGCGATGCACGCGTGGCCGCGCTCGTCGCCAGGGAGCGCGGCTTCAGCGCCGCGGACCGCCGGATGCTGCTGGAACTGATCGGCGAATTGCTCTCCGGCATACTGCCGCGCTACCGCCGGCTTGCGGATGAGGGGCGCTGTGAGCTCGCGGTCTCTCCCTACAGCCACCCCATACTGCCGCTGCTGCTGGATTTCGGCGCCGCGCGCGAATCCGAGCCGCATGCACCGCTGCCTGAGCACGCGGCCTATCCCGGCGGCGCGCAGCGCGCGGCCTGGCACATGGATGAGGCCGTGCGCTGCTTCGAGCGCGTGTTCGGCCGCCGGCCGCGCGGCTGCTGGCCTTCAGAAGGCGCGATCAGCAACGCGGCTGTGCGTGCAATCGACGCGGCGGACTTCGACTGGTTCGCCACCAGCGCCAGTGTGCTGCGCGGCTCGCTGGAAAAATCCGGGGTGGTCATTGCCGAGGAGGAGGAGGCGCAGGAGCGGCAGCTCAATCGCGCTCATGGAATGCCGGGCTGCCGTGTCGCCGGTTTCTTCCGCCAGGAGATGCTCTCGGATCTCATCGGCTTCACCTACTCGAAATGGCATGGCGATGATGCCGCGGCGCATTTCATCGGTGAGCTGGAAGGCATCGAGGCGCGCACGCGCGGCGAGCCGGAGCGGGTGCTGCTGGTGGCGCTGGATGGCGAGAACGCCTGGGAGCACTACCCCTTCAACGGGCACTATTTCCTCAGTGCCCTGTATGCGACGCTTGCTGAGCATCCGGCGCTGCGCATGGCGACGCTGTCGGAGGTGGTGGACGAGCAGCGCGCCGCGCAGCGGGTGCCCGCCTCGCTGCCGCAGGTGCGTGCCGGCAGCTGGGTGTATGGCACGCTGTCGACCTGGATGGGCGACGCCAACAAGAACCGTGGCTGGGATCTGCTCTGCGAGGCCAAGCTGGCCTTCGACGAGGCGGTGGCGTCGGGCCGCCTTGCGGGCAGCGCTCTGGATCGCGCCACGCGCCAGCTCGCCGCCTGCGAAGCCTCGGACTGGTTCTGGTGGTTCGGGGACTACAACCCCGCCGGCGCCGTGCGCGATTTCGATGAGCTGTACCGCCATCAGCTCGCCAGCCTCTATCGCGCTCTGGATATCGTGCCGCCGGCCGTGCTGGAAGAGCCCATCAGCATCGGTCGTGGTGATCCCGAAGGCGGCGGCGCCATGCGTCGCGCGTAAACATGGCCGGACGTATCCTCTCGCGTCGCCGCGCCGGTGTACTGCTGCCTGTTTCGGCACTGTGGCACGAAGGTCGGGGAGCAATGGGCGATACGGCCCTGCGTTTCATCGACTGGCTCGCCGACGCCGGTTTCTCTCTGTGGCAGGTGTTGCCGCTGGTGCCGGTGGGCGAGGCAGGCTCTCCCTACTGGTCGCGCGCGGATCGCGCCGGCGAACCCTCCCTCATCGATCCGCGTGAGCTGGATCCTGGCAATGACGCCGACATGGCGGCCTTTCGCGCGGCGGCGGCCTCCTGGCTGGAAGACTATGCGCTGTTCGAGGCATTGAGCCGCGAACAACAGGGCGCGCCCTGGTGGCGGTGGCCGGCGCCGCTGCGCGACCGCGATCCCGCGGCGCTGGCCGCGGCGGCACTGCGACACCGGGAAGAGATCGATCGCATCGTGCGCGTGCAGTGGCGTTTCGATGCGCAGTGGCGCCGGCTGCGCGAACATGCGCAGGCCCGCGGCATTGCGCTGTTCGGTGATCTGCCCATCTATGTGGCGCCTGATTCGGTGACCACCTGGTCCGAACCGGCGCAGTTCGTGCTCGATGCGCAGGGCCGGCCCGATCCGGTTGCCGGCGTGCCGCCCGACTACTTCGCCGAGGACGGCCAGCTGTGGGGCAACCCGGTGTACGACTGGCCGCGGCATGAGCGCGACGGCTTTGCATTCTGGGTCAGGCGCCTGCGTCTGCAGGCCGAGCGCTTCGATCTGCTGCGCATCGATCATTTCCGCGGGCTGGCCGCGTTCTGGGCCGTGCCTGCGGCGGCGCCCACCGCGCGTGGCGGGCAGTGGGTCAGCGCGCCCGGCCATGCCCTGCTGCAACGGGTCACGGCGCAACTTCCGCAACTGGAACTGGTGGCCGAGGACCTGGGCGTGATCACCCCCGATGTGGTGGCATTGCGGCGCGCCTTCGGCCTGCCGGGCATGCGCGTGCTGCAGTTCGGTTTCGATGGCGATCCCACCAATCCGCATCTGCCGCATCATCACGATCACGACAGCGTCATCTACACCGGCACGCACGACAACAACACCACGGCCGGGTGGTACGCGGGGCTTGCGGACGCCGACCGCGACCGGGTGCGCCGCTATCTGGGTCGCGCCGACGAGGATGTGGTCGATGCGCTGCGCCGCGCGGCGCTGGCGTCGGTGGGGCAGCTGGCGGTGTTGCCGGTACAGGACATCTTGCATCTGGGCGCCGGGGCGCGTCTCAATACCCCAGGCACCATCACCGGCAACTGGAGCTGGCGGTTGCCGCAGGATGCGTTGCACGCCGACCTGGCGCGGCGTTATCGCGAGCTCAATGGCCTGTATGACCGGAGTTGATGGATGAAGGCACGACTGTGTTGGGTATTGCTGCTGGCGGCGATCGCTGGATGCTCCGGCATGGTGCCGAAGCTGGAGCGACCCGAGCTGCAGGTGGTGGGCGTCGAGCTGCAGCGCGGCGATCTGTTCTCGCAGCAGCTGCGGGTGCGCATGCGCGTCACCAATCCCAACGACCGCGTGCTGCCGGTGCGCTCCATCACTTACCAGGTGGAACTGGCGGGCGAGCCCTTCGCGCAGGGTGAATCGGAGCGCAACTTCGAGGTGCCGGCATTGGGCAGCACCGAATTCGATGTGGGCATGACGGCCAATGTCGCCGGTGTGCTGCTGCGCATGCTGGGCGGCGGCAATCGCCAGACCATGGACTACCGCCTCACCGGCAAGGTGCAGCTGGCTTCCGGTTTGCTGCGCTCGATTCCCTTCGAGGAGAAGGGCAGCCTCGACCTGCGTTAGAGCAGGCGCTCGTACAGGGCGATGTATTCGCCCACCTGCTTCTTCCAGGAAAAATCCTGCGCCATGGCGTTCTGCACCAGCCGCCGCCACAGGCCGCGGTTGGCATGCCATTCGATGGCCTGGCCCACGCCCCACAGCACTGCGCCCACGTCGAAGTGTTCGAACACCACGCCCGTGCCCTGGCGGGTTTCGGGATTGAAGTGCTGCACCGAATCGGCCAGGCCGCCGGTGCGGCGCACGATGGGTATGGTGCCGTAGCGCAGGCTGTACATCTGGTTCAGTCCGCAGGGTTCATAGAGCGAGGGCATGAGGAACATGTCGCTCGCGGCCTCGATCCAGTGCGCGTGTTCCTCGCTGTAGCCCTGGCGGAAAGAAAGGCGTGTAGGGTGTTCGTGGGCCAGCCGCGTGAGGAATTGCTCGTAACGCTCATCGCCGCTGCCCAGGATGGCCATGCAGAAATCGCGCTCGGCCAGCAGGCGCGGCAGGGCGTCGAACAGCAGTTCGAGACCCTTCTGCGAGGCAAGGCGGCTCACCATGCCGATCAGCGGGCTGCGGTTGCGCGCCTGGGTGGCAAGGCCCAGCCGCTGCATGAAATCCTGCTTCAGCTCGGCCTTGGTGCCCAGCTGGTTCGCGTTGTAGTGCTGCGGCAGATGCCGGTCGCTGCGCGGATCCCATTCTTCGTAATCGACGCCGTTCAATATGCCGGTGATGTCGCGGCTGCGCGCGCGCAGGTTGCCGTCGAGCCCGTAGCCGTATTCGGGCGTCTGGATCTCGCGCGCGTAGGTCGGGCTCACGGTGCTGATGTGGTCGGCGTGCCGTATTCCCTCGCGCAGCGGATTGATGCGGCCCGCGCCGAGGTCGCCGGGTTCGATGCGGTGTTCCTGGCCCGCAAGCCCCACATCCGCCAGGGCGCCTGCGCCGAACACCCCCTGGTAGGCGATATTGTGGATGGACATCAGCGAGCGCGTGTCGTGGAACAGCCGGTCCCAGGCATAGAAGCTGCGCAGCAGCAGCGGGCCCAGGCCCGTGTGCCAGTCGTTGCAATGCAGGATCTGCGGCGCGAAGGCCATGCGCTGGCAGGACTGCAGGGCCGCATGCGTGAGCAGCGCGAAGCGCAGATGCTCGTCGGGCGCGCTGCCATAGAGCCGGTCGCGGTCGTAGAGCGCCGGCGCGTCCACCAGATACACCGTGGCGCCGGTGCCCGGCAGCGTGGTGGCATACACCGAGAAATTCAGCCGGTGCGGGCCCAGCTGCAGGGGCACGTCGCGCAGGAAGTCCACCGGGTGCAGCGTGAGCGCGCGCCGGTCCACCTGGCGGTACAGCGGCATGAACAGCCTTATGTCGTGCCCGCTGGCGTGCAGGTATTTGGTCAATGCGCCGGCGACATCGGCGAGCCCGCCGGTCTTGGCGAGCGGCGCGACTTCCGAGGCGATGAAGCAGATGCGCAGCGGCATGGTGGAAGTGTAGCGTTATCATGCACCGATGCAGCGGACGCTGGTGTTGATCGCACTGCTGGGACTGGTTGTCGTGTCGACGGCCATCGGTGCTCTGGCCTCGAACTGGCCGTTCTGGTCCCGGGCTCTGGCCTGGCAGAACGCCGGGGACGGCTGGCCGTCCGCGTTGCGCGGTCCATGGCATACATTGCAGCCGGGTACGGCCGCGCCGCTGCCGATCCGCGGCGACGCGTCGCTGGACGCATTCGGCGCCACCGGCACCGAGGTGCTGCTGGTGGCGGAGCCCGGACAGGTGCGCACGCATTTCGCGGCCGGCAGTTCCGCGCGCAGCCCCATCGACGGGCGCGGCCTGTCCAGCGCGGTGCCCGCGTTGCTGGTGGGGCTGCTTGCCAGCGAGCAGCCGGCGTTGCTCGACCGGCCGGTGGGCGGGCTGGTCGAGGAGTGGGCCGAGGATCCGCGCGGCGCCATCACGGCGCGTCAGCTGCTGTGGCAGCTCAGCGGGCTGCCGGCAGGTCCTTTCCGCCCCCTGAATCCTTTCAGCGCCCAGGCGGCGCTGCGATCGGGGCCGGATTTCCAGCGCGCGACGCTTGCCGTCGATGGCGTGTACCCGCCAGGCAGCCACTTCGAGCCCTCGCCGGCCAATGCGCAGCTGCTGGCTCTGGTGGCCGAGGCCGTGACGGGCGAGGACTACGCGGTGCTGTTGCAGCGGCGGCTGTGGAGCGTCGTTGCGGCAGAGCCCGCCATGGGGCTGCTGGATCACCGGCGCGGCACACTGGCGGCGCATTGCTGCTTCGTGGCGGCCGCCGAAGACTGGCTGCGTTTGGGCTTGCTGCTGGCGGGCGATGGCCGGGTCGGCGGGCAGCGGCTGCTGTCGCCGGAATATCTGGCCGAGATCGCGCGACACTCGCCGGTGCATCCCGGGCAGGGGCTGGGTTTTGCGATCCGCCAGGGCCGGCAGGGAGAGGTCTATCTGCTGCTGCAATCCGCCGGCAGATTGCTGGCC
>CAUJIK010000048.1 GCA_963205255.1 Pseudomonadota bacterium
GGTGTTCGATGGAGCCCCGCATCATGTCGAGCAGCGGCGCCGGCCAGACGCCCAGCAGGATCACTGCCAGCGCCAAGATGCCCAGGATGAAGAATTCACGGCCGTTGAGGTCCTTCATGGCGGCCACTTCCTGGTTGGCGACCGCGCCGAAGATCACGCGCTTGACCAGCCACAGCGTGTAGGCCGCGCTGAGGATCAGCGTCATCGAAGCAAGGGCCGCGAACCAGAAGTTGGCCTTGAAGGCCGACAGGATCACGAGGAACTCGCCGATGAAGCCCGAGGTGCCCGGCAGGCCGGAATTGGCCATCGCGAACAGCACCATAAAGGCGCCGAACACCGGCATGGTGTTGATCACACCGCCATAGGCGCTGATCTCGCGGCTGTGCACGCGGTCGTACATGACACCGATGCAGAAGAACAGCGCGCCGGAGATCAGGCCGTGCGACACCATCTGCACCATGGCGCCGTCCAGACCCATGCCGGCGCCGACCGCGCTGCCGGTGTTGGCGACGATCTTCCATGCCAGCACCGCGCCCAGGGTCACGAAACCCATGTGCGCCACCGACGAATAGGCGATCAGCTTCTTCATGTCGCTCTGGATCATCGCGACGAAGCCGATGTAGACCACCGCGATCAGCGACAGCCAGATGATGAGATCATCGAAATAGCGGGCCGCGTCCGGCGCGATGGGCAGCGAGAAGCGCAGCAGGCCATAACCGCCGAACTTCAGCAGGATGGCGGCCAGGATCACCGAGCCGCCGGTGGGCGCCTCGACGTGGGCGTCCGGCAACCAGGTGTGCACCGGCCACATCGGCACCTTCACGGCGAAGGCCGCCAGCAGCGCGAGGAATATCCAGCGCTGCTCGGTGAGCGTCAGCGGCAGCGCCTGCAGCGCCGAGATCGAGTAGTCATGCGACTGCAGGTACATGTAGACCAGCGCGACCAGCATGAACACCGAACCGAGGAAGGTGTACAGGAAGAACTTGATGGTGGCGTAGATGCGCCGCGGGCCGCCCCAGATGCCGATGATGAGGAACATCGGGATCAGCATGGCTTCCCAGAAGAAGTAGAACAGCAGCGCGTCCATCGCGGCGAAGGTGCCGACCATGAGCCCTTCGAGGATCAGCACCGCGGCGTAGTACTGCGAGACGCGCTTGCTGACCGAGCCGCTCGCCGCGACGATCACCGGCACGGTCATGAAGGTGGTCAGCAGGATCAGCGGCAGCGAGATGCCGTCCACACCGAGGTAGTAGTCGGAATTGAACGCCGGGATCCACGGCAGACGCTGCACGAACTGGAACTCGGCGGTGCTGCCGTCGAAGCCCCAGTACAGCGGCACCGACAGCAGCAGCGCCACCAGCGAAGTGCCCAGCGCCACAGCGCGCGCCGCGGCCTGCCGCTGCTCACCGAGCGCGAGGACCAGCAAGCCGCCGGCGATCGGCACCCATATCAACAGCGACAACAGCGAATTGCTCAGCATGTTCGGACCCTAGCCCACCCGGATCAGGAACCAGCCCAGCAGCAACGCCAGACCGATGACCATCCAGAACGCATATGTGTAGAGGAAACCTGTCTGCACGCGCCGCGCGATGCTGGCGACCCAGCCCACGGCGAGCGCCGAACCATTGACCAGCGCGCCGTCGATGATGACGCGGTCGCCGACCCGCCAGAACAGCTGGCCGATGCCGCGCGAAAGGCGCGCGATGACGTTCTCGTTGAACCAGTCGAAGTAATACTTGTTCTCGAGCACGCGCACCAGCGGCTTCAGATGCGCCGCAATGGCGGCCGGCAGGGCCGGCCGCTTCAGGTACAGGAACCAGGCCGCCACCACGCCGGCCAGCGCCAGCCAGAACGGCGGCGTCGCGAAGGCATGCAGACCCATCTGCATGGCGTGCGCGGCATGCTCGGCCACATGATGCATGGCCGGATGCTTCTCGTGATCGATGAAGATCGCGCCGTCGAAGAACGAGCCGGCCAGCATCGGACCGATGCCGATGAAACCGATGATGACCGACGGAATGGCCAGCAGCACCAGCGGCAGCCACACCACCCACGGGCTCTCGTGCGGCACATGCACATGCGCATGGCCATGTGAATCCACATGATCGTGCTCGCCCGGGAACGGCTTGTGGCGGAAGCGCTCCTCGCCGTGGAACACCAGGAAGTACATGCGGAAGCTGTAGAAGGCCGTGACGAACACGCCGGCCAGCACCGCGAAGGTGGCGTAGCCCGCTCCCCAGATGGGGCTGTTCTCCACCGCCAGGATGATGCTGTCCTTGGAATAGAAGCCGGAGAAGAACGGCGTGCCGATCAGCGCCAGCGAACCCACCAGCGAGGTGATCCAGGTGATGGGCATGTACTTGCGCAGGCCGCCCATGTTGCGGATGTCCTGGTCATGGTGCATGCCGATGATCACCGAGCCCGCGGCCAGGAACAGCAGCGCCTTGAAGAAGGCATGCGTCATCAGGTGGAACACGCCGGCCGAATAGGCCGACACGCCCAGCGCCACCGTCATGTAACCCAGCTGCGACAGCGTGGAATACGCCACCACGCGCTTGATGTCGTTCTGGATGATGCCGAGGAAACCCATGAACAGCGCCGTGGTCGCGCCGATCACCAGCACGAAGGACAGCGCGGCGTCCGAACCCTCGAACAGCGGCGACATGCGCGCCACCATGAAAATGCCGGCGGTGACCATGGTGGCCGCGTGGATCAGCGCCGAGATCGGCGTCGGACCTTCCATCGAATCCGGCAGCCACACATGCAGCGGCACCTGCGCCGATTTGCCCATGGCACCGATGAACAGCAGGATGCAGATCACCGTCAGCGCATTCCAGGCATGCCCGCCGAACAGCGTGAACTGGTCGGAGGCGATGCGGTCCACGGACGCGAAGGCATCGGTGTATTGCAGCGAGCCGGTGAAATACACGATGCCTGCGATGCCCAGCAGGAAACCCATGTCGCCGATGCGGTTGACCAGGAAGGCCTTCATGTTGGCGAAGATCGCGGTGGGGCGGGTGTACCAGAAACCGATCAGCAGGTAGGAGACCAGGCCCACCGCTTCCCAGCCGAAGAACAGCTGCAGGAAGTTGTTGGACATCACCAGCATCAACATCGCGAAGGTGAACAGGCTGATGTAGCTGAAGAAGCGCTGGTAGCCCGGGTCCTCGTGCATATAGCCGATGGTGTAGACGTGCACGCACAGCGACACGAAGGTGACCACCACCATCATCATCACGGTGAGCGAATCGACCAGGAAGCCGATCTGGATAGGAATGCCGTCGCTGACCAGCCAGGTGTACACGGCCTGGTTGAACACCGGCGCGTGATCCACCACCACCTGCCAGAACACGATGCCCGACAGCAGGCAGGCCAGCGCCACGCCCGCGATGGTCACGCCGGCCGCCGCGGCCCGGCCGATGAAGCGGCCGGCAAGGCCCGCCACGAGGGAGGCCACCAGCGGCAGCAGCGGAATGGCCAGCAGCAGGGTGGGATTGAGTGCGTTTTGGTTCATTGTCCAGCTCAACCCTTCAACGTGCTGATGTCGGCCACGCCGATACCGCGCCGCAGGCGGAACAGGCAGACGAGGATGGCAAGGCCGATGGCCGCCTCCGCCGCCGCCACCGTCAGCACGAAGAACACGAACACCTGGCCGTCGATGTTGCCCAGGTAGCGCGAGAAGGCGACGAAATTGAAGTTGGCCGCCAGCAGCAGCAGCTCGATGCACATCAGCAGCAGGATGATGTTCTTGCGGTTGATGAATATGCCGGCCACCGCCAGCGCGAACAGCAGGCCCGACAGCACCAGCATCTGTTGCAGCGTAATCATTCGCGCCTCTCCGCCTCGACCTTCAGCACACGCACCCGATCCTCGCGGCGGGTCGCCACCTGTTTGGCCACGTCCTGGACCTTGAGGCCCTGGCGATGGCGCATCGTCAGCACGATGGCGGCAATGATCGCGACCAGCAGCAGCATGGCGGCGAGCTCAAAGGGATACACATACTTGGTGTAGAGCACGGCGCCCAGCTCGGCGGTGTTGCTGAGCGTGGGGTCCGACGGCGGGATGCCCGCCTTGAGCTCGATGGTGGGTGAAAGCCCGCGGGTGGCCACCACCCCGACGATCTCCAGCACCAGGACCAGGGCCGTGATGCCGCCGATCCAGGCGTATCGGGTGAACCCCGCGCGCAATTCCTCGATGTCGATGTCCAGCATCATCACCACGAACAGGAACAGCACCATCACCGCGCCCACGTAGACCAGCACCAGCACGATGGCGAGGAACTCGGCTTCGATCAGCAGCCAGATGGCGGCGCTGGTGAAGAACGTGAGCACCAGGCACAGCGCGCTGTGCACCGGGTTGCGCAGCAGGATCACGCCGGCGGCCGTCGCGAGCAGCACCAGCGAGAAGGTGTAGAACAGCAGCTGGACGAACATTTCTCCCCTCTTCCCCGGTCCGCCTAGCGGTAGCGGGCGTCCGCGGCCTTGTCCGCGTTGATCATGGCCTCGTAGCGCTCGCCCACGGCCAGCAGCTTGTCCTTGGACATGATGTTCTCCCCGCGATGCTCCATGTGGTATTCATGGATGCGGGTCTCGACGATCGCGTCCACCGGGCAGGCTTCCTCGCAGAAGCCGCAGTAGATGCACTTGAACAGGTCGATGTCATAGCGCGTGGTGCGGCGCGTGCCGTCGGCGCTGACATCCGAATCGATGGTGATCGCCGCCGCCGGGCACACCGCCTCGCACAGCTTGCAGGCGATGCAGCGTTCCTCGCCGTTTGGATAGCGGCGCAGCGCATGCAGGCCGCGGAAGCGCGACGACTGCGGCGCCTTCTCTTCCGGGTAGTTGACGGTAACCTTGCGGCGCCACAGGGCGCGCCAGGTCACGGACATGCCGCGCAGCATGTCCGTCAGCAGGAAAGTCTTGATGATGTCGCCGACGGCCATGTTCAGGCGCTCCAGGGTCCGATCTTGTAGTACACCATCAGCCCCTCGACGACGATCCACACGATCGTCACGGGGATGAGGATCTTCCAGCCCAGCCGCATGATCTGGTCGTAGCGATAGCGCGGAAAAGTCGCGCGCAGCCACAGGACCATGCACAGGAACAGGAAGGTCTTGATCACCAGCCACAGCGTGTGCGGCTGTCCAAGGAAGGTGTCACCGATGACGGGGATGCCCTGGAAGGGGCTGAGCCAGCCGCCCAGGAAGAACACGGCCGTCAGCGCGGCAATCAGGATCATGTTCGCGTATTCGGCGAGGAAGAACAGCGCGAAGGCGATGCCCGAATATTCCACGTGGAAGCCGGCCACGATCTCCGACTCGCCCTCGGCCACGTCGAAGGGCGCGCGGTTGGTCTCGGCGACGCCGGAGATGAAATAGACGACGAACAGCGGGAACAGCCACAGCAGGTTCCAGGTGAGCACACTGCCCGCCTGGCGCTCGACGATGGTGCCGAGGTTCAGGCTGCCCGAAGCCATCAGCACGCCCACCAGGGCAAAGCCCATGGCGATTTCATAGGCCACCATCTGCGCTGCCGAGCGCATGGCGCCGAGGAAGGCGTACTTGGAGTTCGAGGCCCAGCCGGCGAGGATCACGCCGTACACACCCACCGAGGTGAGCGAGAGGATATAGAGCAGCCCGGCGTCGACATCGGCGATGGCGAACCCCGGCGCGATGGGCATCACCGCCCAGGTCGCAAAGGCCGGGATCAGCGCGATGGCCGGCGCGATGCGGAACAGCACCTTGTTCGAGCGCGACGGGATCACCACTTCCTTGATCAGGAGCTTGATCACGTCGGCGAAGGGCTGCCCCATGCCCGGCAGGAAGCCGAAGATGCGCACCCGGTTCGGACCCTTGCGGTACTGCATCCAGCCGATGAGCTTGCGCTCCCACAGCGTCAGATACGCCACCGACAGGATCACGACCACGGTGACCACCACGATGATGCTGGTGGACACGACGATGGAACGCACCAGGTCAGGCAACGCAGCCCACCATCCGGTTATGGCGCTCATTGCTGCACTCCTGAATAAACCACGCGCGCGGCACGCCCCTCACGGGTGCGCTGCAGGGCGCCGGCGCGCCGCAGGATGCCGTCGATCTGGTAGGCCGGCAGATCCACCACCGCGGCATCGGGCGCGGCGACAACCGCGGGCTGCGCGCTGGCAGGCGCAGGCGCGCCAGCCGATTGCGCGATCCTCGCCTTCAGCGCATCGCGCACTTCCTCGGAGGACATCTGCTCGAAGCCTGCGAGGCCCAGCAGGTTGCCGAGTACGCGCAGCACCTTCCAGCCCGGCCGCGCCTGCCCGACAGGCTGCGCGGCGCCGCTGAAGCTCTGCCACAGACCTTCGAGGTTCACGTAGGTCCCGGAGGTTTCGGCGAAGGTGCCGATGGGCAGCAGCACATGGGCCACGCGCCGCATCTCTTCCGTCACGTACGGCGTCGCGGCCACGACGAAAGTGGAACCCTGCACCGCCCCCAGCGCGCCCGCCTGAAGCGAATCGGCCCAGGGCTCGACATCCCACAGCAGATAGGCATCCATCGGCGCGGAGAGCATCTGCGCGGCATTGCGCCCCACCGTGCGGGCCGAATCACCGCCAGCCACGCGGTGCGGCACACAGCCGGCAAGCCAGGCGCCCGCCGCGTTGCCGCCCTCGGCCAGCACGCCGATCTGGGCGCCCGTGGCGGAGGCCAGCGCCGCCGCCGCCGCGCGCAGCGCCGCGTACTGCGGATGGCGCTGCGCCAGCGCGCCGAGCCAGATGGCCTTGCGGCTGGTATCACGCAGCCGCTGCACCAGCGCCTGATGCTGTTCGGTGACCTCGGCCACCGGACCTGCCGCGGGCGTGACGCCGGCGGCCATCAGCAGCGCATTGAGTTCGGCGAGCTGCGCGGCCGGCGGACCGATGAACTCGCCCGCCACCGGGAACAGCACATCGAAATGCGCCGGATTGAGGTACCAGATGCTGCCGCCGGCGAGCGCGGCCTTGCGCACACGATGCGCCAGCACGGGCAGCTCGCGGCGCAGATGCGAACCGACGATGAGCAGCGTTTCGAGCTGGTCCACCTCGGCGATGCCGCCGCCCAGCGAGGGCAGCGCCGGATCGAGCGCGTCACCGCTGAAATCGCCCTGGCGCAGCCGGTGATCGATGTTGGCCGTGCCCAGGCTGCGCGCAAGCTGCGCCAGCAGCGTGTATTCCTCGAGGGTGCTCGACGGGCCAGCCAGCACGCCGAGCCGATCGGCCGGCGCCGACTTCAGGCCATCGGCCGCTGCCTGCAGCGCCGTCTGCCAGTCGGTTTCCTTCCACTGGCCGTCGCGCGTGCGCACCATGGGGGCCGCGAGGCGCTCGGCGCTGTAGATGCCTTCGTAGCTGAAGCGGTCGCGGTCGGCGATCCAGCATTCATTGATGGCTTCATTCTGGCGCGGCACCACGCGCATCAGCTTGCCGCGCAGCACATGGCCGTAGAGATTGGTGCCCAGACCATCGTGCGGCGACACCAGCGGCACCTGGGTCATTTCCCAGGCGCGCGCGCGGTAGCGGAACGGCTTGCTGTTCAGCGCGCCCACCGGGCACAGGTCGATGATGTTGCCGGAGAGCTCGTGGTTGACGCTCTTCTCGACATAGGTGCCGATCTGGTTGTTCTCGCCACGGTTCATCGTGCCGAGCTCCTGCACGCCGGCCACATCCTGGCCGAAGCGCACGCAGCGCGTGCAGTGGATGCAGCGCGTCATGTCGGTGGAGATCAGCGGACCGATGTTCTTGTCCTTGACCACGCGCTTGCGCTCGTGGAAGCGCGACACGTCGCGGCCATAGCCCATGGCCAGATCCTGCAGCTCGCACTCGCCGCCCTGATCGCAGATCGGGCAGTCCAGCGGATGGTTGATGAGCAGGAACTCCATCACCGACTTCTGCGCCGCGATGGCCTTGGCCGAACGGGTGTGGATCACCATGCCTTCGGCCACGGGCGTGGCGCAGGCCGGCAGCGGCTTGGGCGCCTTCTCCACTTCGACCAGGCACATGCGGCAGTTGGCCGCCACCGGCAGCTTCTCGTGGTAGCAGAAACGCGGCACATAGACATCGTGCGCGTCGGTGACGCGGATGATCATGTCGCCCTTGCGCGCCGTCATCGGCACGCCGTCGACGATGACGTTGACGGTATCGGTGGGCGCGGGCGCGTTCATGCGGCCTCCCGCGTGCTGCCGACGATGCTGCGGCCGCCGTGATCCACCATGTACTCGAACTCGTGGCGATAGTGCTTCACGAAGCTCTGCACCGGCCACGCCGCGGCATCACCGAGCGCGCAGATGGTGTGGCCTTCGATCTTGTTGGCCACCTGCACCAGCATGTCGATGTCCTCGCGCCGGCCCTGCCCGGCCAGGATGCGCTTGAGCAAGCGGTTGAGCCAGCCCGTGCCTTCGCGGCAGGGCGTGCACTGGCCGCAGCTCTCGGACATGTAGAAGCGCGACAGGCGCTCCAGCACTTTCACCATGCAGGTGGTCTCGTCCATCACGATGACGGCCGCGGAACCGACGGCACTGCCGGCGGCCTTCACGGAGTCATAGTCCATGTTGGTCTTCATCATGATGTCGCCCGGCACCACCGGCACCGACGAACCGCCAGGGATCACGGCCTTGATGCGCCGCCCGCCCTTGATGCCGCCGGCCAGTTCCAGCAGATCGGCGAACGGAATGCCCAGCGGCACTTCGAAATTGCCCGGCTTCGCCACATGGCCCGACACCGAGAAGATCACCGTGCCACCCGAGTTGGGCGGCCCCAGGGCCGCGAACCACTCCGCGCCCTTGCGCAGGATGGTCGGCACCGAGGCATAGCTCTGGGTGTTGTTGATGGTGGTGGGCTTGCCGTAGAGGCCGAAGTTGGCCGGGAACGGCGGCTTGAAGCGCGGCTTGCCCTGCTTGCCTTCGAGCGATTCCAGCAGCGCCGTCTCTTCACCGCAGATGTAGGCGCCGGCGCCCACCGCGCAGTAGATGTCGACGTCGATGCCCGAACCGCGGATGTTCTTGCCCAGCAGGCCCGCCGCGTAGGCTTCCTTCAGCGCGGCCTCGAAACGCGGCACGGGTTCGCCCAGGAACTCGCCGCGGATGTAGTTGTAGCCCACCGTCGCGCCCATGGCGTAGCAGCCGATGGCCAGGCCCTCGACCAGCTGGTGCGGGTTGTAGCGCAGGATGTCGCGGTCATGGCAGGTGCCAGGCTCGGATTCGTCCGAGTTGCACACCGCATATTTCTGGATGGGCGCGTTGCGCGGCATGAAGCTCCACTTCACGCCGGTGGGGAAACCCGCGCCGCCGCGGCCGCGCAGCCCCGAAGCCTTCACCGTATCGATGATGGTCTCGCGCGGAGTCTGCTCCGCGAGGATTTTCTCCCAGGCGTCGTAGCCACCGACCTTGCGGTAGTTCTCGAGCTTCCAGGATTCCGGGTGCTTCAAGGCCTCGAAGCACACCAGGTTCATCTTGTCGTCCCACTTGCCCATGCGTGTCACTTCAGCTTGTCGAGCACTTCATCGACCTTCGCGGGCGTGAGGTACTCATGATAGACGTGATCCACCATCATCATCGGCGCGCCGGTGCAGGCCGCCAGACACTCCTCCTCGCACTTGAGGAAGATGCGGCCATCGGCCGTGCTCTCGCCGGTCTTGATGCCCAGCTTCTTCTCGGCGTAGGCGACGATGTCCTCGGCGCCGTTCAACATGCAGGAGATGTTGGTGCAGATGCTCACATGATGCCGGCCGCAGGGATGCGTCTCGAACATCGAATAGAACGTCGCCACTTCGCAAACCTGGATCGGCGGCAGGTTGAGGTATTCCGCCACGGCATCCATCAGCTCGGGAGTGAGGAAGCCATTGTTCTGCTCCTGCGCGAAACGCAGCGCCGACAGCACCGCCGAACGCTGCTTTCCTTCGGGAAAGCGTGCCACCCACTCGTCGATCTCGTGGCGCGTGTGCTCGCTGAGCAACGCAGCCTTGCCTGTTGGCGCCGCACTCATCGGTCGACCTCACCAAATACGATGTCCTGGGTGCCGATCACGGCCACCACGTCCGCCAGCATGTGTCCCTCGACCATCTCGGGCAGGGACGCCAGATGCGCAAAGCCCGGAGCGCGGCACTTGAGCCGGTAAGGCTTGTTGGCGCCATCGGAAACCAGCCAGATGCCGAACTCGCCCTTCGGCGCCTCGACGGCGGCATAGGTTTCGCCGGCCGGCACGCTGTAGCCTTCCGTGAACAGCTTGAAGTGATGGATGAGGGATTCCATGTCTTCCTTCATCTCCGTGCGGCGCGGCGGACGCAGCTTGTAGTCGTCCACGATCACCGGATTCGTGTCCGAACCGGGATTGGCGCGCAGCCACGCTATGCACTGCTGGATGATGCGGTTCGACTGCCGCATTTCCTCGATGCGCACCAGGTAGCGGTCGTAGCAATCGCCGTTCACGCCCACCGGAATGTCGAAATCCAGGTCGGCATAGACTTCGTAGGGCTGCTTCTTGCGCAGATCCCAGGCGATGCCGGAGCCGCGGATCATGGGGCCGCTGAAACCCAGCTGCATGGCGCGCTCCGGGCTGACCACGCCGATGTTCACCGTGCGCTGCTTCCAGATGCGGTTGTCGGTGAGCAGGGTTTCGTATTCGTCCACGCAGGCCGGGAAACGGCGCGTGAAATCCTCGATGAAATCCAGCATCGAACCCGAGCGCGCCTCGTTGAGGCGGTCGGCTTCCTTCTTCGAGCGCCAGCGCGAGGCCTGGTACCTGGGCATCGAATCCGGCAGATCGCGATAGACGCCGCCCGGACGATAGTACGTGGCGTGCATGCGCGCACCCGAGACCGCCTCGTAGCAGTCCATCAGGTCTTCGCGCTCGCGGAAGCAGTAAAGGAAGACGCTCATCGCGCCGATGTCGAGGCCATGCGCGCCGAGCCACATCAGGTGGTTCAGGATGCGGGTGATCTCGTCGAACATCACGCGGATGTACTGCGCGCGCACCGGCACCGTGACGCCGAGCATGCGCTCGATGGCCATCACGTAGGCGTGCTCGTTGCACATCATCGACACGTAGTCGAGACGGTCCATGTAACCGATCGACTGGTTGAAAGGCTTGGCCTCGGCCAGCTTCTCGGTGCCCCGGTGCAGCAGGCCCACGTGCGGATCGGCCTTGAGGATGGTCTCGCCATCCATCTCCAGCACCAGGCGCAGCACGCCGTGGGCAGCCGGATGCTGCGGACCGAAGTTCAGCGTGAAATTGCGGATCTCAGCCACCGCTGCGCTCCTTGAGGTCAGGCGACCAGCGGTTGTCGTCGCGGATCACCCGCGGCACCAGCGTGCGCGGCACGATCTCGACCGGCTCGTAGACCACGCGCTGCTTCTGCTCGTCGTAACGCACTTCGATGTTGCCGACCAGCGGGAAATCCTTGCGGAACGGATGCCCCAGGAAGCCGTAGTCGGTGAGGATGCGCCGCAGATCGGGATGCCCGGGGAACAGGATGCCGAACAGGTCGAACACCTCGCGCTCGAACCAGTTGGCACTGGCCCACACGCCGATCACCGAATCCATCATCGGCTCGTCGTTGTCGATGCAGCCGGCGCGCAACGTGAGGCGCTCATTGTGCGTGATCGACAGCAGCTGATAGACCACGGCGAAGCGCGGACCCTCGTGTGCGCCGCCATGGCCACCACGGTTCGCCGCGCGACCAAAACCGCTGGAAGACGCCGCCTCGGTGCGCCATTCGCTGCGGCCATAGTCGAGGTAATCGATGCCGGAGACATCCATCAGCACTTCGAAGCGCAGATCCGCATCGTCGCGCAGCGTGCGCGCAACCTCGATGAGGTCTCCCGCGGCAACGTCGTAAAGCAGATCCGCGGGCAGCGAGGCGCGACGCGCCACTTTGCCGCCCAGCCGGGCTTCCACGCGGGAAGCCATCTGTTCTGTATGGACGCTCATCCCGCCATCACCGATGTGCGCTGGATCTTCTTCTGCAGCTGGATGATGCCGTAGAGCAGCGCTTCGGCCGTGGGCGGACAGCCCGGCACATAGACATCCACCGGCACGATGCGATCGCAGCCACGCACCACGGCATAGCTGTAGTGGTAGTAACCGCCGCCATTGGCGCAGGAGCCCATCGAGATCACCCAGCGCGGCTCGGGCATCTGGTCGTAGACCTTGCGCAGCGCCGGAGCCATCTTGTTGACCAGCGTGCCGGCGACGATCATCACGTCGGACTGGCGCGGGCTCGGGCGGAACACGATGCCGAAGCGGTCCAGGTCGTAGCGCGAGGCGCCGGCATGCATCATTTCCACCGCGCAGCAGGCGAGACCAAAGGTCATCGGCCACAGCGAGCCGGTGCGCGCCCAGCTGACCAGGCTATCCACCTGCGTGGTCAGGAATCCGCGCTGCGAAAAGGCCTCCGGATTCTCCGGCGGCAGCTCAACTTGTTCTAATCCCACTCGAGCGCTCCCTTCTTCCATTCGTAGGCGAAGCCGACGACGAGGATGAACAGGAAAATCCCCATGGCCACCAGACCCGGCGTGCCGATGCGACCCAGCGAAACCGCCCAGGGGAACAGGAAGGCGATTTCCAGGTCGAAGACGATGAACAGGATGGCGACCAGGTAGTAGCGCACGTCGAAGCGCGCGCGCGCATCCTCGAAGGCTTCGAAGCCGCACTCATAGGCCGAAAGCTTTTCGGGGTCGGTGGGCTGACGTGATCCGAGCTTGCCGAACAGCGTTCCCAGCCCCATCAGGAGGATGGCAAGGCCCGTCGCGACGGCGAGATAGATCAGTACGGGCAGATAATTGGCGAGCATTTACCGTCCAGATTCAGGGGCTTGAGCCGAGCCCGCGACGGCTGCGGATTCTATCAAACGAAAACCGGAATTTGGTGCCGACGGACGGATTCGAACCGTCACACCTTGCGGCGCTAGCCCCTCAAGCTAGTGTGTCTACCAATTCCACCACGTCGGCAAACCGGTTTTCTTCGCAACTCACTCCGCGGGCGAATTCTCCGTCGCGGGCACGGCAGGCTCAGCCAGCGGCAACTGCGATTGAGTCGCAGTTGCGTCCGGGATCACGGGCACCGGCGCCACATCCGTGGTGTTCACGCGATCAAGCACACTCTCCGGTGCGCGCACACTGCGGGTCACGACATACGAAAGCAGCAGGCAGGTGATCATGAACACCGCCGCGAGAATCGCCGTGGCCCGCGAAAGCGCTGTGGTCGCTCCGCGCGCGCCGAATACTGTTCCCGATGCGCCCGCACCGAAACCGGCGCCGGCATCGGCGCCCTTGCCCCTCTGGATCAGCACGAGCACGATGATGAGCACCGCGCTGACAATGAGGATGAGCATGAGAATGGTATGTAGCATCGGTCTACCGTCAGTCTGCCGCCGCCGCGGACCAGATCGCGAGGAATTCCTCGGCCTTCAGTGAAGCGCCGCCGATGAGGCCACCATCGACGTCGGGCATCGCGAACAGCTCGCGTGCATTGCCGGCCTTGACGCTGCCGCCATAGAGCACAGCCAGACCGGCCGCGATATTAGCATCGTGGCCCGCCACTCGCCCGCGAATGAACGCGTGCACATCCTGCGCCTGCTCCGGCGTCGCGGTGCGCCCGGTGCCAATGGCCCACACCGGCTCATAGGCCACCACCGCCTTGCCCAGCGCGGCAACTGCGCACAGCGCGATCACCGCATCCAGCTGCCGGCCCACCACTTCGTGGGTGCGGCCCGCATCGCGCTCGGCCAGCTGCTCACCCAGGCACAGGATGGGGGTCAGGCCGCGCGCCTGCGCCGCGGCGAACTTGCGGGCCACCAGCTCATCGCTCTCGCCATACAGCGCCCGGCGCTCCGAATGGCCCACGATCACATAAGTGCAGCCCACATCCTTGAGCATCGAGGCCGCGACCTCGCCGGTGTAGGCGCCCGGGGTTTCGGCGCACACATCCTGCGCGCCCAGACGGATGGCCGACCCGACCAGTTCACGCGCCACGTCGCCCAGGTAAACGAAGGGCGGGCACACCACGCAGGTGGCGCGCTCGTCCACACTGGCAGAGCCAACCAGCCCCTCGATGAGGGCGCTGTTCTCGGCTCGTGAGCCGTGCATCTTCCAGTTGCCCGCAACAATGGGGCGCCGCCGGGAATTGGATGTCATAGGGCCGTCTTCAGCCGTGTCCGCGCAAGGGCGCGCGATAATAGCGACCAGCCGTGCGGCGCGCAAACCATGGGTCCCGAACCGGGCCGATCAGGCCGCATCACGACGCGGCCTCGACCGCCCGCGCGATGAGCTCGGCGCAGGCCTGGGTCTGCGCCTCGTCCCTGCCCTCCACCATCACCCGGATGACCGGCTCGGTCCCCGACGCCCGCAGCACCACACGGCCGGAATCTCCCAGCTGACGCTCTACATCGGCCACGGCGGCCATCACCGCCGGCACGGTTTGCGGGTCGAAGCGGCGCGCCACCTTCACATTGAGCAGCACCTGCGGGAATTTGCGCATGTCCGCCACCAGCTGCGCCAGCGACCGGCCGCTGCGGCGCATCTGCGCCAGCACCTGCAGGGCGCTGACCAGCGCATCACCGGTGGTCGAGCGATCCAGACACAGGATGTGGCCGGAGGTTTCGCCGCCGATGATGCCGCCAGTTTCCCGCAGCATGGACAGCACGTAGCGGTCGCCCACCTTGGCACGGCGGAATTCGATGCCGCGCTCGCGCAGCGCCAGCTCCAGGCCCAGATTGCTCATCACGGTGCCCACCACGGGGCCGGTGAGCTCGCCGGTCTCCTGGCGCGCGCGCGCGATCACATACAGCAGCTGGTCGCCGTCGACGACGCGGCCCAGGTGATCGACCAGCACCAGCCGGTCGCCATCGCCATCCAGCGCAATGCCCAGATGTGCGCCCACGCCGGCGACCGTGAGCTGCAGCAGTCCGGGCGCGGTGGAACCGCAGCCATCATTGATGTTGCGGCCATTGGGCGAGCAACCGATGGGAATGATGTCGGCGCCCAGATCGGCCAGCAGCCGCGGGCCGACCTTGTAGCCGGCGCCATTGGCGCAGTCGATCACGATCTTCATGCCGGAAAGGTCGAAACCCTCGGGCACCGTCGAGGCGCAGTATTTCTGGTATTCGTCGCGCAGATGGTCGGCACGGCGCACGCGTCCCAGACGGTCGGAGGTCAGGGTAAGAGCGCCCTGCTCCAGCTCCGCCTCGATGCGCGCCTCCAGTTCGTCCGACAGCTTGCCGCCATCGGAATCGAAGAACTTGATGCCATTGTCGCCATAAGGGTTGTGCGACGCGCTGATCACCACGCCGAAAGCGCGCGGAATCTGCTTCGACAGGAAGGCGATGGCCGGCGTCGGCAGCGGGCCGGTGAGCAGCACGTCCACGCCCGCTGCCACGAAACCGGCCTCCAGCGCCGATTCGAACAGGTAGCCGGACACGCGCGTGTCCTTGCCGATGAGCGCCGTGCCGCCCTGCGGGGCCAGCACCCGCGCGGCGGCGCTGGCCAGGCGCATGGCGAAATCCACCGTCATCGGCGGCTCGCCCACACGGCCACGCACTCCATCGGTTCCGAAATACTTGCGACTCATCTTCTCTCCCCTGCGGCGCGAACGGCGGCCGCCACGCGGACCGCATCGACGGTCGCGCCCACATCGTGGCTGCGAATGATGCGCGCGCCGCCGGCCACTGCAAGCGTCGCCAGCGCCAGACTTCCGGGCAGGCGCTGATCCACGGCCCGATCCAGCAGCTTGCCGAGCATGGACTTGCGCGACAGGCCCGCGAGCAGCGGATAACCCGTGGCGGCCAGATCCTCGAACCGCGCCAGCAATTCCAGGTTGTGCGCCACGGTCTTGCCGAAACCGAAACCCGGATCCAGCACGATGCGGCCGCGCGCAATCCCGGCAGCCTCGCATGCCGAGGCGCGCTGCAACAGGAAATGGCGCACCTCCCCGACCACATCCTCGTAGTGCGGATGGAGCTGCATGGTGCGCGGGGTGCCCTGCATGTGCATCAGACATACGGCGGCGCCGGCGGCGGCCACGGCCTCGATGGCGCCGGGCGCCTGCAATGCCAGCACATCGTTGACCATGCCGGCGCCGGCATCCACCGCCGCGCGCATGACCTCGGGCTTCATGGTGTCGATGCTGATCAGCACGTCGAGCCGGCCGCAGAGCGCCTCGATCACCGGAATCACGCGATCCAGTTCTTCCTGCAGGCCGACGGCCGGCGCGTCCGGACGCGTCGACTCACCGCCCACATCGATGATGGCGGCGCCGGCCGCGACCATTTCACCGGCATGGAGCAGCGCCGCGCCGGGAGCCGCGAACCGGCCGCCATCCGAGAAGGAATCCGGGGTGACATTGAGGATGCCCATGACCACGGGCGCGGTCAGATCCAGCACGCGCCCGCCACAGTCCACCTGCATGAGGTTCCCCGAAAAATCGGACGGGGTCGATGACCCCGCCGGGTTCAGCCCTGGTTGCGGGTGGCCGGACCGAAGGCCGGACGCGCCTCGGGGCTCACGCCGCTGCCGCCCGGAGGGCTGCCGACACCGCTGTCCCAGCCCGCGGGCGGGGTCGGCGGCTTGCCGTCCATGATCTCGCGGATCTGGCTGTCGTCGATGGTCTCGTAGCGGATCAGCGCCTCGGCCATCGCGTGCAGCTTGTCCAGATGGGTCTGCAGCACTTCCTTCGCATGAGCGTAGTTGGTCTCGATCACGCGCCGCACTTCCTCATCGATGGCGTGCGCGGTGACATCGGAGACCTGCTTGGTCTGCGTGACCGAACGACCGAGGAACACCTCACCGGACTCTTCCGAGTACGTCAGCGGGCCGAGCCGGTCGGAAAGGCCCCACTTGGTGACCATGTTGCGCGCCAGGTCCGTGGCGCGCTCGATGTCGTTCGACGCACCGGTGGTGACGGCATCGCGGCCGAAGATCAGCTCCTCGGCGATGCGGCCGCCGAACAGCGTCGCGATGGCGCTGTCGATGCGGCGCTTGCTCATGGAGTAGCGGTCCTGCTCGGGCAGGAACTGCGTGACGCCGAGCGCGCGGCCGCGCGGGATGATGGTGACCTTGTACACCGGATCATGCTCCGGCACCGACAGGCCCACGATGGCATGCCCTGCCTCGTGATAGGCCGTCATGCGCTTTTCTTCCTCGCTCATCACCATGGAGCGCCGCTCGGCGCCCATCATGATCTTGTCCTTGGCGCGCTCGAACTGGTCCATGGTGACCAGACGCTGGTTGGCGCGCGCCGCGAACAGCGCCGCCTCGTTCACAAGGTTGGCGAGGTCGGCGCCCGAAAAGCCCGGCGTTCCGCGCGCGATGAGCGCGGGCTTCACGTCGTCACCCAGCGGCACGCGGCGCATGTGCACGCGCAGGATCTGCTCGCGGCCGCGCACATCGGGCAGCGGCACCACCACCTGACGATCGAAGCGGCCCGGGCGCAGCAGCGCCGGATCGAGCACGTCGGGACGATTGGTGGCGGCGATGACGATGATGCCCTCGTTGCCTTCGAAGCCGTCCATCTCGACAAGCAGCTGGTTAAGCGTCTGTTCGCGCTCGTCGTGGCCACCACCCAGGCCCGCGCCGCGATGGCGGCCCACCGCGTCGATCTCGTCGATGAAGATGATGCAGGGCGCGTGCTTCTTGGCCTGCTCGAACATGTCGCGCACGCGCGAGGCGCCGACGCCGACGAACATCTCGACGAAGTCGGAACCGGAGATGGTGAAGAACGGCACCTTGGCCTCGCCCGCGATGGCGCGCGCCAGCAGCGTCTTGCCGGTGCCGGGCGAGCCGACCATCAGCACGCCCTTGGGGATCTTGCCGCCGAGCTTCTGGAACTTGCCCGGGTCCTTGAGGAAATCGACGATCTCGCCCACTTCCTGCTTGGCCTCGTCCACACCCGCCACATCGGCGAAGGTGACATTGACCTGATCCTCGCCCAGCAGGCGCGCCTTGCTCTTGCCGAAGGACATGGCGCCACGGCCGCCGGCCGCGCCCTGCATCTGGCGCAGCAGATAGACGAACACGAAGATCAGGAGCAGCGCCGGCGCCAGCTGCAGTATCAGCTGGGCGATGAAATTGGGCTGCCGGGGCGCGCGGCCCTCGATGGCCACATCGGCCTTGTGCAGCGTGCCGATCAGGGAGGTGTAGTCGGTCTCCGGGTTGTAGGCGCGGAAGGCCGATTTGTCCTTGCGCGTACCCTCGATGAGCTCGCCCTGCAGGATGACCGAATCGACACGACCGGCCTCCAGCTCGTCCAGGAACTGCGAATAGCGGATCTCCTGGGCGGGCGCCGCCTTGGGCATGTAACTGCTGAAGATGAACAGTAGCGTTGCCGCCACGACCACCCAGATCAACACATTCTTCGTCAGGTCATTCATTTGGGTTTCACGCTACACCATCCAGCGCCCCCCCGCCAGCAAACAGCGCCCGGAAGAGCTTTGAGCAATGAGTGAGGGCCAGCGCGCCATATTCAAGTGCGCCTCCCCCTGGTGCGTCGCGCCAACGGGTGCGCGGCTCCATCCCGGGATAGAATGTCGGGCACATGGACCTCACAGAAAAGCAGCGCCGGCACCTCAAAGGCCTGGCACACCCCCTGAAACCAGTCATCCTGATGGGCAACGCCGGCCTTACGCCCGCCGTGGTGGCCGAAACCCAGCGCGCGCTCACCGACCACGAGCTGATCAAGGTGCGCCTGCCCGGCCTGGAACGCGATGCGCGTGATGCGCAGCTGCAACAGCTGGCCGCCGACACCGGCAGCGTGCTGGTCACGCGCATCGGCCATGTGGCCGTGCTCTACCGCCCCCACCCCGAGCTGCCGCGCATTCTGCTGCCCGGTTGAATCCGCCGCGGTTGGCCTGCCCACGGAGGCAGGAATTAACATCGGCTAAACCGTTACCAACGGTTATTTCCGTGCCAATGGGGCGCGGCCGCTGTCACATCGGATGACAAGGCCGCGGTTCTACATGCACTTCATACAAAGCACAAACCCATGACAAAACCATACCGGACCTCTGCTCTTCTGAGCCTGCCCCTGCTCGCCCTTGCCCAGCCTTTGGTGGCTGCCGCGCCCGCCCCTCAGGCGGCTGCGGACGATGAGCTGCAGGAAGTGGTGATTTATGGCCGCGCGGAACGCCTCATCGGCCAGGCCCGCGCAGCCAGCGAAGGCACGGTGGGCGGCGCGGACCTCGGGGTGCGGCCGCTGCTGCGCGTGGCCGAGCTGCTGGAGGCGGTGCCCGGCCTCATCGCCGCCCAGCACTCGGGCAGCGGCAAGGCCAACCAGTATTTCCTGCGCGGCTTCAATCTCGACCACGGCACGGACTTCGCCGCATATGTCGATGATGTGCCCATCAACCTGCGCACCCACGGACATGGGCAGGGCTACCTGGACGTGAACGGGCTGATCCCGGAACTGGTGGACCGCATCGACTTCCGCAAGGGCCCCTATCGCGCCGACATCGGCGACAATGCCCTGGCCGGCGCTTCGTTCCTCAGCACTGTCGCGCGCTTCGATCGTCCCTTCATTTCCGCCGAGACCGGCAGCTATGGCTGGCTGCGCGCGGCCGCCGGCGGCTCGCATGCGCTGGGTGCCGGCGAACTCACCATGGCCGGCCAGTGGAAAACCTACGACGGCCCCTGGCAGCTGCCGGAGAACCTGCAGCACCTCTCCACCTTCGTGAAATACGCGGCGCCGGCGTCGTTCGGCCGCTGGGAAGCCAGCCTTGCGAGCTACAACGCCGACTGGCGCCCGACGGAGCAGATCCCCGAACGGGCCATCGGCACGGCCATCTGCGCCAATGCCTATTGCGCGCTGGACGACTCGGCCACCGGCCACACGCTGCGCCACATCGGCACGCTGCGCCTGATGGGCGACGACTGGAAGGCCACGGCCTATGCCCAGTACTACAACTGGAACATGTACTCGGATTCCACCTACGACTACCAGATCCGGCAGTGGGACCAGCGCATGATCTACGGCGGCAAGGCGCAGAAGGACTTCGCGCTCGCCGATTCGCTCGACCTCAGCGCCGGCGCCGAGACGCGCTACGACGACATCCGCAAGGTGCAGATCGATCACACCGAGCAGCGCAGCTTCATCGAATATGTCGGCGCGCACCGCGCGCGCGAACTCTCGGCGGCCGCTTTCGCCGAGGCCACCTGGCGGCCGACGGACCGGCTGCGCGCGATGGTCGGGCTGCGCGCCGACTACTACGACTTTCACACCCGCCCCACCGAGCCGGGCTTTCTCGGCGGCAGCGACGACGACAGCATCGTCTCGCCCAAGCTCGCAGTGGCCTGGCAGCTGTCGGACACCGTGGAGGCCTATGCCAACTGGGGGCGCGGCTTCCATTCCAACGATGCGCGCGGCGTGACAGCCAGCGATCCGCCGGTTCCCGGCCTGGTCAAGGGCACCGGCCAGGAGATCGGCGGGCGCTACCAGCGCGGCAGCTTCTCCTTCACCGCCACCTACTGGTGGCTGGATGTGGACAGCGAGCTGAAATTCGTCGGCGATTCCAACTCGGTGGAGCCCGGCGCTTCGAGCCGCCGCCACGGCTACGAGCTGGTGTCGTTCTGGCGGCCGCTGCCCTACCTTGCCATCGACGCCAGCTGGACCGCCTCGCACGGACACTACTACGGCCCGCTTTCCACACCGGGCGAGACGCATATCGCCGGCGCTGTGGAATCCGCGGGCGAACTGGGCGTCTCGTTCATCCACGGCCCCTGGGAGCTCAGCGGCCGGCTGCGGCACCTGGGCCCCTATCCGCTGACCGAGGACAATAGCCAGAGAGCCGGATCGCAGGATGTGATCAATCTGCGCGCCGCGTGGAAGAGCAGCCGCTGGATGGTCTATGGCGAATTGCTCAACATCTTCGATTCCCGCGGCAAGGACATCGTGTACTGGTACGAGTCCTATCTGCCGGCCATCGACGCCGAGCCCACCGAAGGCCGCATGAGCCGCGCCGAGGAGCCGCGCACGCTGCGCGTGGGGCTGCGCTACCAGTTCTGAGTCACGGGCCGCCCGGGCTTTCCCGGGCGGCCACTTTGCCCCTCTCGCCCGGAGCGCCTTCCACTCGAAGGCCTTGCACCCCTTTTCATTTCCTGCTACCTTTTTATTAAAAGGTAGCTTCCTGAAGCACTCATGAGCAATCTCAGCGAAAAATTCGGACCCATCCGCAAAGGCCTGCTGGAGTTCGTCGTGCTGCGGGTCATCGCCGGCGAGAAGCTGTACGTGGCCGAGATGCTGCAGCGGCTCGCCGGCACGGAGTTCGCCACGCAGGAAGGCACGCTGTATCCCCTGCTCTCGCGGCTGCGGCGCGAGCAGCTGGTGGACTATGAATGGCGGGAATCCGACGCCGGCCCGCCGCGCAAGTACTACCGGCTGACCGAGGTGGGCCAGCGGGCGCTGGCCGACCTGCAGGACTATTGGCATCACCTCACCGACACCCTTACCCGACTTGGAAGACAACCATGAGAAAGGTCACCACCGTCTCGCTGAACGGCAACGCCTACCAGTTCGAGGACTCGGCCTACGAAGCGATCCGCGCCTACCTTGACCATGCGCAGCGCGCACTGGCCGACAATCCGGATCGCAACGAGATCCTCGCCGACCTGGAACAGGCCATCGCGGACAAGTGCGACACCTTCCTCGGCAAGCAGAAGAACGTGGTGCTCACACAGGAGGCACGGCAGATCCTCGCGGAAATGGGTCCGGTCGACGGCGCCGCGGATGCCGGCGCGTGGGACGCAGAACAGGCTGTACCGGAAGATGATGAGATCCCTCCTTCGCAGCAGCTGGTCGCGCGTCGCAAGCGCCTGTTCCGCCTGCCCAGCGAAGGAATGATGGGCGGCGTCTGCGCCGGCCTCGCGGCCTATTTCGCCGTGGACGTGGTGTGGGTGCGGCTGGGTTTCGTGGTGCTGACGATGTTCACGGGCGTGTGGTTCTTTGTCTGGCTCGCACTGCTGATCGTGATGCCCGCCGCGCGCACGCCGGAGCAGATGGCTTCGGCGCGTGGCGATGCGCTGAGCGCACGCGAGGTAATGGAAAGGGCGAAGAAGAAGTCCGCCGAATTCAGCAAGGCCGCCGCTTCGGGGTTGCGCGACGTGGAACGCAACCTGCGCGAGACTTTCGGGCGCTAGAGACAAGTGCGCTAGACTCCACGCGCACGATCGCCAGCGCTGCCAATGGCGCGTAACGCAGGCAGCTGTCTTTGGCCATGACCGCATCGACCACGCTCTCGCCACTTCGCTATCGCGCCTTCGCGCTGATCCTCGTGGGCAGCCTGCTGTCCAACTTCGGCAACGCCATCCAGTCGGTGGGCGCGGCGTGGCAGATGACCGTCACCGGGCAGTCCGCCGACATCGTGGCGCTGGTGCAAAGCGCCGCCAACCTGCCCATCATGCTGCTCGCGCTGCCGGCGGGCGCATGGGCGGACATGTTCAACCGGCGCACCATCATGCTGGCGGCGCAGATCGGCATGATGCTGCTCTCGGTGCTGCTGGCGGCGCTGAGTTTTGCCGGCGTGGTGGCGCCTGCATTCGTCATCGGCCTCACCGCGCTGCTGGCCTGCGGCGTGGCCTGCTTCAACCCGGCGCTGGCCGCGTCCATCGGCGGCATCGTGCCGCGCGTGGAGCTGGCGGCGGCGGTGGCGCTGAACATCCTGGCGTTCAACGTTGCGCGCAGCCTCGGCCCGGCAGTGGGTGGCGCCATCGTGGCGGTGGGTGGCGCCAAGGCGGCCTTCGTCGCCAACGCGCTGAGCTATTTCGCCGTCATCGCAATCCTGTGGCGCTGGCGCCCCAAGGCGCCGCCGCTCACGCAGCGCCCCGCATTGCTCGCCGCCATCGGCGAAGGATTTCACCACGCCAGGCGCTCGCGCGAGGTGCGCACCATCCTGCTGCGCGCCATCACCTTCACCACCACTGGCGCGGCCGCGTGGGCGCTGATGCCGCTGGTGGCAAGCGACCTGCTCGGCCAGGGCTCGGCCGTGTTTGGCCTGCTGCTTGGCGCGCTGGGCCTGGGCGCCGTGATCGGCGCCGCCGGCGCGACCGGGGTCCGCAACCGCTTCTCCAGCGAGGCCATCATCCGCGCGGCCGGCATCCTCTATGGATTGGGTTGCATTGGCGTCGCGCTGCGCCCCAGTCTGCCAGCGATGCTCGCGCTGCTGTTGCTGAGCGGCGCCGGCTGGGTGCAGGCGCTCTCCGGCTTCTCCGTCGCAGGACAGCTCTGGTCGCCACGTCCGCTGGTCGGGCGAATCACGGCGATGGTGAGCAGCCTCACCTTCGGCGGCATTGCTCTGGGCAGCTGGCTGTGGGGCCACTTCGCTGAAAGTCATGGTGTGGCCATGGCGATCATGGCCTCCGGCATCGCCATGATCATGCTGCCGGTCATCGGCCTTCTTTTCCCCATGCCTCGTCACGAAGCAGCCCTGAAATGACCACCGCCACCGCCTCCCTGCTGATCAAGGCCGCGCGCAAGCTGTCGACCGCCGTCGATGCGATGCGCTTCGCGCCGCCCGTCACCCATGTCTACAACCCGCTGGACTATGCCTGGGGCGTGCATCGGAGTTACCTGGAACGTTTTGGCGAAGGACACAAACGCGTGGTGTTCATCGGCATGAATCCCGGCCCTTTCGGCATGGCGCAGATCGGCGTTCCCTTCGGCGAGATCGCGAGCGCGCGCGACTGGCTGGGGCTGGAAGGCCCCGTCGGCCAGCCACGGGATTCCAACCCCAAACGTCCGGTGCTGGGCTTTGCCTGCACCCGCTCCGAAGTGAGCGGTCAGCGCCTGTGGGGTCTGTTCCGCCAGCGCTTTGGCACGGCCGAGGCCTTCTTCGCAGCGCATTTCGTCGCCAATTACTGCCCGCTGGCGTTCTTCGAAGGCAACCGCAATCTCACGCCTGACAAATTGCCCGTGGCCGAGCAGCGTCCATTGCTCGCGGCCTGCGATGCGCATCTGCGTACGCTGATCGGCGCGCTGCGGCCGGACTGGGTGATCGGCAGCGGGAAGTGGGGCGAACAGCGCGCACGACACGCTCTGGATGGCCATGCCGAGGTCAGGATCGGCAGCATCCTGCACCCCAGCCCGGCGAGCCCGGCCGCCAACCGGGGCTGGGCCAGCGCCGCGACGGCGCAATTGGTGGCTCTGGGGGTATGGCGCCAGACCACGGCCGCGCCGTCAGCAGCGCGGCCTCCTGAACGCGGCGGACAGTAACCAGCCCGGCATCGCCGGGCCTGACCTCGTCATGCGGCTGCGTTCCTGCGACGCGCATTCCTCGCAAGGCGCCTCACGCCCATGAAGAAACCCGTGACGCTGGTGGCCGTCACGCCAAGCAGCAAAGTCCACATGAAGATGTCCCACACCGGCCGTGAACGGAGAAACGGCGTGAAATCGCCGCGGTGCAGACCGTAGAACAACCAGCGGTACCAGCGCTTCTCGGGATCGATCTTGCTCAAGAGACGACCGGTCTGCGGATCGATGTAGTAGCGCGTGCCCGACGCATCGCCGCTGACCACACGCCATGCGGGCAGGCTCACCTGTTCGTGATGGTTGTAGTAGTAGCGGTCTTCTTCCGTGATCAATTCGGCGGACCGCGCCGGCGCCGCCGGCGAGAGCACCGCGGCGATCCGCTCGAGCTTGCCGGCATCGGGCGGATCCTTGTCCAGCGTGACAGGTGAAAGGCGCACATGCGCGCCAGCGCGAGTCACCGCATACAGATGCAGCTCGCCCAGCAGTTTCTCCCCTTCCAGGCGGACCACACCGGGGTCGAGACGCAGCAGGTCCAGGCGCTCGAGGATCGGCGTGATGTCGGACAGAAGGAGATTGCCGCCACGCAGCAGGCGCTGTTCGGAGCGCATGCCCTCGCCTTCCAGCAGGCCCCAGGGATTCATCGAGAACAGACCGCTGAAAACCCAGCTCAACGTAAGCACACCGAACAGGAGGCCCGCGTAGTGATGCCAGGCGGAGAGACCGCGGTAAGGTGACTTGCGGCCGCTCTTGCGCGTCTTGTATTGACGGATGCCGAAGTACAGGCCTGTGAGCGTGAGGAAGATGCCCACGATGGTGAGCCAGATCACGGTCTGGCTCCACAGCTGCACGCGCTCACGCAGCAGCGTGGGATAGAGCCAGTGGACCACCGCGCCGAGCCAGCCCCAGAAGCGTTGCTCGCGCGTGGTGAGCTGGATGATCTCTCCGGTGCGGCTTGAGATGTACCACTCGGTGCCCGCGGCGTCGTCAGCGGCGAACTTGTAGAGCGGGCGGTGCGCGTTGTAGCCCCCGTACACGGTCCACTGGTCGTTGTGCAGGCTGCCCACCAGGCGCGCGTTGCCGTCGAACTGTCCGGCGACGCGCGCGACATCCGCCTGGCTGACGTCGGGGAATATTCGCCCGTCCGCGAGGTTCACTGTCACGATCCGGTTGTCGGACGTCCTCAACGCCAGCACGGGCGTGCCGACCAGCATCTGCAGGTAGAAGGAACTGAATGGCTGCTCCAGCGCCGGATCGGAGGCCGGCATGGCGCAACACCCGGACAGGCCGAGCTCCGGCAGCAGCGCGGATTTCTGCTGCTCAGTGAGCTCCGGATAGGGCTTGTACATCATGACAAAGCCCGAGAGACACCAGAGCAGCATCACGATGCCAAGCGTGATGCCGAACCAGCGGTGGATCAGGAAGAGCAGCCTCAGCACGGGAGCAGAGTATCGGGGAAAACCGCCGATGCCGCTAGAAACGGTAGTTGTAGACGGCGTGGAAGGTTCGCTTCATGCCGAGGTTGTCGTACAGATAGTTGCCCCCCGTGTCACGGGTGCCGACGTCCACGCGCGTCGAGTATTCCTTGTCGGTGAGGTTCTCCACGCGCAGACCAAGGCTGTGCTGGCGATTGCCGCCGAGCTCGTAGTAACCGGCCAGATCCCACACCGTGTAGTTGCCGCGGCGCTGCGACTGGCGGTCGTTGATGCTCCCCACGCGGTTGGCCGCGAGGCTCAGGCCGAAGGGCCGGGTCTGCGAATCGTAGTTCAGGAGCAGCTTGGCTTCGCGCTCCGGAATGTCGGTCAGCTGCCGGCCATTGCCGTTCTTCATTTTCGCGCTGGTTTCGGTATAGCTGAGATTGGCGCGGAACTCGTCGGTCAGCTGGACGGCGGTAATCAGCTCGAAGCCGTCGACCTTCACCTGATTGTTGGTGTTCGAGAAGCTCTCACCCTCGACGCCGTTGATGACCAGCGGAGTGTAGTTCGCGATGAGGTTGGTGATCCGGCGCGAGAAACCGATCAACTCGTAGGTGACGTTGCCGAGGTTGCCGCCGATGCCGAGGTTGATGTTCCTGCTCTGCTCCGGCTTCAGGTTGGGGTTGCCCACGGTGAAATAGTCGTCCGGAATGCCGTCGTTGTCGTCGTCGTAGATTTCATTGACGAAGAGCTGCTCGGCATCGGGCAGCCTGAAGCTCGTGCCGATGTTGGCCTGCAGGTAGAGCTTGGGGGTGAAGTCGTGCCTGCCGCTGAAGTTCCACACACTCTTCGAGCGCAGGTTGCTGGCGTCGTTGTGGCGGATGCCGATGGCCAGGGTGGTGTTCTCGAACAGCGCCGGCGTGGTGCGGACCTGGGCGAAGACGGCGTTCACCCGTTCCTCGAGGTTGGCGATGCGGTAGACGTCGTCGGAGCCCTTGAAGCGCTGCTGATCGAGACCGACGATGTACTCGAAGCCCTCGTTCAGATCGAGCTTGAGCATGCCGTTGAAACCACGGTCCCGGTAGCCCCAGAAATCGTTGTTGTTGACGTAGCGCAGCGTGCCGGTGACGTTGCCGCCGGCGTCGAGCGTGTTGTAGATGCGCAGGTAGCGGGTCTCCCACTCATGGTGGTAGGCCTTCAGGAACAAACCGACCCGATCGTTGATCTGCAGGTCGTACTTCAGCGTCAGGATGTCTTCCGTGCGCGCATTGATCGTGCTGAAGTTCAGCATGGGCCGGGCGAAATCGAGGTCGGCCTTGGTGCGCTGGTAGTGCAGTGAGAGCAAGGAGTTGTCGGTGAGCGCGAAGCCGATCTTGCCGCCGAAGGTGTCCACATCGTAGCTGCGGTCGCGGTCGGTGGCGCTGGGCTGGAAGTCGCGGTCGCGGAAGGGCTTGTAGCCGTCGGCCTCGTCGTGCGAGCCGTAGATCGCGTATTGCACAGGGCCCGCGCTGGCGCGGTAGTAACCGTCAAGGCCGTAGCCCGAATTGGTGTTGACGCGGGCGCCCAGCGAGCCGTCGGCTTCCTGCTGCAGGCCGCGGGTCACGATGTTGATGACGCCGCCCACCGACTGGGTGCCGTAGAAGATGCCCTGGCCGCCCTTGAGCACCTCGATGCGCTCGATCATGTGGGCAGGCATGGTGTCGAGCGGTGTGGTGCCATTGTAGAGGCGGTTGTTGATGCGCACGCCGTCCATCAACCACAGGATGTCGCCGGTGCGCGAGCCCTGAAGGGAAACGTTGAAATAGTCGAAGGGGCCGTTCTTGGGCCGGACGTGCAGGCCCGGCACCATCATCTGCAAGGTCTGGGAGACGTCGCTGAAGCCCATCCGCTCGATCTGCTCGGCGGTCACCACTTCCACCCGGTTGCCGTAGCGAGCGAGCTCCTGCGGGATGGATTCCTCGAGACGGCCGGCCGTGATCACGACCTCCTCGATACTCTGCGCGAGAACCGGAGTGTTGGCGCCGGCTCCCAGAGCCAGCAGGACGGCGGCCGTCAGTGTCTTGTTGCGCATGCTTTCGGTTTGCCCCAGGTATTCATTGAAGACGTTCGCCGCATGGAAGCGGCAGCCCGGGATGGTTGTTGAGGAGCCGGGGCAAAACCAAGCAATTAACCGTTTGGAACGGTATCTGCGCCCGTTAATTTCCGTCAGGCGGAGATTTCAGGCGATTGAATTACAAATGAATTTCCGGTCGCGCGAAAATGATCCGCGCAACCCGCCCAATCCTGGGGAGGCGTCGCCTCAGACGTAGCGGACGGCGATGATCTCGTAGTTGCGAGCGCCGCCCGGCGCGGCGACTTCCACCGAATCGCCCACCGATTTACCCACCAGCGCCCGCGCGATGGGCGAAGCCACCGAGATACGCTGCGCCTTGATGTCGGCCTCGTCCTCGCCAACGATCTGGTAGGTCACCGCGGCGCCGCTGTCCTCGTCTTCGAGATCCACGGTGGCGCCGAAGATCACCTTGCCGGTGTTCGGCAGCTGCGTCACGTCGATGATCTCGGCATTGCCGAGCTTGCCCTCGAGTTCCTGGATGCGGCCCTCGATGAATCCCTGCTGCTCGCGGGCGGCATGGTATTCGGCGTTCTCCGACAGATCCCCGTGGCTGCGCGCCTCGGCGATCGCCTTGATCACATTGGGCCGGTCTTCGGTCTTGAGCTTTCTCAGCTCCACGCGCAGCGCCTCGGCGCCACGGGCGGTGATTGGCACACGCTTCATCGCGGCACCTCACGATGCAGATCCTGCAGGCGGTTCACATCGACATCCTCGATGTGATCCAGCGCCTCGCAGCTGGCAAGGCCGGCCGCGAGGGTGGTGTAGTAGGTGACGCGGCGCATCACCGCCTCGCGGCGGATGGCCTGGGAATCGCGCGTAGCCTGACGGCCCTCGGAGGTGTTCACGATGAGCGCGATCTCGTCGTTCTTGATCATGTCGACAATGTGCGGACGACCCTCGTGCACCTTGTTCACGCGCCGGCAGGCGATGCCTTCGGCAGCCATGACCTTGGCGGTGCCGCCGGTGGCCACGAGGTCGAAGCCCTTGCCGCTGAGGCGGCGGGCCAGATCCAGGGCACCCTGCTTGTCGCGCTCGCGCACGCTGATCAGCGCCACACCGCGCCGCGGCAGCGTCGTGCCCGACGCGGCCTGCGACTTGGCGTAGGCCTCGCCGAAGGTGCGCCCCGTGCCCATCACCTCGCCGGTGGACTTCATCTCGGGACCGAGGATGGGATCGGACTCGGGGAACTTGGCGAACGGGAACACCGCTTCCTTGACCGAATAGAAAGCCGGCACCAGCTCGCGCGTGGCGCCAAGATCGGCAAGCTTGCGGCCGGTCATCACCTGCGCGCCGATCTTCGCGATCTGCCGGCCGGTGGCCTTGGATACGAACGGCGCGGTGCGCGAGGCGCGCGGATTGACTTCGAGCACGTACACCACACCGTTCTGGATGGCGAACTGCACGTTCATCAGACCGACCACGTTCAGCCCCAGCGCCAGCTTGCGCGTCTGCTCGCGCAGCTGCTGCTGGAGTTCGAACGACAGGCTGTTGGGCGGCAGCGAGCAGCTGGAATCGCCCGAGTGCACACCGGCCTGCTCCACATGCTCCATGATGCCGCCGATGAGCACCGTGGTGCCGTCGGCGATCGCATCGACGTCCACCTCGATGGCCTGGTCGAGGAAACGGTCGAGCAGCACGGGGCTGTCGTTCGACACGCGCACGGCGTCGGTCATGTAGGTCTTGAGGTCCTCCTCGGCATAGACCACTTCCATCGCGCGGCCGCCCAGCACATAGGAAGGACGCACCACCAGCGGATAACCGACCTCGCGCGCCATGCGCAGCGCCTGCTCCTCGTTGCGTGCCGTGGCATTGGAAGGCTGCCGCAGCCCCAGGCGCCGCACCAGCTCCGAGAAACGCTCGCGGTCCTCGGCGATGTCGATGGCCTCGGGCGTGGTGCCGATGATGGGCGCGCCATTGGCCTCGAGCGCGCGGCACAGCTTCAGCGGCGTCTGGCCGCCGTACTGCACGATCACGCCCTCGGGCTTTTCCTTGGCGATGATCTCGAGCACATCCTCGAGGGTGAGCGGCTCGAAATACAGCCGGTCCGAGGTGTCGTAGTCGGTGGAGACGGTCTCGGGATTGCAGTTGACCATGATGGTTTCGTAACCATCGGCGCGCAGCACCATGGAAGCATGCACGCAGCAGTAGTCGAACTCGATGCCCTGACCGATGCGGTTCGGTCCGCCGCCGAGGATCATGATCTTGCGCCGGTCGGTGGGCGCGGCCTCGCACTCTTCCTCGTAGGTGGAGTAGAGATAGGCCGTGGACGTGGCGAACTCCGCCGCGCAGGTGTCCACGCGCTTGTAGACCGGCACCACGCCGAGCTGATGGCGACGATCACGCACCGCCTTTTCGCTCTGGCCACAGAGGCGCGCCAGCGCCATGTCGGAAAAGCCCTTGCGCTTGAGCACGCGCAGGCGCTGCGTGTCCAGAGCCTGCCAGCCCTGGGAGGCAACCTTGCCCTCCTCGCGCACCAGATCCTCGATCTGCGCCAGGAACCAGGGATCGATGTAGCTGAGCTCGTGCACGCGCGAAAGCTGCCAGCCAGCACGGAAGGCATCAGCCACGTACAGCAGGCGGTCGGGACCGGGGCTGCGCAGCTCATAGGCCAGCTGGGCCTCGGCATCCTCGCCCGCCAGCGGCAGGGGCATCATGCTGCCCAGGCCATCGAGGCCCGTTTCGAGGCCGCGCAGCGCTTTCTGCAGCGATTCCTGGAACGAGCGGCCGATGGCCATCACCTCGCCCACCGACTTCATCTGCGTGGTGAGCCGGTTGTTGGTGGCCTTGAATTTCTCGAAGGTGAAACGCGGCACCTTGGTGACCACGTAGTCGATGGAAGGCTCGAACGAGGCCGGCGTGAGCCCGCCGGTGATGTCGTTCTTGAGCTCATCCAGCGTATAGCCCACGGCGAGCTTGGCCGCGATCTTGGCGATCGGGAAACCAGTGGCCTTGGAGGCCAGCGCCGAGGAGCGCGACACGCGCGGATTCATCTCGATGACGATCATGCGGCCGTCGGCCGGATCGATCGCGAACTGCACGTTCGAGCCGCCGGTCTCGACCCCGATCTTGCGCAGCACGGCGACCGAGGCATCGCGCATGCGCTGGTATTCCTTGTCGGTGAGCGTCTGCGCCGGCGCCACGGTGATGGAATCGCCGGTGTGCACGCCCATGGGATCGAGGTTCTCGATCGAACAGACGATGATGCAGTTGTCGTTGCGGTCCCGCACCACCTCCATCTCGAACTCTTTCCAGCCGATCACCGATTCTTCGAGCAGCACCTCGGTGGTCGGCGAAGCATCGAGGCCGCGCGCGACGATGGTCTCGAACTCTTCGCGGTTGTAGGCGATGCCGCCGCCGCTGCCGCCGAGCGTGAACGAGGGACGGATCACAATGGGGTAGCCCAGCTCCGCCTGCGCGGTGTAGGCATCTTCCATGGTGTGGGCGATGAAGGAGCGCGGCGTCTCGAGGCCGATCTCGGTCATCGCGTTGCGGAATTTCTCGCGGTCCTCGGCGGTATCGATGGCGTCGCGGGAAGCGGCGATCAACTCCACGCCGAACTGCGTCAGCACGCCCTCGCGCACCAGATCCAGCGCCGTGTTCAGCGCCGTCTGTCCGCCCATGGTGGGCAGCAGCGCGTCGGGCCGCTCCTTCTCGATGATGCGCGCGACGGTGCGCCAGTTCACCGGCTCAATGTAGACGGCGTCGGCCATCTCCGGGTCGGTCATGATGGTGGCGGGGTTGGAGTTGACCAGGATGACCCGGTAGCCCTCCTCGCGCAGCGCCTTGCAGGCCTGCGCGCCCGAATAGTCGAATTCACAGGCCTGCCCGATGACGATCGGGCCGGCTCCAATGATCAGGATGCTCTTGATGTCTGTACGGCGTGGCATGGCTTAACGGGCGCGTCGTTCGCGCAACTGGTTCTGGAGGCGGCGCACCATCAGCTGCACGAACTGGTCGAACAGCGGCAGCAGATCGTGCGGGCCGGGACTGGCTTCCGGGTGACCCTGGAAGCTGAAGGCGGGCTTGTCGGTCAGTTCCATGCCCTGCAGCGAGCCGTCGAACAGCGACACATGCGTGGCGCGCGCGTTCGCGGGCAGCGTGGCCGGATCGACCGCGAAGCCATGGTTCTGGCTGGTGATCATGACGCGCCGCGTAGCCAGCTCCTGCACCGGGTGGTTGGCGCCGTGGTGGCCGAATTTCATCTTCAGGGTCTGCGCGCCGACGGCGAGGCCGAGCAGCTGGTGCCCGAGGCAGATGCCGAACAGCGGAATGTCCGTGGTCAGCAACTCGCGGACGGCGGCAATGGCGTAGTCACAGGCCTCCGGATCCCCGGGGCCGTTGGAGAGGAACAGGCCGTCGGGATTGAGGGCCAGCACCTCGGATGCCGGTGTCTGCGCCGGCACCACGGTGATGCGGCAACCCACATCCGCCAGCAGCCGCAGGATATTGCGCTTGATGCCGAAGTCGTAGGCCACCACATGCAGGCGCTGCTGCGCGCGCAGCGTGGGGCGCGATGTATCGCGCCAGATGCTGCCGTCGTTCCACTGGTAGCACTCCTTGGTGGAGACCACCTTCGCCAGGTCCATGCCCTTGAGGCCGGGAAAGCGGCGCGCGGCATGCACGGCGGCGTTCGGATCGACATTGTCGCCCGTCATGATGCAGCCGGACTGGGCGCCCCGCTCACGCAGGATGCGCGTGAGCTTGCGGGTGTCGATGCCGGCGATGGCGACGATGCGCCCGCGCTCCAGGTACTGCTGCAATGATTGCGTGGCGCGCCAGCTGCTGTGCAACAGCGGCAGGTCGCGGATCACGAGGCCCGCGGGCGCGATCATGGAGGACTCCTGGTCCTCGGGCGTCGCGCCGGTATTGCCGATGTGCGGATAGGTCAGCGTGACGATCTGACGCGCGTAGGAGGGATCGGAGAGGATCTCCTGATAGCCCGTCATCGCGGTATTGAAAACGACTTCGCCGGTGGTATTACCCTTGGCTCCAATGGACTGGCCCAGGAACACGGTCCCGTCGGCCAGAGCCAGAACGGCGCTCACACTCACTCAGCAACCTCCACTGATGCCCTGGTTGCGTGACATCACAATTAGTCCATTGGCGTGCCGGACGTAGATGCACAAAGCGGGAGGAGTTCTTTTGGAACGCCCTCCCGCCTTGTGCGGACTAACCCGTACCCACGGATTACGCTTGGAATTCTACGTTTCGAGGCCTTCCGAAGTCCATGCGAATTCGGGGCTGGACGCTCCCAATTCTCAAAAAAAGCCGACCCGGAGGTGCCTGGAAAAAATCCGCAGAGATCATCGCAAGAATTTGTTTTTATTTGAGAAAATCGCGCATCGAATAGCGTCCGGGTGGCTGATCGGCGAGCCATTGGCCGGCCGCCAGCGCGCCTCGCGCAAAGATTGACCGATCGGTCGCGCTGTGCTTGAGGCTCAAGCGCTCGCCGGGCCCGAGGAACAGCACTTCATGTTCTCCAACCACGTCGCCACCGCGTACGACGGCGAACCCGATCGCGCCCGCAGCGCGCGGACCGCTGGCGCCATGACGCGCGTACTCGTTGCTGCGGTCCGGATCCTGCCCGCGACCGGCGGCCGCCGCCGCGCCGAGCGTCAACGCCGTGCCCGAAGGCGCATCGACCTTGTGGCGGTGGTGCGCTTCCACGATCTCGATGTCGAAGCCGCCCGGCAACACGGCCGCCGCGCGCTGCACCAGCTCGCTGAGCAGCGCCACGCCGACGCTGGTATTCGACGCGATCAGCACTGCGCAGCGCGTGGCCGCGATGGCCGCCTCGGGCTCGAGCGCAGCGCCGGCGCCGGTCGTACCCAGCAGCAGTGGCACGCGCGCCGCGCCGCAGGCCCGCAGGTGTTCCGCGCACACCGCAGCGCTGGAGAAGTCGATGACCAGCCGGGCACCCGGCAGCGCCGCGGCGAGATCCGTGCCGTAGCGCACCGTCGGCACGCCATCCACCGCGGTTCCGGTCAGCGGCGAGCCCGGTTCGACCACGGCGGCGTGCAGGGCCAGCCGGGGAAATTCCGCCAGCAAAGCGACCAGCGTGCGGCCCATGCGGCCGCCGGCACCGACGATGATGGTGGGGATCAATTGGCCCGCCCGGCGAAGAAGCGCTTCACACCCTCGAAGAAACTCTGCTGCCGGGGCGCATGGTCCGAGCCATCGTGCCGCAGCGAATCGTCGAACGCCTTGAGCAGCTCGCGCTGCTCGGCGTTCAACCGCACCGGCGTTTCTACCATGACGCGGCAGAACAAATCACCCCGCGGGCCGCCGCGCACGGGCTTCACGCCCTTCTCCTTGAGGCGGAACACGCGTCCCGATTGTGTCTCGGCCGGGATCTTCAGCACCACCTGGCCATCGAGCGTCGGCACCTCGATCTT
>CAUJIK010000049.1 GCA_963205255.1 Pseudomonadota bacterium
CGTGGGCATGACCAAGGTCACGCGGGAAGAAGACATGGTGCCCGCCTACCGCGCCGCGGCCGCGGTGGACGATGCGGTGTTCGCCGAGAAGTGGATCACCGGCGCCGAGTACACCGTGGCGGTGCTGCACCGGCGCGTGCTGCCGGCCATACGCATCGAAACCGCCAACACCTTTTATGACTACGAGGCCAAGTACCTGCGCAACGACACCAAGTATCACTGCCCGGCGGGTCTGTCGGCTGCGGCCGAGGCGCATCTGGCGAGCCTGGCGCTCGCGGCCTTCGACGCCGTGGGCGCCGAAGGATGGGGCAGGGTGGACTTCATGGCCGACCAGACGGGGCGGCCGCTGCTGCTGGAGATCAACACGGTTCCCGGCATGACTGATCACAGTCTGGTGCCGATGGCGGCGCGCGCCGCCGGCATCGATTTCGACGAGCTGTGCTGGCAGGTGCTCGAGACCAGCCTTGCGCGCCGCCCTCGCGGCACGGAGGGTCGTTGATGCTCGGCAGGAAGAAGAGCGCACGGCGCGTCGCCCGCGGTGATCGCGACCGCCTGGCCTGGTTCAAGGCCATTGCCTGGCGCCAGGTGCTGGCGCCGCTGATGGTGTTGGCGGTGCTGTCCGCCGGTGTGCTTGCGGCGCGCTTCGTGCTCGACCAGCCGCTGGACAAGGTGGTGGTCGAGGGGCGCTTCCAGCGCGTGCAGCCGCTGGATGTGGAGAAGGCGGTACGCGAAGTGGTCGGACGCCAGGGCCTGATGGCCGTGGATCTGGGCAAGGTGAGCGCCGCCGTGCGGCAGATTCCCTGGGTGGATCAGGCCAGCGTCGCGCGGCGCTGGCCCGATGGCCTCGCCGTGCATGTGGCCGAGCAGATGCCCGTGGCCCGCTGGGGCGAGACCGGCCTTGTGAACCTGCGCGGCGAGCTGTTCGTCAACGACGCGCGGCATATCCCCGCGGAGCTGCCTGAGCTCGTGGGGCCGGCCGGCACCGAAAGCATCATGACGCAGCGCTATCTCGCCGCGAAGGCGCCGCTCGAGGGAGTGGGCATGCGGCTGTCGCAGCTGCGCCTCGACGCGCGCGGCGCCTGGGAGCTGGCGCTGGACAACGGTGTGGCGCTGCGCCTCGGGCGCGCCAGCATCGACGAGCGTTTCGACCGGTTCATAGACGTGGCGGCGCGCATCGTCGGGCCGCGCGCGGCGGAGATCGCCTATGTCGATCTGCGCTATGCGAATGGCTTCGCCATCGGCTGGCGGGGCGACAAGGGAGGCAGCAGACGTGGCTAAGCGCAATGACCGGCAGCTGATTGTCGGACTCGACATCGGCACCTCCAAGGTGGTTGCGCTGGTGGGGGAGATCGGCACCGACGGCTCGGTCGAGGTGGTGGGCCTGGGCTCGCATCCTTCGCGCGGCCTGAAGAAGGGCGTGGTGGTCAACATCGAATCCACCGTGCAGTCGATACAGCGCGCGGTGGAAGAGGCCGAGCTCATGGCCGGCTGCGAGATCCATGCGGTGTATGCGGGGATCGCCGGCAGCCATGTGCGCAGCCTCAACTCGCATGGTGTGGTCGCCATCCGCGATCGCGAGGTCACCGAGACCGACGTGGGGCATGTGATCGACGCGGCCAAGGCGGTCGCCATTCCCGCCGACCAGAAGATCCTGCACGTGCTGCCGCAGGAATTCATCATCGACGGGCAGGAAGGCATCCGCGATCCCATCGGCATGGCGGGCGTGCGCCTGGAAGCCAAGGTGCACATCGTCACCGGCGCCGACAGCGCCGCGCAGAACATCGTCAAGTGCGTGCAGCGCTGCGGCCTGACCGTGGAGGATGTGGTGCTGGAGCAGCTGGCCTCGAGCCACGCGGTGCTCACCGACGACGAGAAGGATCTGGGCGTGTGCCTGGTCGATATCGGCGGCGGCACCACCGACATCGCCGTGTTCTCGCATGGCGCCATCCGCCACACCGCGGTGATTCCCATCGCCGGCGACCAGGTGACCAACGACATTGCGGTGTCGATGCGCACTCCGACGCACTACGCCGAGGAGATCAAGGTGCGCTATGCCTGCGCGCTGTCGCAGCTGGCGAATCCCGACGACAGCATCGAAGTGCCCAGTGTGGGCGAGCGGCCCGCGCGACGCCTGGCGCGCCAGACGCTGGCCGAGATCGTCGAGCCGCGCTACGAGGAGCTCTTCGGCCTGATCCGCGACGAGCTGCGCCGCAGCGGCTTCGAGGAAATCATCGCCGCCGGCATCGTGCTGACCGGCGGCAGCGCAAAGATGGAAGGTGCCATTGACCTTGCGGAAGAGATCTTCCATGTGCCGGTGCGCCTCGGCCTTCCGCAACAGCATGTGAAGGGTCTGTCCGAAGTGGTGCAGAACCCGATCTATTCAACCGGCGTGGGGCTGCTGCTGCACGCGCGCGAGAACACGCAGGGCGCCTCGCGGGGGCGCGGACTGCCGGTGAGTGTCCAGGGCATGTGGGAACGCATGCAGTCCTGGTTCAAGGGAAATTTCTGAGTCGTTTCGTTCAAGTGAGGAGCTGACAGCCATGTTCGAAGTAATGGATGCCTACAGTCAGAATGCGGTTATCAAGGTAATCGGCGTTGGTGGCGGCGGCGGCAACGCCGTGACCCACATGGTGACCAGCGGAATCGAAGGGGTCGATTTCGCCTGCATCAATACCGACGCGCAGGCCCTGAAGCATTCCAAGGTCAAAACCGGAATCCAGATCGGCAGCGATGTCACCAAGGGCCTGGGCGCCGGCGCCAACCCTGAGGTGGGCCGCGCGGCCGCGCTGGAAGATCGTGAGCGCCTCATCGAGCTGGTCGATGGCGCCGACATGCTGTTCATCACCGCCGGCATGGGTGGTGGCACGGGTACGGGAGCCGCGCCGGTGGTGGCGCAGATCGCCAAGGAACTCGGCATCCTCACCGTTGCCGTGGTCACCCGCCCGTTCGAGATGGAAGGTGGCAAGCGTTCGCGCGCCGCGGACAGCGGCATCGCCGAGCTGTCGAAGTACGTCGATTCGCTGATCACCATACCGAACCAGAAGCTGCTGACGGTGCTGGGCGGCCAGACCACGCTGCTGGATGCCTTCAAGGCCGCCAACCAGGTGCTGCAGGGCGCGGTGCAGGGCATTGCCGAGCTGATCACCCGTCCGGGCCTGATCAACGTCGACTTCGCCGACGTGCGCACCGTGATGGCCGAGACCGGCATGGCGATGATGGGCAGTGGCGCCGCCCGCGGTGAAGGCCGCGCGCGCACGGCGGCCGAAGCGGCCGTTTCCTCGCCGCTGCTCGAGCACGTGGATCTTGCCGATGCGCACGGCATCCTGGTGAATGTCACCGCCGGCATGGATCTGTCGATCGGCGAGTTCCAGGAAGTGGGCTCGATCGTCAAACAGTTCGCCTCGGAAGACGCCACGGTGGTGGTGGGCACGGTGATCGATCCGGAGCTGTCCGACGAGCTGCGCGTGACGGTGGTGGCCACGGGCCTCAACCGCGTCGCCACGCAGAGCCGTCGCGACGCTTTCCGTGAAGCGGTGCGCGAGAGCAGCACCGTCCGCGGCGAGCCGTCGATGCGCGTCGTGAAGCGTCCGGCGCCTACCGCTCCGGCGCAGAACGACTACGCCCATCTGGACAAGCCCGCGGTGCAGCGCTATGCCCGCGCGGTCGGTGACGGCATGAGCAGCGCTCCGATGGACGAGGAGCTGCTGGACATTCCCGCCTTCCTGCGGCGTCAGGCGGACTGACACACTTCCGGCCCGCGGCGCCACCGGCATCCGGCGCCGCGCAGGCCGGGGAGGGGTTTTGTGGTACGGTAGCCGTCCTCACCGGCTGCCGTAGCCACGCGCCCCCACTCACTTTTATAGAGACAGATGGTCGGTCAACGCACCCTCAAGAACAGCATCCGCGCCACCGGCGTGGGGCTGCACACCGGCACCCAGATATTCATGACGCTGAAGCCGGCGCCCGCCGACACGGGCATCGTCTTTCGCCGCACCGACCTGCCGGAACTCATCGACATCCCGGCCTTCGCCGAGAACGTGGGCGAGACGCGGCTGGGCACCACCCTGATCCAGGGCGAGGCCAAGGTTTCCACCGTCGAGCATCTGCTGTCGGCCTTCGCGGGGCTGGGCATCGACAATGCCATCGTCGAAGTGAGCGCGGGCGAAGTGCCCATCATGGACGGCAGCGCCGGCCCCTTCGTGTTCCTGCTGCAGTCCGCCGGCATCGCCGAGCAGGCTGCCCCCAAGCGTTTCGTGCGCGTCAAGCGCAGCGTGGAAGTGCGCCAGGGCGACAAGTGGGCGCGCTTTGATCCCTATGACGGCTTCAAGGTGAACTTCGAGATCGAGTTCGATCACCCGATCTTCAAGCGCCACTCGCAGAAGGCGTCGATGGATTTCTCCACCACCAGCTATTTGAAAGAGGTGAGCCGCGCGCGCACCTTCGGTTTCATGCGCGACCTCGAGACCATGCGCAAGCACAACCTGGCACTGGGCGGCAATCTCGACAACGCCATCGTGCTCGACGATTCGAAGGTGCTGAACGAGGACGGTCTGCGCTACGAAGACGAATTCGTGAAGCACAAGATCCTCGACGCCATCGGCGACCTTTACCTGCTCGGCCACAGCCTGATCGGCGAATTCACCGGCTTCAAATCCGGCCATGACCTCAACAACAAGCTGCTGCGCGCCTTGCTGAAGGACCGCAGCGCCTGGGAAGAGCTCACCTTCGAGCGCCCGGAACAGGCTCCGATCGCCTACGCCCAGCCGCGGGCATTGTCCGAAGCATCCTGATCAGCGGCGAAAGCCCGCCCCCGGCATGAGCCGGGTCAGCACGCGCGTGCCCGGCGGCAGCGCGGCGGGCATGCGGCCCGCGGCAATAAGTTCAGTGGCGGCGAGCTTGAGGCGCCCGGCCCAGGCGGCGGAGTCGGCGAACAGCACCAGCTCGCCGTCCCGGAGGCGGGCGGCCAGCAGCCGCGCGCCCAGCTCCGGCGGCAGCAGCGATTTCAGGGATTCGCACAAATCATCGGGGTTTCCTGGCGTCTTCGCTCCGCCGCTCCCGGGATTGTCGCGCCGCACCAGTGTGGCCAGCAGGTTGGCCGCCGAACGTGGCGCGGCGGAACTGCGAGATTTGACCTTGTTTCGGGAGGGGTTCTTCGGCATAGTCGCCCGCAGTTTGCCGCGACCGGTCCTGATGAACCTCATCTTTTTCTCACGCCGGCTGGGCCAGGCCCGGCACCTGCACCTGACGCACCCCGTCACGCTGTCCATTTTCGGCGTGCTGGGGCTCGCGGTACTGGGGCTGGCTTTTGGTCTGGGCATGAAGCTCGGCGCCAGCGGTCTGAACACCCATGCGCAGCTCAGCGAGATGCAGATCCTGCGCCAGAACGTGCAGGACCGGATCGATGCCGTCGCCATGCGCATCGGCGAAATCAATGCCCATGTGATCCGGCTCGATGCGCTGGGCAAGCGCCTGACGCAGATGGCAAATATCTCCAGCCGCGAGCTGAATTTCGACGCCTTGCCGGCCCGCGGTGGCCCGGAGAGCGAGGAGTTTGCCGGCGCGGTGGCACAGATCCCGGATCTGACCCAGATGCTCGATGATGTGGAGCGCAAGCTCGAAACGCGCGATGCGCAGCTGCTCGCGCTCGAGAACGTCATCCTGTCGCGCAGCCTCAATCAGGCCATCCGCCCCGACGGGCGGCCGGTGGTCGAGGGCTATGTCTCCTCTCATTACGGTGAGCGGCAGGATCCGTTCACCGGCCACGAGACCTGGCACAAGGGCATGGACTACGCCGGTGCGCTGGGCTCCCAGGTGGTGGCCGTGGCGGCGGGCGTGGTGACCCGGGTCGAGGCCCGCAACGGCTACGGCAACCTGGTCGAAGTGAACCATGGCAATGGTTATGTCACGCGTTATGCCCACAACCAGCGCTCGCTGGTGGCCGTGGGCGATACCGTGGTGCGCGGCCAGGCGGTGGCTCTGATGGGATCCACTGGCCGTTCCACCGGCCCGCATGTGCACTTCGAGGTGCTGCGCAACGGCCAGCACGTGAATCCGCTGGCCTTCGTCGGCTCCTGATCCGCAAGGGCTCACCCTCAGGGGCACAGAAATTGTTGCCCTGCGCTCTTGCCCGCGGGCGTTGCCGCCCCCAATTAACGTAAAATGCCGCGTTTCGCGACCCCGATCCGAGGATAGATCCCTGTGCTCCAGCTATTGACGCGTGTTTTCGGCAGCCGCAACGAGCGCACCGTGCGCGGATATTCGCGCCTGGCCAGGGAGGCGGGAGGTTTCGAGGAGGCGCTGTCGAAACTCGACGACGCCCAGCTTGCCGGCAAGACCGTCGAGTTCCGCGAACGGCTGGCACAGGGCGCCACGCTCGACGAGCTGCTGCCCGAGGCCTTCGCCGTGGTGCGCGAGGCCGCGCGCCGCACGCTGAAGATGCGCCACTTCGATGTGCAGCTCATCGGCGGCATGACCCTGCACCAGGGGCGCATCGCCGAGATGCGCACCGGCGAGGGCAAGACGCTGGTCGCCACGCTGCCCGCCTATCTCAACGCTCTGCCGGGCGAGGGCGTGCACGTGGTCACCGTGAACGAGTACCTCGCGCAGCGCGACGCCGACTGGATGGCGCCGGTGTACCGCTTCCTGGGTCTCACGGTGGGCGTGATCCGCAACAGCCAGACCCCCGACGAGAAGCGTGCCGCCTACGCCTGCGACATCACCTACGGCACCAACAACGAATTCGGCTTCGACTACCTGCGCGACAACCTGGCCTACCGGCTCGAGGACCGCGTGCAGCGTCCGCTGTCCTTCGCCATCGTCGACGAGGTGGACTCCATCCTCATCGACGAGGCGCGCACGCCGCTGATCATTTCCGGGCCCGCCGAGGAGAGCACCGAGCTTTACCTCGCGATCAACAAGCTGGTGCCTTCGCTCAACCGGCAGAAGGAAGAGAACGGCCCGGGAGATTTCTCCGTCGACGAGAAGGCACGCCAGGTGCACGTCACGGAGGAGGGACATGAGCACATCGAGCAGCTGATGGCCCAGCATGGGCTGCTGCGCGAGGGCGAGAGTCTCTATGACGCGGCCAACATCCGCCTCATGCATCACCTCAATGCCGCGCTGCGCGCGCATTCGCTGTATCACCGCGACCACGAGTACATCGTGCGCAATGGCGAGGTGGTGATCGTCGACGAGTTCACCGGCCGCACCATGCCGGGCCGCCGCTGGTCCGAGGGTCTGCACCAGGCGGTGGAGGCCAAGGAAGGCGTGCGCGTGCGCGAGGAGAACCAGACGGTCGCCTCGATCACCTTCCAGAATTATTTCCGGCTCTACAAGAAGCTCTCGGGCATGACCGGCACCGCGGACACCGAGGCGCCCGAGTTCCTGCAGATCTACGGCCTCGAAGTGGTGGTGATCCCCACCCACAAGCCGATGCTGCGCAAGGACAACCCTGACCTTGTGTATCTGACGCAGCAGGACAAGTTCCAGGCCATCATCGAGGACATCAAGGACTGCCAGTCGCGCCGCCAGCCGGTGCTGGTGGGCACCACCTCGATCGAGTCTTCGGAGCTGCTGGCCGGCGTGCTGAAGAAGGACGGCATCCCGCACGAAGTGCTCAACGCCAAGCAGCATGAGCGCGAGGCGCACATCGTCGCCCAGGCCGGCCGCCCCGGCGCGCTGACCATCGCCACCAACATGGCCGGCCGCGGCACCGACATCCAGCTCGGCGGCAATTTCGAGGCCGAGATCGCCGAACTGGAAGCCGAGGGCCAGGTTGTGGAGCCGGCTCGCCGTGAGGAGCTCAAGGCCGCCTGGCAGCAGCGCCACGATGAGGTACTGGCCGCCGGCGGCCTGCACATCGTCGGCACCGAGCGCCATGAGTCGCGCCGCATCGACAACCAGCTGCGCGGCCGTTCGGGCCGCCAGGGCGACCCGGGTTCCACGCGCTTCTATCTGTCGATGGAAGACACGCTGATGCGCATTTTCGGCGACCCCAACCGCACCAAGCGCCTGCTGCAGATGGCGGGCATGAAGGAAGGCGAGGTCATCGAGTCCGGCATGCTCACGCGCCAGATCGAGAAGGCGCAGCGCAAGGTGGAGTCGCACAACTTCGACATCCGCAAGCAGCTGCTGCTGTTCGATGACGTCGCCAACGACCAGCGCAAGGTGGTCTATCAGCAGCGCACCGAGATCCTGCGCGCCGAGGATATGGAGGCCGCGGTCGCCAGCATGCGCGCCGACGCCGTGAATTCGCTGATCGACCAGTTCGTGCCCAAGCAGACCGGCCCCGCGGATTGGGACTTGGATGCGCTCACCGAGGCGTTGAAGCGCGACTTCAATACCAGCATCGACGCCAGGGCATGGATCGCCGAGAACAGCGAGATGGACGAGACCACCTTCCGCGAGCGCACCGTCGAGGCGGTGCACGCGCAGTACGCCGGCAAGGTCGAGCGCTTCGGCGCGCCGCTGCTGCGGCAGGTGGAGCGCGATGTGGTGCTGCGCACGCTGGACCAGCACTGGCGCGAGCATCTGGCGGCCATGGACTATCTGCGCCAGGGCATCCATCTGCGTGGCTATGCGCAGAAGGACTACCGCTACGAGTTCAAGCGCGAGGGTTTCCAGCTCTTCACCAACATGCTCGACCAGGTGAAGTTCGATTCCGCGTCGCTGCTGTGCAAGGTCGAGGTACGCACGCAGGAGGACATCGACCGCGAGGAGGCCGTGCAGCGCGAGCGGCTGATGCACGCCTTGCAGGCGCAGCATGCCGAGGCGCAGTCGGCGCTGGTGGCCCAGGGTGAGGAAGACATGGCGCGCGACGGCGAGCAGATCTCCGCCGAGGCCATGGCGCCCTATGTGCGCGGCGATCGCAAGGTGGGTCGCAACGAGCCTTGCCCCTGCGGCTCGGGCAAGAAGTTCAAGCAGTGCCACGGCGCGCTGGGTGGTGGCTGATCCGGCCACCCGCGGTCAGCCCGGTCATCCCAGCGTGGTGGCCGCGGCGCTGATCGATCGCGAGGGTCGGGTGCTCATTGCCCAGCGTCCGGCCGGCAAATGGCAGGCTGGCCGGTGGGAATTCCCGGGCGGCAAGATCGAGCCGGGCGAAGGCGAGGAAGCCGCGCTGTGCCGCGAGCTCGACGAGGAGCTGGGCGTGCGCGTGCACGCCGCGCGGCGGCTCGGCGAAGTGAATCACGACTACGCTGACCGCCAGGTGCAACTGGCCCTGTGGCTGGTGCTGCGCCACGAGGGAGAGCCGCGTGGCCTGGAAGGGCAGGGGCTGCGCTGGGTGGATTTCTCCGGCCTCGTGGCGGCGGATCTGCTGGAAGCCGATCTGCCGCTGCTGCCATTGCTGCGTGACCTGCTGGCTTGAGGAGTAAACTGACGAGATGAGCAACGAACCCCAGCTTCCCGAAATCAAGTTCGACGCCGCCAACCTCTACGAGGAAGCGGTGTTCACCGATCGCATGGCCGGCACCATCCGGCGTCTCACTCCGGTGCTCGCCAGCGGTGCGCCCGATCCGGCGCGCCCGGTGTTGTTCAGCGGCCAGACCCAGCTGCTGACGCCCGGCGGTGTGCTGCCGCTGGGTTTCGAGATTCCCGCGGCCGACCTCGAAGAAGCCATCGCGAAATTCCCGGACGCCGTGCGCGAAGCGCTGGAGCAGGCCATCGAGGAAGCGCGCGAAATGCGTCGTGAGGCCTCGTCGCGCATCGTGGTGCCGGACGGCGGCGCGATGCCGGGCATGGGCGGCCCGGTCGGCGGCGGGCGCATCAAGCTCTAGGAATACGCTGGCGTCTTCCTGATCCCTGATTCACGAACGGGGAGCGCCCAGCATCGGCAGCTCGTCGGTTTCCGACAGCCTGTCATGCATGTCGATCTGCCCGTCGCGCAGGAAGCGCGCGGTGTGCGCCGCGGTGGCAGGCGGCGCCAGCAGCGGTCCCTGCGCCTGCTGGCAGCCCAGGCCCCGCAGTGTTTCCAGTTGCGACCAGAGGTCCACGCCCTCGGCGATCACGCAGATGTCCTGTTCGCGCGCTTCGCGCAGGATGTCTCTGGCGATGTTGCCTTCGCTTGAGCCGACAGACAGGTTGCGCACCAGGTTGGCGTCGAGTTTCAGCGCATCGATGTTGCCGGGATCAGGCAGGGGAGTCTTGCGGGCCCGGGCGCCGACATGGTCGATCACCAGCGGCAGATCCAGTTCGTGCCAGCGCAGGATGATCTCTTCGCTCATTCCGCCGGTGCGATGGTCCAGCAGCAGTTCGTCGGCGACCTCCAGCTGCAGCAGGCTGGCGCACAGGCTGTCCGTTTCGGCGAGGCGTTGCAGGGTGTGGCGCAGCCGGTCGCGGTTCTCGACGGCGGTTGCGACATTGACGCTCACCGGCACCGGAGTCAGACCCTGTCCACGCCAGGCGCTGATGTCGCGAGCGATCTGCCCGATCACGAACTGTGCGATGTCGAGAGCCTCTCCATCCGGGCTCGCGATCAGCAGCGGATCCTGAGGGAGGATCCAGCCGCGCGCGGCGTCCTTCCACCGGGGCAGTGCCTCCAGCCCGCACACGCACTCCGAGTGCAGATCGATGACCGGTTGATAGAGCACCACGATCTGGTCCGCTGCAACGGCTGGCGCGGGCACGGCGGTTGGTGCAGGCACGGCAGGTGGCGCGGCGTTTCCGGGCGGTGGAGAACTCGCGGGAGCCGGCGAAGCCGGTGACGGCAGCGCGGGCGTCGGTGCGGGCGTCGGTGCGGGCGTCGGTGCGGCCGTCGGCGCAGATGTCGACGAGACAGCCGCCGGCCGGGCGGCGGGAAGCGGCGTGCCTGGCCGTGGCGCGGCATGAGCAGGGGGCTTCGCCCGGGGCGGGAGGGCTGCGCCCTGATGCCGGCGCCAGGCCCACACTGCTCCCGCTGCGGCGACAAGAGCGAGCAGCGTCACAAGCCAGCCCGATCCGCGCGGCTCGTGCTGTGGCACAGCCGCCGGGGGTGTTGCCGGAACCGGGGCCGGCTGCATTTCGGGCGGCAGGGGAGTGTCGAGGCTTGCGGCCCACAGGGCGCGCCCCGCGAGGTCGCGCAGCGCCAGCCATGTGCTCATATGGGTGCTGGACGCATGCTGGAACAGCGGCGCTTCGGTCTGCGCCTCGAGCCAGCCGCGCACTTCGGAGGGCAGCTGCGCCGACTCCAGTGCCGCGCCGGACAGGCTGCGTGCCGCGGGTTCGGCGGCCATCAGCAGCTCATCCAGAGCGGCGCTGTCGAGGCTGCGCGCGAACAGCAGCCAGCCTCCAGGGGTGGAATCGCGCCGCTCGCGCAGGACGGGGAGGGCGGCGATCAGCGCGTATTGCCCGTCGACCATCACCAGCCCGCGCAGGCTTTGCTCGCGGCTGTTCAGCTCGCCGGCGGAGATGGCCTGCTGCAGGGCTTCGACCAGTTCGGGGTATGCGGGCACGGCTGCCTGCCTTGCGGGCGGCGTGTTGATCGACAGGGACAGGCGCGGCTGCTGCTGGCGGTCCAGCACCAGCATGTAGTGGATGTCGAGGCTGGCCAGGGCCGGGGCCAGCAGGCCCTCACCCGGAAAGCGGCGCTGCGTGCCGGCGGCAAAGCCGTAGGCCTCGTCCCAATGAGCGTAGTCACGGGCCACTGTCGCAAGCTCTTCCAGACGGGTATCGACGGCCTCGCGGACTTCGAGCAGCCGCGAACCGGGCTCTGCCTCCTGCGGAGTCTCGGCGACGGGTATTTCCGCGGCGGGCGCGTCCGCGGCCGGCGCGCGCGTGCCCGGCAGGGCCAGCAGCGCCGCGACCAGGGCGCGGCACAGCCAGCTGCGGGAGAGGGCGGTGTGGATGAAGGGTGTGTGGGGAAGTGGTTTCGCGGCGGTCATGGGGCGGAGCGGATGCACTGTCGTATCGCACAGTGTGCCGGCCGGCGGCGGAGATGGGGTGTGTCCATCGCACAGTTCGGGCCGGGGAAACGTCTGCATAGTGCGTTGCAAAAAGATGAGGGGAACGCTATACAACCACTGATGACAGCCATCCATGACGTCGGTTCGCTGCGGCGTACCACCAAGCCGCGGATCCCGCGTTTCATCCTCGATTGTGCTGGATCCGAGGGCAGGGGATGAAGCGCAAGAAGTCGGTCCAGGTCGCGGCCAAGGGCGGCGGCGAGCTTTCGCTGGGGGCGCTGTCCACGTACATCGCCTTTCAGCTGCGCCGCGCCCAGAACATGTCCTTCGATGCCTTCGCCGCCCGCGTCGGCAAATCGAACCTGGCGCCGGGTCATTTCGCCATCCTGGCCGTCATCGACGCCAATCATGGCATCAACCAGACGGCGCTGAGCCGTGCGACCGATCGCGACAAGTCGACGCTGACGCCCGCGATCCGGACGCTGATGAACAGCGGCTATGTGAGCCGTACCCGATCCGCGACGGATTCGCGCGCCTACGAGCTGTCACTGACCCGCTCCGGAAAGCGCCACCTCGACCAGCTGCGCGCCCATGCCGAGGCGCATGACCGGCGTCTGGACGAGATCGTCGGCTCGGCCCACAAGGCCCAGTTGCTGACGCTGCTCAAGCAGATCGTGAGCGGGCTGGAAAAGGACCGCAGCGCGCGGCGCTGACCGGTCCGCGGGACGCCGGGCGGCGCAGCAGCGCCCGGTTGAGCGCCGCACGGGCCGTACCGGCACTTCGCTCAGCGCTTCCTGACCGCCACGTCGAGCACCGCGCAGCGGCGCTGCTTGCGCACCGCTTCCATGGCCTGTTCCAGCGCGGCCGGCACATCGGCGGCGCGCTCCACGCGCAGCGCCAGCGCGCCACCGGCGGCCGCGGCCACGGCGGAGTAGTCCGGCGCCGGATCGAAGCTCAGGTCCAGGTTCTCGGCGCGTGAGGCATGGCCCGAGGGGTGCACTGCCAGCGCGGAGAAACGCGGCGCCTGCCAGCCGCCGTTGTTGAGCACGATCTGCAGGAAGGGCGCGTCGTAGCGCCTGGCCATCCAGTGCACCGAGGCGGGCGCGGAGAACATGTAGCAGCCGTCACCGCCGACAGCCACCACCGTCTGGTCGGGCGCCGCGAGCTTGGCGCCCATGGCCGCGCCGCCATTCCAGCCCAGCGAGCCGCCGCCGCTGGCGAAATAGCTGCCGGGGCGCGTCGGCGCCACGTGGTCGACGATCTGCGGGTAGTTGGTGATGCCTTCGTTGAGCAGGATGCCTTCCTCGGCCAGGTACGGGCGCAGGCAGGCCATCAGGTATTCGGTCGTGATTTCGCCATTGGCCGGCGCCGCCTCGAGCTTGCGCAGCTGCGCGGCGCGTGCCTCGTGCCTGGCGGTGTAGTGGGCGCGGCGGCTGGCGGCGCGCTGCTCGTCGAAGCCCTTGCTGTCGAGCGCGGCATTGATCTGGGCCAGCGCGGTGGCCGCATCGGCGCGGTAGCTGTGCTGGGCCTTGATGTACCACAGCGGCATGGCTTCCTTCAGCGGGTCGACGTCGATGTGCAGGATGCGCGCATCGTCGCGCGGCTTGCTGATGGTGGGGATCCACGGCACATCGCTGTCGATGACCAGCACCACGTCGGCCTCGGCCAGCGCCTCGTTCTGGAACGGGTGGTTCCAGTGGCTGCCCTGGTAAAGCGGATCGGAGTGCGGGAAGTTCAGCGCGCTGGGCACCGATTCCAGCACGCCCACGCCCAGGCGCTGGCACAGGCGCACCAGCCCTTCGACGGCGGCCGGATTGCGGCCGAGGTATGAAGTGACGATGAGCGGGCGCTGCGCGCCGTTCAGCGCCTCGATCACGGTGGCCACGCTGCTGGCGGACAGGGCCGCCGGTTCCACCGGCGCCCATTGCCGCATGTCGATGGCGGTGGGCTTGACCTCCTGCTCCATCACTTCGCGGGCGCCCATCAGGTACACCGGGCCGCTCGGCGCGCTGCAGGCCAGCTGCAGTGCGCGATGCACCATCGGCTTCACGTTGAGGCCGCTGCGCAGTTCCGCGGCGTATTTCATATAGTCGCGGACGATGCCGCGCTGGTCGTGCACGTCCTGGATCCACTGGATGAATTCGTTGCGGCTGCCGCGCGTTTCACCGTCCTGCGTGGCGGGGGACAGGCCGGCGAAGATCAGCACCGGCACCCGCGCGCGGGCGATGTTGTGCACGGCGCCGGCCAGCGACTGGGTGCCGCACTCCACATGCACCACCACGGCCTGCGGCTTGCCGCTGACCATGGTGTGGCCGTGGGCGGCAGCCAGACCCACCATCTCGAACGGACAGGTGATGACCTGCGGCAGCGGCCGGCCCTCGGCCCGGGTGACGGCGATCGCCTCTAGCAGGGCGGGGTGGTCGCTCCCGAAGTTGCCGAAGATGTAGTCAACTTTGGCCTCGGTGAGGGCGTCGAGCAGGTCGGTGCTGGCGGTGCGCACGGTGGCAGGTCCTCGGAACAATGACAGCTGAAATCTACATGAAATCTGTGAGAGAGTACGCCGATATAGTATGAAGTCAAACCATCATTTGGTGAAATGCGTTGCGGGCGCCGGCTGCGTTGAAAAGCCGGCGGGCCTGCACTAGGCTGGGCGGGTCGATTAGTGTGTAATCAAACCAATTACTACGCGTGGCGCGCGCCGGCGATCCGGCCCGCGAGCGCTGCTGGAGGCAGGATATGGTGCATATTCGGTGGCAATCCGCTTTGCGGGGCTGGCGCCCCGCGGCACTGGCGCTGGTATCCGGAGTCCTGCTCATGAGCAGCCCCGGCCAGGCCGCGCAATCCCAGGCCGAGCAGATCGCGCAGCTCACGGCGCGTCTCGCGCAACTCGAGGCGCGCACGCAGCGGCTGGATGATCAGGCGGCGATCGAGAAGCTCACGCGCGCCTATGGCTACTATGTCGACAAGCAGCTGTGGAACGAGATCGTCCCGCTGTTCTCCGATGATGCGCGCGTCGAGATCGCCGGCCGCGGCGTTTATCGCAACGCCGCCGGCGTCGATCGTCTGTTCCGCGAGTCCATGGGCGGCGGCCGCATCGGTCTTTCGTCCGGCGGCCTGTTCAATCACATGATCCTGCAGGGCGTCGTCAACGTGAACGACGACGGCCAGACGGCCACCGGCCGCTGGCGCGCCTTCGTGCAGATCGGCCAGGCGCAGCGCTTTGCGCTGTGGTCGGAAGGCACTTACGAGAACAAGTATGTGAAGCGCAATGGCGTCTGGCAGATCAGCGACATGCACTTCTACGCCACGTACTACACGCCCTATGACCAGGGCTGGGCCAAGGTCACGATGCCCAACAACGGCCCGAGCCGCACGGCGGGACCGGACGAGCCGCAGTCGGTGCAGTACGACGTCTATCCCGGTCACTATGTGCCGCCGTTCAGCTATCCGAATCCGGTCACCGGCCGGGTGTGGACGCTGGAGGACACGGCGCGCTATTCCACGCAGGGTGAAGGCCCCGCGGCGGCCGGCCCGCCGGTGCAGCCGGGTGGCCCCGTGCAGCCAGGGCCGGAGCAGGCGGCCGCGCCGGCCGCCACGCCACCGCGCTGAGCGGCGCGAGCGGCAGGCAGTCGCGGCGGAACGCAATTTCCGGAGTACCTATGCGCATTGTGATTCTGGGTGCTGGCGCGATGGGCAAGCTGTTCGGCGCGCGCCTGGCGCTCGACGGCCAGAGCGTCGTCATGGTCGATGTGGATGCGGACACGCTGAAGCAGATCGCCCGTGACGGCCTGCGCCTGACGGCGGACGATGGCGATCACCAGGTGAAGGTCGAAGCCGAGCGCGCGGAGGATCTGCGGCCCGGCGCCGATGCGGTGGTGGTGTTCACCAAGGCGCAGCATACGGTGGCGGCCGTGCGGTCCATCGCGCATGCCATCGGCCCGAACACCTGCGTGCTGACGCTGCAGAACGGGCTGGGTGGAGCCGAGCGCATCCTCTCGGTGCTGCCGGGCGCCGACGTGGCGGTGGGCACGACGACCTGGCCGGCCGACGCGAAGGCCCCGAATCATGTCAGCACGCATGGCGCGGGCGAGATCCGCTTCTGGAGCCACGACGGCGTGGATCGTGAAAGCCTGCAGCGCCTCGATGCGGCGCTCGCCGCGGCGGGGCTTGCAAGCCGCCTGGATCCGCAGGTGCAGGTGGTGATCTGGGAGAAGGTCATCTTCAATTCGGTCATGAACCCGGTGGCGGCGCTGACGCGCTGCACCGTCGGCGAGATGGCGGACAGCCCCGACTGCCTGCCGCTGACCGAATCCATCCTGCAGGAGGCCTTCGCCATCGCGCGCAAGGCGCAGGTGCCGGTAGATGAAGCGCGGGTGCGCAAGACGCTGGCCCATGCCAGGGAGAGTCACCGGCCGCACAAGCCTTCGATGCTGTCGGATGTGCTGGCAGGGCGCACCACCGAGGTCGACGCCATCAATGGCGCGCTGGCCAAGCGGGCCGAGGCATTGGGTGTGCAGGCGCCTGTCATGCAGACCATCTCGCGACTGGTCCGCATGATCAAGCGGGAAAATCTCAGCCGTTGACTACGCGCGGCCCCTGCATGCCGCGCACTTCCGTCGGCGAGGTTCCGAAGTAGTCGCGGAACACGCGGGCGAAATGCGTGGCGTTGCTGAAGCCCCATTCGAAGGCGATGGTGGAAACCGTCTTGGGGTTCTGCGCACGGTCTTCCAGCGAGCGGCGGGCGCCTTCCAGCCGCCGGTGCAGCATGTACTTGCACAGAGCTTCTTCCTGCCCCGAAAAGAGCTTGTGCAGGTAGCGGGGTGACACGCGGAAGTGGGCCGCGATGCGCGCCGGAGTGAGCTCCGGATCGGACAGATGCTGGTCGATGTAGCGGCAGATGCGCACCCGCCACATCGACTGCACGGTGGAGCCCTGCAGCGGGCGCCGATCGGTGTCGATGAACACCGTCGCCAGCAGGTCGCAGATGGATTCGGCGATGCGTTCCGCGGACGAGGTCTCAATGCCGGTCTGCGACAGCTCCCAGAAATTGCTGATGAACCGCGAAACGAGGCCGCCGGTGCCTTCGTTGCCGGGGATCCTGCGGTTGAGGAAGGTTTCGGGCGTGGGCAGACGGCGCCGCAGCGCGGCCTGTGGCACGCGGATCACCAGCACGTCGTGCTGCGCGGTGTGCACCTGCTCATAGGGCAGCACATCGTCGCACAGCAGGAAATCCCCCGGCGACAGGCTGGTTTCGACGCCGCGCGCGCGGTGCAGGCTGGTGCCATAGCGCTGCAGATGGATGAGGAAGCTCGAATCCAGGGTGCCGCGGGACATGGAGGGCATGTGCCGCACCCGGGAGGGCGTGCAGGCGATCTGCATGAACTTCATGCCGGCGAACTCCGTGGCGAGGATGTTCGCGTCGAAGGGGTTGTCGGCCACCGGGCGCACTTCCAGATCCGGAAGCGTGCCGGCGATCTGCTGGTTCCAGAAAGCGAGTCTGCGATCCGGCGCCACATTGCGGGTGGAGCAGGTGATGAACCCTTCGCGCACGAGTTTGACCTCACACATGCACAGATAGTTTGATGTCAAAGCATCTTGTTGGCGTAACGTAGCACTGCTTTTCCCGGCAGACAACTGCCGTGGCATGTACTTCCCGGGCAGGCGATCCGGAGCTCGTGCCGGGGTAATCGGCATTTGGTTCCCCGGCAGTGCAGCGGCGTCACTGTGCGCGGAGCGGGCCATCCTAAGATTGATGGAGAGAGATGGCCCCATGAACCGTACCGCTTTCTTCCATGACGAACGCTGCCTGTGGCATTCAACCGGCCTGCACGCACTCGTCCTTCCGGTGGGCGGCTGGGTGCAGCCTCCCGCCGGCGGTGGTCACGCGGAATCCCCGGAGAGCAAGCGTCGCTTCAAGGCGCTGATGGATGTGTCGGGGCTGTCGGCGCGGCTTGCCGTGCAGAGCGCGCCATTGGCCGACGAAGTCGATCTGCTGCGCATCCATGACCCCGGCTACGTGCGGCGCTTCAAGGAGGTCAGTGACGCCGGCGGTGGCGATCTGGGGCAGCTGGCTCCGTTCGGCCGTGGCAGCTACGAGATCGCGAAGCTCTCCGCGGGCCTGGTGATGGCGGCGGTGGATTCGGTTCTGGCCGGGCGCTACGCCAATGCCTATGCGATGTCCCGGCCGCCGGGGCATCACTGCCTGGCGGACGAGCCCATGGGCTTCTGCCTGCTGGCCAATATTCCCATCGCCATCGAGGCGGCCCGCGAGCGCCATGGGCTGGAGCGCGTGGCGGTGATCGACTGGGATGTGCACCACGGCAACGGCACGCAGTCGATCTATTACGGGCGCCCGGACGTGCTTGCGATTTCGCTGCATCAGGACCGCTGCTTCCCGCCCGGATACAGCGGTGCCGAAGAGCGCGGCGCCGGAGCGGGCGAGGGTTGCAACCTGAACATCCCGCTGCAGCCGGGCGGTGGCGACGACGCCTACCGCTATGCCTTCGAGCGTCTGGTCATCCCCGCGCTGGATCAATACCGGCCGCAGCTGATCGTCGTTGCCAGCGGCCTCGACGCCAATGGCGTCGACCCGCTGGCGCGCATGCAGCTGCACAGCGAGTCCTATCGCTGGATGACCTCGGCGCTGATGCAGGTCGCGCAGCGCCACTGCCAGGGTCGGCTGGTGTGCGCGCATGAGGGTGGCTATGCCGAGTCCGCGGTGCCGTTCTGCGGCCACGCGATCATGGAGGCCTTGTCCGGCGAACGCACGGATGTGGAGGACCCGTTCCTGGATCTGTTTCTGGCCCAGCAGCCTGGCGAGCGCTTCTGCCAGTTCCAGCGCGGGCTGATCGACGAGATGGCCCAGGCCTTCGGGTTCAACTAGATGACAAGATTTGCTGTCCGCGCCGATTCCTGCGGAATCCTGCCCCCCCGGACGAGGCAGGGTCGGCGTGGACAGCAGAACTTTTTCTGACGGGCTGACTCATCCCTGTCCGCGCAGCAGGCGCTCCATCGCGCGCCGCTCGCGCTTGTCCGGCCGCCCTTCGGGGCGCGGGCGCGACAGCGCCGCAAGCTGATGCTGTTCACGGTTGCGGATGGCGCGCTCGATGCTCCGCGCGGTCTGCGCATAAGCCGACTGGGCAAGGCTTGCCGGCCCGCGCCGCTCCAGCAATGCCAGCACGTCCACTTCCAGCACCTGCTGCTCGCGCGTGATGGTGAGCCGGTCGCCGATCCGCACGGCATGCGCGGGCTTCACGCGCTCGTCATTGAGCTTCACCTTGCCGCCCTGCACCGCGTCGGTTGCGAGTGCGCGGCTCTTGTAGAAGCGCGCGCACCACAACCATTTGTCCAGGCGATGCCGGTCTTCCATCGTTAGGGATCCTGCTCAGCCTTTCCCTGGGGATGAAGGGTCCGCTGGAAGAACAGGCGGATCTGGTTCATCACATGCGGGCCGTCCGTGCGGCCGCGGATCAGACCGTGCGCTCCGCCGGGATAGACCATCAGGTCGAAGGGCCTGTTGGCCTCCTGGAAAGCCTTCATCAGCGCGGTGCTGTGCGTGAACAGCACGTTGTCGTCGGCAAGGCCCTGGATCAGCAGCAGCGGCCGCTGCAACTGGGCGGCCCAGGTGAGCACGCTGGCATTGTCATACCCCTGCGGATTCAGTGCCGGTGTCGACATGAAACGCTCGGTGTAGTGGGTGTCGTAGAGGCGCCAGTCGGTCACCGCCGCGCCGGCCACGCCGGCCGCGAAACTGTCGGGGCCCTTGAGCAGCGTCAGCAGCGCCATATAGCCGCCATAGCTCCAGCCCATCACGCCGATGCGCTCGCCATCCACGAAGGGCAGCGTGCGCAGGAAGCGCACGCCGGCCAGCTGGTCCTCCACTTCCACGGTGCCCAGCCGCAGGTACGAGGCGCCCTCGAAGCGCTCGCCGCGTTGGCCGCTGCCGCGGTTGTCGAGGATGAAGATGATGTAGCCCTCGCGCGCCAGCACCTGATGGAAGGGCTGCTGCCAGCCGCCGCCCCAGGTATTGGTGACGTTCTGCAGCCCCGGGCCGCCGTAGACATTGACGATGACCGGATAGCGGCGACCGGGCTGCATGTTGCGCGGCTTGATCAGCGCATAGTGCAGCCTCTGGCCGTCGGCGGCGTCGAGCGTGCCGAACTCGGTGGGAGCGTGGTCGGCGGCGTACGGGAAATAGGGATGGCCTGGCTGCAGCGTGTTCGGCACCAGGTTCGCCAGCAACCGCCCGTCATTGCGATGCAGCCGCAGTTGCGGGGGCGTGTCGGTGTTAGAGAAGGTGTCGAGGAAGACGCTGGCGTCGCGCGACATGGTCACGGCATGCCAGCCGGCGCCGCTGGTGAGCTGCCGGGGCTCGGTGTCGCGGTCCAGGTGCAGGCGGTAGAACTGCCGCTCGCGCGGGTTGTCGCCGGGAGAGATGAAGTAGACCCATCCACGGCGCACATCCACGCCGCGGATGGACGGCAGGCCGCGATCACCCACGGTCATGCGTTCGCCGTGCGTGAGCTGGCGCAGCATGCGGCCGTCATCGGCGTAGAGATACAGATGCTGGAAACCGCTGCGGCTGGAGGCCCAGATGAACTGGCCACGCCCCTCGAGGAAGTTAAGCTCGTAGTGCAGTGGCACCCAGGTGTTGCTGCGCTCGGTGATCAGGATGCCGCCGCGCCCGGTGTCTGCATCCACCTTCAGCAGGTCGAGTGTCTTCTGGTCGCGGCTCTGGCGCTGCACCGCCAGGTGGCGGCTGTCGGGGAAGAAATTCACCCGCGCAAGGTAGATGTCGGACGAGGAGCCCAGGTCCACCGGCACCGCGCGCGAGGGGTCCGCGAGTTGCGTGACGAACAGCGACACCTCGGCATTGCGTTCGCCGGCGAAGGGATAGCGTTGCCGCACCACTTGCACGCTGCGCGCCTGGATCTCGAAGCGCTCGGTTTCGGGAATGACGGATTCTTCCACACGCGCATAGGCCAGCCGCGCTTCGTCCGGCGACCACCAGTAGCCGGTGTCGCGCGCCATTTCCTCCTGCGCGATGAACTCGGCCATGCCGAAGCTCAGCGTGCCGCCGCCTTCGGTGGTGATCGCGGTTTCGCGCCCGGTGGCCACTTCGACCACGATGAGGTTGCGGTCGCGGATGAAGCTCACATAGCGGCCGCGCGGCGAGAACTGGGCATCGGTCTCGTAGCTGGCCGTGCGCGTGAGCGCCTGCACGGCGCGTTCCGGCGGGGCGTTGAGGTCGTAGAGGTAGATGTCGCCGGCCAGTGGCACGAGGATGCGACGGGAATCGGGTGAGAAGGCGTACTCCAGGATGCCCGACAGCGCCGAGGTGCGCTGGCGTTCGCGGCGCGCGGTCTCTTCTTCCGAAAGCACCTCCTTCTCGGGCGCCAGCGCCCGCGCGTCGACGAGCACGCGATGCTCGCCGCGGCGGATGTCGTAGGCCCACAGATCGAGCCGGTCGCGGTCATCCGCCGCGCCCTTCAGATAGGCCACCAGCCGCCCGTCGGGCGAGAGCTGCGGCTGGCGCAGGCTGTCGCCGGAAAGGTCCGGCGCGGCGAACAGGCGCTCCACCGTCAGCGGTGTTGCCGCCTGCGCGGCGAGAACGGGGGTTGCAGGGAGCGATGTGACCGCCAGGGCCAGCACCACCCATGCGCGTTGTAACGGCTTAAGATGCCGCAAGCTGCGAGGGATGGATGACATGCGATCGAGTCTAAAGAGTGGATTGACGCGCGGCCACTGCTGGCGGCGGGCGCTGGCCGCGCTGCTGGGCGGGGCGCTGTGCGCCGGCTGCACCGCCGGCTTGCGTCTGGCGCCGGAGCTGTACCCGCGGACGGCGCGGGGCGACGTGGTGGACCAGTTCTTCGGCACGGCGGTGCCGGACCCTTACCGCGCTCTGGAGGATGTGGAATCGCCGCATACCCGGAATTTCATCGCCACGCAGAACGCGCTCGCGCGCCCCTTCCTCGACCAGCTGCGTGATTACCCGCTGTTCCGGCATCGTCTGGAGCAGCTCTATCGATACGAGCGTTTCGGTGTTCCGGTGAAAGAGGGTGGCCGCTGGTTCTTCCTGCGCAATGACGGCCGGCAGGATCAGGCCGTGCTGCATGTTGCCGAAAGCGCCACCGATCTCGGCCGGGCGCTCATCGATCCGGGTTCGCTCAGCGCCGATGCCACCGTGGCGCTCACCAACTATGTGCCGTCGCCGGACGGCCGCCTGCTCGCCTATGCCCTGTCGGACGCAGGCTCGGACTGGAAGACCTGGCATGTGCGCGATGTGGCCACCGGCAGGGATCTGGCCGATGTGCTGCGGCATACCAAGTTCACTTCCGTATCGTGGACGCGCGACGCCATGGGTTTCTACTACAGCGCGTATCCCGACGGCGACGACCAGAAGCAGGCCACGGTGCGGCTGCATCGCATCGGCGATGCGCAGCAGCAGGATCGCGAGGTCTTCGCGGTGCGTGATCACCCCACGCGTGTGCCCTATGGCACGGTGACCGAGGATGGGCGGTATCTGGTGATCTCGCTCGATGAGGGCACGCTGAGCAATGGCGTGGTGGCGCTGCGGCTCGATGGCAGCGGCACGGTGGTGCCGGTGGCCACGCGTTACGACGGCATTTACCAGTACCTGGGTTCGCGGCAGGGCGCGGGCACCGAGCTGCTGTTGCGCACCACGGCCGGCGCGCCGCGTGGCCGCATCATCGCGGTGGATCTGGGGCGCGAGGAGGGTGCGCGTGAGCGCACCGTCGTGCCTGAAGGCGCCGACGTGATCGAATCCGCCGCGCTGGTGGGCGATCGTGTGCTGGTGGCGACGCTCAAGGATGCCAGCTCGCGCCTGGCGCGCTATGCGGCGGGCGATGGGCAGCTGCTGGGAGAAGTGGATCTTCCGGGTCTGGGCACCCTCTCGGGGCTCACTGGCGAGCCGGGTGATGTGGAAAGCTATTTCAGCTATTCGGACTTTGCGACGCCCGCGCGCATCTACCGGCTGGATGTCGCCAGCGGCGCGACGACGCTGCTGCGCGCGCCGCAGTTCGCCGCCGATGTTTCGGCCTATGTGACCGAGCAGGTTTTCTATGCCAGCCGCGACGGCACGCGCATTCCCATGTTCATCGTGCGGCATCGGGATACGCCGCGCGACGCGCGCAACCCGGTGATGCTCTATGGCTATGGCGGTTTCGACATCTCCATGACGCCGGGCTTCTCGCCGGCCACCGTGGCGTGGCTGGAGCGCGGTGGCATCTATGCGGTGGCGAACCTGCGCGGCGGCGGCGAATACGGCGCCGCCTGGCACGAGGCCGGCACGCGCGAGCGCAAGCAGAACGTGTTCGATGATTTCATTGCCGCGGCCGAATACCTGGTGCGCGAGCGCTGGAGCACCCCGAAGCGCATCGCCATCCGCGGCGGCAGCAATGGCGGTCTGCTGGTCGGCGCCGTGCTCACGCAGCGGCCGGAGCTGTTCGGCGCGGCGCTGCCCGATGTGGGCGTGCTCGACATGCTGCGCTACCACCTTGCCAGCGCCAACGCGCGCCAGTGGTCCGATGACTACGGGCTTTCAGAGAACGAGGCGGATTTCCGCGCGCAGCTGGCCTATTCGCCGCTGCACAACACGGATCGCCACAGCTGCTATCCACCCACGCTCGTGACTACCGCGGCGCAGGACAACCGCGTCGTGCCCTGGCACAGCTACAAGTTCGCGGCGGCATTGCAGCATGCGCAGCGCTGCGCCAATCCGGTGCTGCTGCGGGTGGAAACGCGCGCCGGGCATGGCGCCGGCAAGCCCACCTGGATGCAGGTGGATCACTTCGCCGAGCAATGGGCCTTTGCCGCGTCGGCGCTGGGGATGTCGGCGTCAGGAGGGTCTGGCGGGCGCTGATGGCGCGAGATCGTTCGGGAGCCGGTGGCATGCGCGACCAAGAGGTTGGGCGGCGAATTCTTCCAGTGTCCTACACGCTCGGCCCAGAAAGGCGCTCAGATTGATGTCTACATCCCCGATTGTATGGCGCGACACATCATCGAGGCGTTTCCGGGTCATTTCGGAGCACGTCTGAAACGCTACATGCCAGCAGCCCGGTTGATGCGTTCTTCGATCTGTGCGCAGGACTGCATCAGCTCCTCGAAGCTCAGGGCATCGTCCAGCAGTACGCCGGCCTCGCGCATTTGCGCGTAGTCGGTGGCGAGCGCCTGCAGGGCCTTGCCTTCGGGAACTAGTCTCAGCTGACCTTGGGCGGCCAGCTTGTAGTCGATGATCGAGCCGTAAGTGTCCTTCTCCTGGAAGAACCATGCCTTGTGTTCGGCCACAGCGGCAGCGACCGCATGATCTTCCAGGATTGTGTGGAAATACGTGCTGCGAGAGATTGCTGCAAGATCATGCCAGTGGCGGGCATAGCGTTCGCCGCGGATGCGTTGTTGTGCGCAGTAGACGTGCGCGGCGGTGGCCTTCTCCCAGAAGGTTCGTGCGATGCCCATCACTACGGGCGAAGCCGTCGGGAATGAAATGCTTGGCACAAGGCTTTCCGCGTCACATTGAATTTGCATGATGGCACGCGGTTCACCTGTGGCCCGGCCGCCAAACTCCATCTTCACAACGGGCTGCACATAAGCTGGCCCCATATGCAGCGGGGGATACTCCAGCAGCAGGCTGTCTCGTTCGTTGCCGCCGATAGTGAGAGAGGCATCCAGCCCATCGTCGGCGAGGGCCTTGCGGATGAGTGGTATGGCCTCGGCTTCGATCCACCCTGGCAGGCGCTCGCGTGCGACTCTCGTCCACTTGTCTTTCTGGCTGCGACTGGCGGGCAGTTCGCTGTCCCCGACCAGATCCGAAAGCAAGTGGCGGATGTCGTAGGTGAGGTCGATGTCTTCGGAGAATCGCTGGATGACCCGCCAGGCTTTGGACAGAGACGTGCCGCCCTTAAAGGTGAGCAGAGCGCCGTGCGGGGATGCGTACAGCGTGCGCAGCGTCCAGACTACCCACACGTCTTTTTCCAGCAGATAAGTCGGCCGGTTGGCGCGAACCCCCGCGGCTAGCAGGACCTCGTGCTGATCGTCCCGGCTGAGCGCAAAGAAGGAATCAGCCATGTGCGGACTGCCGACTGATGGCCTCGGCCATCCAAGTCGGTAAGGTGGCGCGCTGCCCGACCAAAGCCTGCCACTCGCTTTCTGGCAGCTTCCTGTGCAACGTCGCCAGGGATCGCTCCACATGCAGTGGGCCGAGCCATTTCAGCGCACGAATGGCGGCACCGGCCGGCCGCTGCCCTAAGGCCATCATCCAGCGGGGAGCGTGGCGCAGCACCACCTCTGCGCGACCGAAAGTGAGTTTCCGGTTCGGCCCCGTCGTGAGGTAGACCTCGCGGATGGGCACCTGTGCGGTGAGGCCGAGCACATTGGCGGCGCTGGCGCCGTGCGGAGCGATGACTTCACCGTTTTGCCTTGCGAGGGTTTCCACCAGCTTCCATGGGGCTGGTGGGCGCGTGCCGAAACGGCTTTCCACGGGAGGGGTGTAGATGCCGCGCGCGACACGCAGCAGCTTGCCCGCCTTCGCCACGCGCGACATGGCCTGATCGACTGCGTACCGGCTACCTAAGTGCAGGAATTCCTTGGGCGAGAGCACGCCTCCCTCGGGCAGGGTTTGGGCGTGCCGGAGAATCGCCTCAGGCAGGGAGTTGGGACGAGGAGCCATAAGTCAGTAAAATACATCAAATTCTGACATTTGACAATATGCTGTGTTGCACCAGTCGATGCCGCGATCGGGGGTGTCTCCCTCCGCGCGGCCGGTCGCCGGAGAAACCTTCGTTCACAGTTTTCACCTGCCTAAGTCAATCTGCAGCTCTTCGTGTAAGAATTCGTATTGCGTAACGCAATACATGGAAGGGCAGGGACATGAAGGCGGCACGATCGGTCGCGGTCACGTTTCGGATTTCGCCTAAGACTCGCCATTTGCTTGAGGCGGCTGCCGCGCACGAGCGGCGCAGTTTGACCAATATGTTCGAGGTCCTTGTCGAGGACTTCTGTGCGCGGAACGACATCGCTGAGTCCGAGCACTCCGGTTCAAGGCCAGCGGGCGCGAGGGGCAACAAGTGAACGGTACTGTTTCCGACGCCGATGGGGGTGCTGCATGCCTCCTCTGATGCCACAGCAACTGCACTTGGCCCGAGAGCGGACCAAGCAATTGTTTCGCTTCCTCAAGGCCTACGCTGAGCGTCGCATGCCGCTCAAGCGGGCCCTCGACGAGCACGAGTGGACATTGCGGCTATCCGATCTGCCAACGCACTCTTCCATCGTTATCGGTGAGGTGCTCCTTAGTTCCGACGCATCAAATCAAGGCGATGCTGGTGGCAATGGTGCTCTTGTCACAGTTCGTCGGCCGAAGCTGACCGACGCGCCGCCACCGCCAAGCCTACTAGGCGATTGGCTCGACAAGGGTTGGCAGGATCCGTCTGGCGAGATCCATGTGCGTCAAGAGCTTCACGTACAACGAGACGGCGAGACCGAAGTAGAGGCATTTAGCCAGGATCAGCGGAGAGTGGCCGCGCTGGATCAATGGCGCTCCAACTGGGAGGCATGGGCGGTAGCAGAACGTCCCGCGCGTAATGCCATGAAGGCCTTCGAGCGGCTCTATCAGCTTTACAGCCGAATCCAACTGGAGAGCGAACGTGTTGAATTGATGCTGGGCGATGGGCAACTTCGCTGGCAACGTAGTCACGAGCGCTTCGATCACCCCATTTTGCTCCAACGTGTGCAACTGGAGTTCGACCCGACCCTGCCCGAGTTGCGGCTCGTGGATGCCGATCGCGGTCCGGAGCTGTATACGGCGCTGCTGGATGCGTCAGAAGACATCGCGCCGCAGCAGCTCACGCTACTGCGCCGCGATCTGGAACAGCGCGGCTACCATCCGCTCGAAAAGGAGGCAACCGAGGGCTTTCTTACCCGAGTGGTCCAGCAGCTCGGTGCCCGCGGCACCTTCCGCAGTAAGCCAATTGCTACGCCAATTGGTGACGATCCGGTAGTCGAGCGTAACCCAGTTCTATTCCTGCGGCAGAGGGTGCTCGGCTACGCAGATGCGTTCGACCGCGTGTTGGTGGAGCTGGAAGCCGAAGACGCGCAAATTCCACTATCGCTGATCCAGCTTGTAGGGATCGAGCCGACTTCAGAGCCAGAGGCTGAAGTAAAGCAGCATTCGCCTTGGGGAGAGCCACCCGACGTTCTTCTGAGCAAGCCAGCCAATGCCGAGCAGATCGCTATCGCCAGGGCGCTGGAGCGCCATCGCACAGTGCAGGTACAAGGTCCTCCGGGTACCGGCAAGAGCCACACCATTGCGAATCTCATCGGCCATCTTGTGGCCGATGGAAAAAAAGTTTTGGTAACCAGCCATACCACAAAGGCGTTGCGCGTCCTGCGTCAGCACATTGTCGAGCCACTGCGGCCACTCGCAGTGGCTGTATTGGAGAATGACCTCGAAGGCCGTACCCAGATGAGGGAGGCGGTGACCCAGATTCTCTCGATGCTTACCGAATCTCCTGAGCAACTCGCAGCTGAGGTGGACAGGTTGATAGCTGCCCGTGCGGAACTCAACACATCGATAGATGCTGTGACTGCTCAGCTCGCGGCTGCACGTGCTGCTGAATATCAGCATATCGTTGTGGGTGGAACTTCGTTTCCTCCGGCTGAGGCGGCGCGTTATGTTCGCAGCAAGCGAGAGGGGAGCGATTGGATTCCAGTTCCGGTCATCGCCGCTGCACCACTGCCCCTGACTGGTGCGGAAATCGGGGATTTGTACGCGACTAGTGATTTAGTTGATTCTGAAGAGGAGAGTGAGCTTGAGGGTGGGTTGCCCAGTGGCAATTCCGTTCCGACCGCACGGAATTTTTCCTCGTTGGTTGCTTGTGCTTCAGGTTCGAGAGAGGGCGATGAGAGCCGCTACTGGTCGACAGAACCCGCCGAGACGCATATTGAGAGTCTTGCTGAACTTGACAGCCAGTTGGCTGGCTTCGCAACTGAGTTGCAGCGGTTGTCACTTTGGGAGCGCGAACTAGTGAAGGCGGGCCACTCGGGCGGCACCGATGTGGCTATGTGGCAGGATCTGGCGGAACAAATTCGAAGCGCACATGCACTCTGGGATGAGACCAAGCCCATTTTGCTGGAATATTGCCCTGAGATTCCCGCCGACTTGCATGCAGGGCAGCTCGTTGCAACCTATGAGGAAATACTGGTGCACCTGAGTGGCGGTCGTTCACTTGGGTGGCTCGCCCTCGTAACTCGAGGCGTTTGGAAAAAGACAATCACCGGGTCGCGTGTCAATGGTGATTCGCCCAAGCAAACTGAGCACTTCAAGGCTTTGAAAGCCGAAGCCGCTCTGAAGGAGAGTCGACGTAAACTCAAGGCGCGTTGGCTTCGTCAGGCAGAGCCTGCAGGAATGCCTGTCTTTGACACCATGGGTAACACTCCTGAAGCGTCGTTGCTCGACTATGCCGCCAGCATCGAAACGTGCCTGCGAAGCTGGAAGCAATGGTGGCGGCCGCTGGAGCAGGCAATGGGTTCGGCCGGAATCGACTGGCATCAAGTTCGCAGCGATGAAGTGGCCGCTGCAGGACCAGCTGATCCATTTCAAAGGGACGTGAAACTACTGACGGCCAAGCTCTCTCCAGTTGTGACGCATCGTCTCGCGGCGTGCAGGACTATTAGAGCGAACCGGTTGCTGCTGGATATCCAGGAACGTCTAATGAGGTTTCGCGGACCAATAGTTTCTGATCTGCGCCGTGCAATAGAGGCACGCGACATAGAAGCTTACGCTCGTGCTATACCTACCTTAGAAAAGCTGCGCGACAAATTGTCACTGTTCGAGCGTCGGCGAGCCGCGCTCGCAAAACTTCAACAAGTTGCCCCCGCTTGGGCGAGTGCTATCAAAGCTCGCCAAGCGCCACACGGCAGAGGTGTGGTTCCGGGCGATGCCGCCACTGCCTGGACTTGGCGACAACTGCATGCAGAGCTTGCGCGTCGCTCAGCGCTTGATGAGCAAGTCCTTGGCCAGAAACTGGAACAGTACAGGGCGGATTTGCGGCGGACAACCGCTCAGCTCATCGAACGCAAGGCTTGGTACGCTCAGGTAAAGCGCGTGGACCTGAAAGCGCGGCAGGCGCTTCGAGGTTGGGCAGACACCCAAGCGCGGATCGGCCGGGGAACGGGCAGGCGCGTACCGGAACTGCAGGCCCAGGCACGCCGACTGCTCGATGAAGCTCGGGACGCTGTTCCGGTATGGATCATGCCTATGTCGCGCGTTGCGGAGAGTTTCCAGTCATCGAGGCAGCGATTCGATGTCGTCATCGTCGACGAGGCTTCTCAGTCGGATGTGGTCGGGTTGCTTGGCTGGTACCTGGGGGAGCGTTTACTGGTTGTTGGGGACGACGAGCAGGTGAGCCCCATGGATGTCGGTCAGGCAGTTGATGCGACTACGGCTCTCATAGGGCAGCATCTCGAAGGCATACCGAATGCGCATCTCTATGATGGGCGCGCATCCATCTACAATCTCGCCGGCCAATGTTTCGGTGGCACGATCCGTCTGCGTGAGCACTTTCGATGTGTGCCGTCGATCATCGAGTTCTCCAATCATCTCTCGTACAACGGTGAGATCAAGCCACTGCGCAACCCTACAGGAGCGCAACAGCCGCATGTTGTCGAGTATGTGGTCTCCTCGGAGCTTGGTGGGCAGCGAGACGGTAAACGCAACCAAGCTGAGGCACGGATGCTGGTGTCCTTGCTCAAGGCGATGACCGAGGATCCGAGGTACGACGGTAAGACATTGGGCGCAATTTCTCTCGTAGGCGACGAGCAGGCAGAGCTTATTCAGACCTTGGCGCTTCAACTTATGGGTGCTGTAGAACTTGCTTCCCGTCGCTTCGCTGCCGGTAGTGCGGCCCAATATCAGGGAGACGAGCGCGACGTCATCCTGCTCAGCATGGTCGATGTTTCGACCGGCTCGCCGCTTCGCATGCGACAGGAGCCAAGTTTTAAGCAACGCTATAATGTTGCCGCGAGCAGAGCAAAGGATCAGTTATGGCTAGTCCACTCGCTTGATCCGGAGCGCGATCTCAAAGACAAGGATCTGCGGAGGGAGCTTATTGCTCATGTCCGAGACCCTGAGGCTCGTTTGAGGAAGCAGCGTGACGTGCAGGCGCGTGCTGAGTCCCCATTCGAAGAAGCTGTTATTCGTGAACTTCTGGCGGCCGACTATGAAGTGAATCCTCAAGTCTGGGTCGGCAACTATCGGATTGACATTGTTGTAAGTTCCGGCCAGAACCAAGTGGCCATTGAATGCGACGGTGACCGCTATCACGGCGTAGACCAGATTCCCGCAGACATGGCACGCCAAGCCATCCTTGAGCGCGCGGGTTGGCGTTTTGTACGTATCCGCGGAACTCGGTTCTTTCGTGATCCTGACAACACTATGAAGTGGGTGTTTGGCGAGTTGGGGAGGCTGGGTGTCAAGCCGGCGCCCCATGTTCTGAGTTCTGCCCAATCGGCTGGGACTGCTCTCCGCGAGGCCATCATCAGGCGCGCTTGGGAGATCATGCGTGAGCAGGAGTGGGCTTCCCCGATATCGGAGCCAACAGTCCTGTCGATGGAGCCGCCTCGAATCTGACTCTGGTCGGAGCTGTTCTCGCGGAGCCGTGCGAGCCGCTTATCGGATTGCAGTGCCGGTGGTTGCTGGCAAGTGGGTCGAGAGACTCCTTTGGATCACTTCGCCGAGCAATGGGCCTTTGCCGCGTCGGCGCTGGGGATGTCGGCGTCAGGAAGGTCTGGCGGGCACTGAGCTTGCCGGCTGTGCTGAATCGGCCTCGCCAGGGTCCGGCGCCGCGTCACCGGGGATGGCGCGCTCTTCGCTGAGCCAGGCGCCCAGGTCCACCATGCGGCAGCGCTTGCTGCAGAAGGGGCGCCACTGCGATTGCTCCGTCCACAGTACCTCGCGTTGGCACGTGGGGCAGGCAACGGTTGCCGGCTTCACCATGCTCAAGGCTAGGCGCAGGCGATGAGCTCGAAGGAGACGTCGTCCTCGACCTGGCTGGGCCGTGAGGCAAGGCCGTTCCAGCGCAGGAAGCGCACCGCGCAGCGATGGTGGCTGCCGCTGATCTCGGGATAGATGCCGGCATCGGCCGGCAGCAGGATGCGCAGCAGCTGCAGCGGCTGCTCGCGATTGAAGTTGATGGTGAACACGCCCTGGGTGGCCGTCTCGCGCCGCGCGCGACCGTTCTGGCGCGTGAGCCACAGCACTTCGGCCACCGCGTCGCACAGCGGGCGCAGCAGCGCCAGCCATTCGTTGAAGGCCTCGGTGCGCGTGGCCGTGTCCTGGTTCAGCCAGTAGAAGAAATCCGGCAGGTCGAACTCGCAGGTGCCGCCCGGGATGGCGCTGCGGTGCTTGATGGCGGCGAGGAATTCGGATTCGCGCAGCGGCTGCAGATAGGTGCCGCCGGCGCCGGCCAGCGTGCCGCGCAGCCGCGCAAGGTTGTTGATCAGCGCCCGCAGCCGTCCGCCGTCCACGCCGCTCTTGTTCTCGAAGCCGCCGAGCTGGGAGGAATGGCGCTCGATCTCCTTGAGCACCTCGGAGCGCACGTCGGTGCGGGTGGTGATGGCGAGGATGTCGATGAGGCTGGCCACAGCCGCCCGGCTGCCCCACTGGGTGGCCTTCTCGTTGTGGTAGAGGGCCTGGTTGTAGAGGTAGTCCAGGCGCAGGAAAGTGCGCATGCGCTCATTCAGCGGCTGTTCGAACACGAGGGGCGCGCTGGCGGGGGCTGCCGCGGGGGCATGGGCTTCCTGGGTCATCCGCCTATTTTGCATATCCTTGCCGGTGGAGGTAAGCCTTGTGCAGGCTTTCGACCTGGCGAGCCAAGTGCTGGATGTTCCCGTCGTTGAGGATCACATCGTCGGCGAGGGCGAGGCGGGCCTCCCGCGACGCCTGGGCCGCGAGCACGCGGTCGGCCGCCGCCGCATCGCCGCCGTCGCGCTGCATGAGCCGCAGGCGCTGCATTTCGGGCGGGCAGTCCACCACCAGCACGCGGTCGTAGTCGCCGGCGGTGCCGGTCTCGGCCAGCAGCGGCACGGCCACCAGCAGGTAGGGCTCGCGGCGGCGCTGCGAGCGCTGCGCCACCTGCGCGTGGATGCGCGGGTGGGTGATGGCCTCCAGGTCCGCGCGCGCGCGCGGGTCGCGGAACACGAGGTCGCGCAGCTGCGCGCGGTCCAGCGTGCCCGCGGGTGTCAGCACCTGTTCGCCGAAGCGCGCCACGATCTCCCGCAGGGCCTCCGAGCCAGGCGCGACGATGTCGCGGGCGATCTGGTCGGTGTCGATGAGCCCCGCGCCCAGCGTCTGGAACAGCCTCGCCACCGTGGATTTGCCGCTCGCGATGCCGCCCGTGAGCGCCACGCGCAGGGGAGTGCGGGTGCGCGCCTCAGCGCGGGCCATAGAACGAGAGGTAGCGGTCGACCAGCTCCGGTCCCCACATCAGTGCCAGCCAGCCTGCGGCGGCGAGATAAGGCCCGAAGGCCATGGGTACGCCCTGCGTGTGCCGCCGCAGCAGGATGGCGGTGATGCCCACCGCGGCGCCCACGCCGGCGGCGCCGATGATGATGGGCAGCAGCATCTGCCAGCCCAGCCAGGCGCCCAGCGCGGCCAGCAGCTTGAAGTCGCCATAGCCCATGCCTTCCTTGCCGGTCAGCAGGCGGAACAGGTGATAGACCGACCACAGCGACAGGTAGCCGGCGATGGCGCCGGTCACCGCCGTGCGCAGGTCCACCGGCAGGTGCTCGCCGGCGGGCAGCAGCAGCGCCGCGGCCAGGCCCAGCCACAGCAGCGGCAGGGTGAGGTTGTCGGGCAGCAGCTGGGTGTCGATGTCGATGAAGGCCATCGCGATGAGGAACCAGGTCAGCACCAGCGCCGCGGCGGCGGCCCAGGTGAAGCCGAATTTCCACGCCACGAGCGCCGAGAGCACACCGGTGAGCAGTTCCACCAGCGGATAGCGCGCGCCGATGGGGCGCTTGCAACTGGCGCAGCGGCCCCTGAGCGCAAGCCAGCTGATGACCGGGATGTTCTGCAGCGCGGTGATCGGCGCCTTGCAGCCCGGACAGGCCGAGCGCGGCACGACCAGGTTGTAGGGTGGCTGTTCGGGAGGTTCCTTTCCATCCAGTGCCAGTGCCTCGCGCCGCCAGGCACGTTCCAGCATCACCGGCAGGCGGTGGATGACCACATTGAGGAAGCTGCCCACCAGCAGGCCGAGCAGCAAGACCGCGCCGATGTACAGCGGCGCCGAATGCGACAGCAGGTCGATCACGGGCTTAGGGCTCGTGCGCGGCCGTTACACCACGGCGCCCAGCTTGAAGATCGGCAGGTACATCGCGATGACCAGGCCGCCGACCAGCACGCCGAGGATGGCCATGATCAGCGGTTCGAGCAGGCTCGACATCGCGTCCACGGCGTTGTCCACCTCGGCCTCGTAGAAGCCGGCGACCTTGCCGGACATCTCGTCCAGCGCGCCGGCTTCCTCGCCCACCGCGATCATCTGGATGACCATGTTGGGGAACAGCCCGGTGTTCTCCATGGCGCGCTGCAGGCGCGTGCCGGTGGCCACCTCGTCACGCATGGCGAGAGTCGCGTTCTCGTACACGATGTTGCCGGTGGCGCCGGCCACTGACTCCATCGCTTCCACCAGCGGCACGCCGGCGGCGAACATGGTCGACAGCGTGCGCGCGAAGCGCGCGATGGCCGACTTGTTGAGGATGGGGCCGATGATGGGGAGCTTGAGCGCCAGGCGGTCCAGCGTCTCGCGCATCTTCTTCGAGCGCTTCTTCGTGTAGAAGAAGAACCAGCCGGCCGCGCCCAGCACGATGGCGATGTAGATGCCTTTCTGTTGCACGAAGTTCGACAGGTTGATGACCATCTGCGTGAAGGCCGGCAGCTCGGCGCCGAAGCCCTTGAACAGATCCTCGAACTGCGGAATCACGAAGATCAGCAGGATCACGGTGACGATCACGGCCACCACCAGCACGGCGGTGGGGTAGAAGAGGGCTTTCTTGACCTTCTTCTTCAGCGCCTCGGTTTTTTCCTTGTAGGTGGCGACCTTGTCCAGCAGGCTTTCCAGCGCGCCGGCCTGTTCGCCGGCCTCGACCAGGTTCACGTAGAGGTCGTCGAAGTACAGCGGCCGCTTGCCCAGTGCTTCATGCAGCGAGGTGCCGCCCTCGATGTCCGCCTTGATGTCGAGGATCAGCTTCTGCATCGCAGGCTTCTCGTGGCCCGCGCCGACGATGTCGAAGGCCTGCACCAGCGGAATGCCGGCGGCCAGCATGGTGGCGAGCTGGCGGCTGAATACCGCGATGTCCTCCGGTTTGATGCTGCCGCCGCCCACGCGGCTGGACTGTTTGCGGATCTTGTTCGGTGCCACGCCCTGGCGACGCAGCTCGGCGCGCAGCGCCTGCTCGTCCTTGGCCAGGCTCTTGCCTTTGACGACCTTGCCGCGCTTGTCCTTGCCTTCCCACAGGAAGGGGATGTCACGTTTGATCGCGCGGATCGCCGAGCTGGATTGCGCCATGGTGAGACCTTATTCGATCGTAACGCTGTTGATTTCTTCGAGACTGGTGAGGCCCGCGGCAGCCTTGGCGAGGCCTGCGCGCCGCAGATCCCACACGCCCGCCGCCTTGGCGGCGTCGTTGATCTCGATGGCGTTGCCGCCTGCCATGATGATGCGGCCGATGTCCTCGGTCACCGGCATCACCTGATAGATGCCCACGCGGCCTTTGTAGCCGTCGGTGCAGGAGGGGCAGCCGCGCGGCCCGAAAATCTGGATGCCCTTGGCGATCTCGTCCTCGGGGAAGCCTTCCTTGCGCAGCGCTTCGGCGGGCACGTCCATGGGCTGCTTGCAGGCAGCACACAGCCGCCGCGCGAGGCGCTGGGCGATGATGAGGCTCACCGAGGTGGCGATTGCGTAGGGCTTCACGCCCATGTCCACCAGACGCGTGAGCGTTTGCGGGGCGTCGTTGGTATGCAGCGTCGAGAGCACCAGGTGGCCGGTCTGCGCGGCCTTGATGGCGATCTCCGCCGTCTCGAGGTCACGGATCTCGCCGACCATCACCACGTCCGGATCCTGACGCAGGAAGGAGCGCAGCGCCGAGGCGAAGGTGAGGCCCACCTTGGGGTTCACGTTCACCTGGTTCACGCCGGGCAGGTTGATTTCCGCCGGATCCTCGGCGGTGGAGATGTTGGTGTCCTCGCGGTTGAGGATGTTCAGGCCGGTATAGAGCGACACCGTCTTGCCCGAGCCGGTGGGGCCGGTGACCAGGATCATGCCCTGCGGCTTGGCCAGGTACTTCATGTACAGGTCTTTCTGGAACGCCTCGTAGCCCAGCGCGTCGATGCCCAGCATCGCCTGCGAGGGGTCGAGGATACGCATCACGATCTTCTCGCCGTACAGCGTGGGGCAGGTGCTGACGCGGAAGTCGATGGCGCGTGTCTTCGACAGCTTCATCTTGATGCGGCCGTCCTGCGGCACGCGGCGCTCGGCGATGTCCAGGCGCGACATCACCTTCAGGCGCGCCGAGAGCTTGCCGGCCAGCTGTACCGGCGGCTGCGCCACTTCCTTCAACACGCCGTCCATGCGGAAGCGCACGCGATACGTCTTTTCGTAAGGTTCGAAATGGATGTCCGAAGCGCCGCGGCGGATGGCATCCAGCATCAGCTTGTTGACGAAGCGGACGATGGGCGCGTCTTCGACATCGTCGCGGCTGATCGCCTCGTGATCTGCTTCATCGCCGCCCGTGACCTCGAGCCCTTCGAGGTCCATGGAGTCATCGTCGCTGCCCAGCGAGGGCACGCCGGCGTCGGCCTGCTCGATGGCCTTGTCGACCAGCTTCTGCAGCTTGTCGTCCTCGACTACGATGGCGTCCACACCGAGGCCGGTCTGGAACTTGATCTCGTCGATGGCATGCAGGTTGGTGGGGTCGGAAACGCCGAGGAACAGGCGCTTGCCGCGCTTGTACATCGGCAGGACACGGTGCTTGGCCAGCAGCTTGTCGGAAACGAGGCGGGTGACCTCGGTATCCAGCGGCAGCGCGTCCAGATCGAACAGCGGCACGCCGAATTCCTGCGCGGCCGCGATGGCGATGTCGCGCGCCTGTGCGGCGCCGGTGGACACCAGTTGCGAGACGAAATGCGATTTGCGCTCGCGCGCCGTGGCCAGCGCCGTCTGCGCATCCGCCTCGCTGATGACCCCATCCTGCACCAGGCGCTGGGGCAAGCCGCTGAGCAGCACCCCGGGCGGCGTGCTGCGGGCCAAAGAAACGTTGTCGTTCATGTACTTAGGCCAGTCCCCAGGGTCCCTTGGTCAATAGTCTGGGCAAGTAGCGGATGATAGCAACTGTCAAATCGCCGGCGAGTGTGACATACCGCGAGGCCGCGCCCCGTGATTGGCCTCCCAAATGGCGAAACGTCCCCTTTTGGTGGGGCTGGGGTAGCGATGGTGGTGGGGGGTTCCGACGCTCCTCGCATAACGCGACAAGATCGCCAGAAATCCAGCACCTGTGGCCCGTCGGCACGAGACGCACTGGATTTGACCATCAAACGACCCCTGTGTATAAACATGTTGATACATACCGTCTGGAATGCGCTCATGACCAGATCCGCGAGACTGACCGTCCAGAGGTGGGGCAACAGCCTCGCGGTGCGGATTCCCGCCGCGGTGGCACACTCGGCGCGGTTCTCCGCCGGGCAGCCGGTGGAGGTATCGGTGACGGATGAGGGCGTGCTGGTGCGGGCGGTCGGGTCGCCCCGACTCTCGCTGGCCCAAAAACTGGCTGCCTTCGATCCTCAGCTTCACGGCGGTGAAGTCATGGCCACCGGCCGAATCGGCAAGGAGATCTTCTGATGCCAGCAAGGCCACGCTGGTCGCCGGATCGGGCCGACATGATCTGGGTGGACCACAACCCTCAGGCGGGTCGCGAGATGCGCGATACGCACCCGCTGCTGGTGCTTTCGCCGCGGGAATTCAACGAGCGAACGGGCATCGTGATTGGCCTGCCCATGACCACTGCCGCATGGAACGATACCAATCCATTTGCGGTGCGTTTCGAGGGCCCGAAAGGCGCTGTCAGCTATGTGCTGTCCCATCAGCCGAAGTCCTTCGACTGGCGCGCGCGGTCAGCCAGTCCTCATCCCTGGAGGCGCGTGCCTGAAGATGTGCTGTCCGCGGCCTGTGAGACGCTCGGTCAGATCATCGGTATCGGCCAGTAGCAAGAACGGTTGTTTCAGCGCAGCAGGGTCATGGCCGTTCCCGCTATCCCGAACAGGGCTACCATGAGGGCGCCGAGCTTCATGACGATACGGGATTCGAGGTTCTTCTCCAGCAGGGTGAAGCGCTCCGCGACCGCCTGGAATTTCACGTTCGTGAGTTGCTCCAGCGAGTGCATGCGTTGCTCGAGTGAATCGGCACGCTGGTCCATACGCTGCTCGGCCGAGCCGATGCGCTGGTCAACGTGCTTTCCCAGGGCTTCAAAGTCCTTTTGCAGTCCGCTGATCCGCTGCTCCGTCATCTCTCCGAGGTGACGGATTTCCTGCCTGAGCCCCAGCTCGAGGTGTTGCAGATCCTGTTTGGTCGCAAGCGCGGTGGTCATGTCCTGCTCCAGCGTATCCGCGACGTGGCGGGCCGTGGCGGCCGGAACATTAGCCTGAATCAGCGCTTCGTAGATCGCAAGGGTGGTTTGCATGCGCTCAAGGTTGCTCCGGCGCAGGTTCCGGTGCACGCCGGAATTATGGCTGTTTCGGGGAGATTTTCGGTGATTGCCCGGAACGAGGTGAACCGCGCGTTGGCTCAAAGAGCCGCTTGCCGCCCCTTTTGCTTGATGCCTTAGAACAAAAAGAAAGCCCCTCCGAAGAGGGGCTTTCCAGCTCAGGCAGAAATCTGCTTGAGTATTAGGCGCGGCACTCGGCCGGGGCGTACTTGGCCTCAAGAGTACCCACACCATTCGCCGCACCGGTCATCAGGGTGCCGGGGGTGGCGGTTGAGCCAACGGCGCGGCACTTCCACGACACGCTGTCGTCAGTGCTGACGTAAGGAACCAGTATCAGCGTGCGATTGTTGATCTTGCTGTTGGCGCGACGCGGAGCAGTGCTCGAATACGTGATGGTGATGACGCCATTATCTACTGCAACCTGGCTAACGTAGTTGCCCTGCGTGTCCGTCGCGTTCGGCGACATGCCGGCGGCTGCTCGGTCGGCGGGAGCCGTGCCGGTATTGGAGAACGTCTCCGAAACCTGCGCCTTGGCAGCCGCCGCCAGCGTCAGACCTTCCGAAACCTGCGAGCGGATCGTGTAGTCCTGATAGGCCGGGATCGCGATCGCGGCCAGGATGCCGATGATCGCCACGACGATCATCAACTCGATCAGGGTGAAACCCTTTTGCACTGACTTCATCATTTGACTGTTTCTCCTCAAGAGACCTTTGTGAGACATCGACTCGGCAACATGCCGATGGTTCGAACAGAGCAAGCCCTGTGCCAGGGTCGTCCGTGGCGCTCAAGATACTGTTTACGATGGCTTTTTCCGTGCTCCAATCGACGTATTGACGTAATTGCGTGTCCGGATGCAGACAGGTCAGGACGGGAAGTGACGTGGCGCGTCACATTGTGACGTGACGGAGCCATGCCGTCGGGACGCGGCGCTTGATCGCCCCTGCAGATAACTCTCCACTGCCGTGGGAAATTGCGGCTGCCTGTCCCGGGCGGCGCGTGCAGGATGCTGCGAAATGCATTCTCTGCTTCAGGAGATACAATGGCGGCGTTTCCCGAGGGCGGTGATATGGATCAAGCACAGCTCGCGAAAATTCACGCCGAGATCGGCAAGCTCATAGCGGAGAGCGCCAAGATCAATGCCGAGGCCCGCTGGTATCCGGTTGTTGTCGGAACTGGCGGCATTCTGGGCATTGTTGCGCTGGTCGTGAAGCTCTTCGGTGGGTGACGGCGACCGGCTGATCGCCTGCAGACGCTACTCGATCCCCAGCTTCTTGATCCGGTAGCGCAGCGCCCGGAACGTCATCCCCAGCAGCTTCGCCGCCGCCGTCTTGTTGTAGCGCGTCTGTTCCAGCGCGCGCACGATGGCTTCGCGCTCCACGTTTTCCAGCTGGCTGCCCAGTGGCTGCTCATCGTCGAAGGCGTCCACGGCGTCGCGTGGCCGCGCGGATGCCGGAGCCGCGGTCGCATTGGAAGCAGTGCTGTCCGCGCCGCCGCCAGCCGCAGCCCGCAGCTGCAGATCCGCCGCATGGATCATCCCCTCGCTGCACAGCGTCGAAGCGCGCTCGAGGATGTTCTCCAGTTCACGCACATTGCCGGGGAAGGCGTATTCCCTCAGCGCCTGCAGCGCACCCGGAGCCAGCCGCGCGGCCTTGTCTTCGGAGCGCCGCCCCAGCCGCAGCAGGATGTGCTCGGCCAGCTCGGTAATGTCGTCGCGCCGCTCGCGCAGGGAAGGCACGCGCAGCTCGATCACGTTGATGCGGTAATACAGATCCTCGCGGAACAGCCCCGCCGCCACGCGCTCGGCGAGGTTGCGATGCGTGGCGGAGAGCAGCCGCACGTCCACGGGTTGCTCCGCCGTTTCGCCCAGCGGCCGCACGCGCTTCTCCTGGATCACGCGCAGCAGTTTCACCTGCATGTGCAGCGGCAGGTCCGCCACTTCGTCGAGAAACAGCGTGCCGCCGTCGGCGCTCTGCACCAGCCCCTTCTTGTCGGCCACGGCGCCGGTGAAGCTGCCGCGCTTGTGGCCGAACAGCTCGCTCTCCATCAGCTCACCGGGACTGGCGCCGCAGTTCACGGCGACGAACGGGCCTTCGGAGCGCGCGCCGGATAGATGGATGAGCCGCGCCACCAGCTCCTTGCCGGTGCCGCTCTCGCCGGCGATGTGCACCGGCGCCTGGCTGCGCGCCACGCGCGCAATCATCTCGCGCAGCTGCTGCATGGGCGCCGACTGGCCCAGCAGTCGCGGCCCCTGGAAGGTGAAGCCATCGCCGCCGGCGCGTTCGGCGAGTTTCAGCGCCTGCTGCACCATGCGCCGCAACGCGGCCAGATCCAGCGGCTTGGCGATGAAATCGAAGGCGCCGAGCTTCAGCGCGCGCACCGCCGTTTCGACATTGCCATGCGCGGTGATGATGGCGCACGGCACGCCGGGACGGCGCTGCTGCAGCCATTGCAGGAAGTCGAGGCCGTCGCCGTCGGGCAGGCGCATGTCGCACAGCACCAGATCGAAGCTCTCGGTCAGCGCCAGGCGCTGCGCCTCGCGCAGCGCGCCCGCCCGCTGCGAGGCCAGCCCCATGCGGTCGAGGGTGAGTGCGACGAGCTCGAGCAGGTCGGGTTCGTCGTCGATGATCAGGACGCGGGCGTTGGCCATGTAGCGTCTAATGTTAAATCAGTCGCCGCCGGTTCAGGTTTCCCAGCGCGCCGGGTCCGTGAACACCAGCCGGAACACGCTGCCGCCGCCTGGCCGCGGTTCGTAGAGCAGCGTCGCGCCATTGGCCTGTGCCAGCTCGCGCGCCAGGAACAACCCCAGGCCGGTGCCGCGCGCCGCGCGCGTGAAGAAGGGCTCGAAGATCCGCTCCACTTCGTCGCCAGGCACACCGGGACCGGCATCGAGCACCTCGAGGAAAGGGCGCCCATTGCTGGCGAGGCGGCCATGGCGGATCTGCACCGGCTGAGCGGGCCCGGCGGCCGAGCGCCCGTGCGTGAAAGCGTTCTGGCACAGGTTCCACAGCACCTGGCGCAGCTGGCTGGGGTCGGCGCGCACCTCCAGCATGCCGGCCGCGGCCGGCGGCTCCTGAATCCTCAGCATGCCCGGCGGCAATTGCAGCGTGGCGCAGTATTCCTCGTGGAATTCCGCAAGCCAGGCGTTGAGGTCCAGTCGTTCGGGCTGGTTGGCGCCGCGGCGCGACAGCTCCAGCACGTTCTCGATGATGCGGCTCACCCGCTCGCCATTGTCGCGGATGATCTGCGTGAGCCGGCGGTCCCCGTCGGCCAGCGCGGCGGATACGGCCAGCAGCTGGCCGGCATTGCTCATCGCCCCCAGAGGGTTCCTCATCTCGTGCGCTATGCTGGCAGAGAGCCGCCCCAGCGCGGCGAGCTTGGATTGCTGCACCTTTTCGTCGAACTGGCTGGTGTCCTCGAGGAACACGATGACCGGCGCCGGGTCGCGCCCACCCAGCCGCGCGAAATGCGGCCGGACGAGGCGCGCGCCATCGGCCGCGGTGAAGGTGCCGCCGTTCTCGGTCCTGCCACGCTGGCGCCATCCGGTGAGCAGGAACAGCAGCCGCGGCGAACATTCACCCAGCAGGTTGCCCGGCCAGGCGGAGGCATCGCCCAGCAACTCAGCGGCGGATTCGTTGATGAGGCGGATGCGGTCCTCCTCGTCCACCACCAGGATGCTCTCGCGCAGATGCTGCACGATGTACTGTGAGAGCTGCGCCAGGTTCTCGAGGTCCACCTCCTGCCGCCGCACCAGCGCCTCGCTGGCGAGCAGGCGGTTCGCCAGCGGCCGCACCGACAGCGCGGTGATGAAGATCACCACGCCCAGCAGGCCGGCGCCCAGATAAGCCACCTGGCCGTCGGGGTTCGCCAGTTGCACCAGGATCTGCTGCAGCAGCACGGCCACCGAAGCGATGGCCGCCATGAAGAAAGCATCGAGGTTGCTCGCCAGCAGCGCCATGGCGCCGACCGGCAACAGCAGCAGGATTCCCAGGCCGCTGGCGACGCCGCCGCTGGCCCAGAGTATGCAGCCGATGGCCGCCGAATCGATCAGGGCATGCGCCAGCGCCAGCGGCCGCAGCCCGAGCCCGGGCAGGCGGCGCAGCAGGATCAGCCCGGCGCCGGCCACGATGTAGGCGGCGCAGATCAGCGCCAGTTCGCGCGGCTGGCTGATGTCCAGCAGTTCGCGGCTGATCTCGAACCGCGACGCCGCGAACAGCCCCACCGCCACCAGCAGCCGGTAGAGATTGACCAGACCCATGACCCGCCAGGCCAGGTCCGAGGGCGCGGATTCTGGTGTGAGCCGAGACTTGTCGCGTGCAAAAGGCATCCGCAGGACTCTAGATCATCCACGGCGCCTGCCGGAATCGTCTAGGCTTGCAACTGTGAACGATGTAGGGCTTTGTCCGTGAGCGCACCGCTGGCGGGATTGAGGGTGATCGAACTGGCGCGCGTGCTGGCGGGGCCCTGGGCCGGGCAGCTGCTGGCCGATCTGGGCGCGGATGTGGTGAAGGTGGAGGCGCCGGCCGGCGACGACACCCGCTACTGGGGCCCGCCCTTCCTGGAATATGCCGATGGCGGGCGCGACGCCGCGTACTACCACGCCTGCAACCGCGGCAAGCGCTCGGTGGTGGCCAACTACAAGACACCTGAGGGCCGCGCGCTGGCGCGCGATCTGTGCCTCGGCGCGGATGTGGTGATCGAGAATTTCAAGCACGGGGATCTTGCCCGCTACGGTCTCGACGCCGAAGCCTTGCGCGCGGCGCAGCCGCGCCTGATCTACTGCTCCATCACCGGCTTCGGCCATGACGGCCCCTATGCCGACCTGCCGGGCTACGACTTCATCGTGCAGGGCATGGGCGGCTCGATGGATCTGACCGGCGAGCGTGATGGCGAACCGCAGAAGGCCGGCGTGGCCTATGCTGACCTCTTCACCGGCATGTATGCGGCCGCGGCAGTGCAGGCCGCTCTGCTGCGTCGGGAGCGCACCGGCGAGGGCGCCACCATCGATCTTGCGCTGCTCGATACTCAGGCGTCGGTGCTGTCCTATCAGGCCCTGAGCTACCTCGTTTCCGGCCGCGCGCCGCGGCGCATGGGCAACGCCCATCCCAGCCTGGTGCCCTACCAGGTGTTCCGCGTCCGCGATGGCCAGCTGATCATCGCCGTGGGCAATGACCGGCAGTTCCGGCATCTGGTGGAGGCCATCGGTCTGCCGGCGCTGGCCGACGACCCGCTGGCGCGCACCAACGAAGCCCGCGTGTGCAACCGCGAGCAGGTGGTGGCCCGGCTGCAGGAGGCTTGCCTCGCGTTCGACCGCGCCGCGCTGGTGGACCTGCTCAGGTCCCGCGGCGTGCCGGTGGGGCCCATCAACACGGTGGCCGAGGTGTTCGCCGACCCGCAGGTGCAAAGCCGCGGCGTGGCGGCAAGCACCCGGGACGCCCGGGGCCAGTCCATTCCGGCCGTCAACCAGCCCATTCGCTTCGATGGCCAGGCGCCCATGGCCGCCAGTGCCGCGCCGCGTCTGGGCGAGCACCAGGCGCAGATCGAGCGCGAAGTTGCAGCGTGGCGCCAGCACGCCGGTGGCGGCGCAGACCCGAATCCGCCACAATTGACCTGATTTTTCCCAAGGGACCTCGATGAACCTGCACGAGTATCAGTCGAAAAAGGTCTTCGCGCGCTATGGCATTCCGGTGCCGGCCGGCGAAGTGGCGGACAGCCCCGACGCGGCCGTGGCTGCGGCGAAGCGTCTGGGTGGCAGCGTCTGGGTGGTGAAGGCCCAGGTGCATGCCGGTGGTCGCGGCAAGGCCGGCGGCGTGAAGGTCGTGAAAGACCTCGACGCCGTGAAGGCGGCAACCGCGGGCATGCTCGGGCAGCGCCTGGTCACCAAGCAGACCGGAGCCGAGGGCCTGCCCATCGGCCAGGTCTACGTGGAGACCGGTTCGCAGATCGTCCGCGAGATTTATCTGAGCCTCACGCTCAACCGCGAGAAGGGACGCATCGCCGTGGTGGCCTCCGCCGCCGGCGGCATGGACATCGAGGAAGTCGCGGCCAACGAGCCGGAGAAAATCCTCACCACCACCATTCATCCCGCCGTGGGCCTCGAGGCTTACCAGGCGCGCGAGCTGGCCTTCGGCCTGGGCTTCGACGCCGCGCAGATGAAGCAGTTCACGAAGATCCTGCAGGGGCTCTACAAGCTCTACATCGACAACGACGCCAGCCTGGTCGAGGTCAATCCGCTGATCGTCACCGGCGACGGTTCGCTGATGGCGCTGGACGCCAAGATCGGCATTGATCCGAACGCGCTGTTCCGTCATCCGGATCTTGCCGCCCAGCGCGACAAGACGCAGGAGGATCCGATCGAGGCGCGTGCCGCCGAGCACGACCTCAACTATGTCTCGCTCGATGGCGACATCGCCTGCATGGTGAACGGCGCGGGCCTTGCCATGGCGACCATGGACATCATCAAGCTGCATGGCGGCAAGCCGGCGAACTTCCTCGACGTGGGCGGCGGCGCCACCGTCGAGCGCGTGACGGCAGCCTTCGAGCTCATTCTCTCGAACCCCAAGGTGCGCGCCATTCTGGTCAACATCTTCGGCGGCATCGTGCGCTGCGACGTGATCGCCGAAGGCGTGATGACGGCGGTGCGCAATGTGGGCGTGAAGGTGCCGGTGGTCGTCCGCCTCGAAGGCACCAACGCCAAGGAAGCGCGCGACATGCTCGCCAAGAGCGGCCTGGCGGTCACGCCGGCCGCCAGTCTCACCGACGCGGCGAAGAAGATCGTCGCTGCCGCCAATTCCCGCTGAAGGTCCCTCATGAGCATTCTCGTCAACAAGCGCACGAAGATCATCGTGCAGGGTTTCACTGGCAAACAAGGCACGTTCCACGCGCAGCAGTGCATTGCCTATGGTTCGCGCGTCGTCGGCGGCGTGACGCCGGGCCGCGGCGGTTCGAAGCACCTGGACCTGCCCGTGTTCGATACCGTGCGCGGCGCGGTGCGTGAGACCGGCGCGACTGTGAGCATGATCTACGTGCCCGCGGCCTATGCGGCCGATGCGATCCTCGAAGCGGCCGATGGTGGCATCGAGCTGGTGGTGTGCATCACCGAGGGCATCCCGGTCAACGACATGATCCGCGTGAAGGCGGCGCTCGCCGGCACGCCCACGCGCCTCATCGGCCCGAACTGCCCCGGCATCATCACGCCCGATGAATGCAAGATCGGCATCATGCCGGGCTTCATCCACAAGAAGGGCAGTGTGGGCATCGTCTCGCGCTCGGGCACGCTGACCTATGAGGCCGTGCACCAGACCACGGCGATCGGCCTCGGCCAGAGCACCTGCGTGGGCATCGGCGGCGATCCGGTGCGCGGCCTGAACTTCATCGACGTGATCGAGCTGTTCGAGCGCGATCCGCAGACCGAAGGCATCGTGATGGTGGGTGAGATCGGCGGCAGCGACGAAGAAGCCGCCGCCGCGCACATCGCCCGCTACGTGAGCAAGCCGGTGGTCGCCTACATCGCCGGCGTCACCGCGCCCCCGGGCAAGCGCATGGGCCATGCCGGCGCCGTGGTCGCGGGCGGCAAGGGCACCGCGGCCGACAAGTTCAAGGCGCTGGAGGCCGCGGGTGTGCGCACGGTGAAGAGCCCCGCGGAGCTGGGTTCGGCGCTGGCCGATCTGATGAAGTCGCGCACCAGGGCGCGTGCCGCCGCGGCGCGCATCGATCAGCGTCCGGCCAGCATGCTGCCCCGCAAGGCCGCGAAGAAGAAGGCTGCCGCCAAGAAGAAGGCTGCGCCCGTGAAGGTGGCTGCGAAGAAGAAGGCGAAGGTGGCCAAGCCCGCCGCGAAGCGGCCGGCGAAGAAGGCTCCGGTCAGGGCCAAGGCGAAGGCCAAAGCCAAGGCGCCAGTGAGGGCGCGGGCCAAGGCTGCGCCGCGCGCGTCGGCCCGGCGCGTCGCGCGTCGTCCGGCCCGCAAGAAGTAAGCCGGCCGCGTGCCCGCGGGTCTTCGCATCGCGCTGGCCCAGCTGGACCTGCTGGTCGGCGACGTGCAGGGCAACGCGGAGCGTCTGCGCTCTGCCGCCCGCAAGGCGGCGGAGCAGGGCGCGGATCTGGTGCTGTTCCCGGAGCTGTCCCTGTCGGGCTATCCGCCCGAAGATCTGCTCTTCCACCGCGGCCTGCGGCGCCAGGTGGACGAGGCGCTGGCGCAGCTGGCGCGCGAGGTCGATGAACCGGATTCCGGTCTGCCCGCCATGCTGGTGGGCTATCCCGAATACGAGGGCGAGGCGCATGCGCCGCGCATCTACAACGCGGCGCGCCTGCTGGTGCGCGGCCGCCCGGCGGCGAACTGCCGCAAGACCTGCCTGCCGAACTACCGCGTGTTCGACGAGAAGCGCTACTTCACCCCGGGCGAGCAGCCCTGTGTGGTGGAGCTTGATGGCATCCGTCTGGGGCTCATCATCTGCGAGGACATCTGGGAGCAGGAGCCGGCCCGCGCCGCGCTTGCCGCGGGCGCCGAACTGCTGCTGGTGATCAATGCCTCGCCCTACGAGCAGGGCAAGCAGCGCGAGCGGGAAACCATCGTGCGCCAGCGCGTCGCTGAAACCGGCCTGCCGGTGGCTTACGTGAACCTGGTCGGCGGCCAGGACGAGCTGGTGTTCGACGGTGGTTCTTTCGTGCTCGATCGCGAGGGCGCAGTGCTGTTGCGCGCGCCGGCTTTCGGGGAGGACGTGTCGACGTTCACGGCCTCGCGTGCCGGCGATGGACAGCTGACGCTGCGGACCGAGGCGGCGGTGTCGCCGGAGCCCGGCGCCGAAGAGAGCATCTACCGCGCGCTGGTGCTCGGCGTGCGCGACTACGTGGACAAGCACCGCTTCCCCGGCGTGGTGATGGGCCTGTCGGGCGGCGTGGATTCGGCGCTGACGCTGGCGATCGCCGTCGATGCGCTGGGCGCCGACCGTGTGCAGGTGGTGATGATGCCCTCGCGCTATACCTCGACCATGAGCCGCGACGACGCTGTGCTTCAGGCGCGTACCCTGAACGTGGCCTACAGCGAGATTTCCATCGAGAGCATGTTCGAGGCCACGCTTGCGGCGCTGGCCGAGCAGTTCGCGGGCCGCAAGCCCGACGCCACGGAAGAGAACATCCAGGCCCGCTGCCGCGGTCTGCTGCTCATGGCGATCTCGAACAAGACCGGCCGCATGCTGCTGACCACCGGCAACAAGAGCGAGATGGCCGTGGGCTATGCCACGCTCTACGGCGACATGAACGGCGGCTTTGCCCCCATCAAGGACTGCAGCAAGCTCCTGGTCTACCGCCTCGCGCGCTATCGCAACCAGCTGGCGCGGCAGCGGGGCGAATATGCCGGCGGGGAGGTCATCCCGGCGCGCGTGATCAAGCGCGAGCCCAGCGCCGAGCTGCGGCACGACCAGAAAGACACCGATTCACTGCCGCCCTACGAAGTGCTCGATGCCATCCTCGAGGCTTTCATCGAAGAGGATCTTTCGGTGGACGAGATCGTGGCGCGGGGTTTCGACCGGGCGGTGGTGGGCCGTGTGCTCGACATGGTCAAACGCAACGAATACAAGCGCCGGCAGTCCCCGCCCGGCATCCGCGTGAGCCGCCGCGCCTTCGGCCGCGACTGGCGCTATCCCATCACCAGCGGCTACCGCCGCTGAGAGGCGGGCGCTGACGGCAGCCCGCCGGCCGCACCCTCTAGCGCCAGAACTTCCACCGGCCGCCCTTGCGGGCCGTGTCCTGCAGCGCTTCGCCGGGGTAGTTCTCGGTGAAGACCTTTTCCGCGTTGTCCGCCAGCTCGTTGTAGCCCAGCTCGCGATAGCTGTGCACCAGCACCCGCAGGGCCTGCTTCACGGCCGGCGCGCCGTCGTACTGTTCGATGGTCTGCCTGGCGCGCTGCGCCGCCGACACCCAGGCGCCGCGCCGGATGTAATAGTTGGCGACCTGCATTTCATAGTCGGCCAGACGGTTGCGCAGGTAGATCATCCGTTGCCGCGCATCGGCGGCATAGGCGCTGGTCGGGAAGCGCTCCACCACGATGCGCAGCGAGTCGAAGGATCTGCGCGCCGTGGTCGGCGCGCGCTGCGAGTAGTCCACGCGCAGCCAGCGCTCCACGACATTGGGCACCTGCGCGAAATCGATCAGCCCCTTGAGGTACCAGGCGTAGTCGATGCGCGGGTGCGTGGGGTTCTCGCGGATGAAGGTGTCGGCGGCGTCGGTAGCCGATTCCTTCTCGCCGGCGCGATAGTAGGCGTAGATCAGGTCCAGCCGCGCCTGCCGCGCCTGGTTGGTGAACGGATACCGGGCCGCCAGCGCCTCGTAGACGCGGATGGCCTGGCCGAAGTCGCCGTTGTTCAGCGACCTCTTGCCTTGGTCGTACAGACCATCGGGCGAGATGCGTGCCAGGCGCGCCTGCTGCCGCTCGGGGCTGCTGGCGCAGGCCGTGAGCAGGGCGAGGGAGGCGGTGGCGAGGACAATGAGGGCGCGACGGCCGACGGGCTGGGACATCGGCCTAGTATAGACGCTCCATCCCATCCTGGGGATCGCCAGGGCTACTGGTCGTAGAAGATCTGCGCCGGCTCGTCGTGCACGTTCACCAGGTCCGGAGCCGGCGCGCTGTGGGCGTCCTGCATGGAGCGGTAGCGCCCGCCGAAGAACATCAGCGGGCGGTGCGGGGCGATGCCGGTGTGCAGGTCGAGCACCCGCCCGATGATGAGCCAGTGGTCGCCGATGTCGACGATCCGCTCCGGCTCGCAGTCGATGGAAGCGAGGCAGCCTTCCAGCCGCGACCCGCAGCGCGAGGCCACGAACCGGAAGGGCGGCGGTGTGGCCTCTTTCCAGCCGCCCGCGAAGTAGGTGGACAGCGCCTGCTGGTCTTCCCGCAGCAGGTTGATCGAGAACCCCGAAAGGCGCTGCACATGGGTGGCGAAATTGGTCTTCTTGCCCGGGCAGAATGCGATCAGCATCGGGTCCAGCGACACCGACATCACGGCATTGGCCGTCATGGCGAAGAGCTCATCGCCGGCATGGCCGGCGATGACGGCGACCCCGGTCGCGAACATGCCGACGGTGTCGCGATAGCGGCGTGCGTCCAGGGGCGCCGGGCTTGCGGTCATGTGGTCAGGTCGATGTGGAGGAGAAAGCTTCATCCCGGCCTTCCCTCACGAAGGCCATGACGGTATCGGCGTAGCGGCGGATCTCGTCGCCGTGGCTGCCGACCAGCGCGCCGGCCATGCGGACCGGGTCGCCGAAGAAGAAACGCTCATAAAGAACCTGCCGCGAAGCAAATGCCGACAGCGAAGCATCCCACGCCAGGCGGAACAGGGGAATTCGATCGTGCGCTTCTGCGCGCGCCGCCTGGTAATACTTTCTTATGTCACCCGCCAGCGGGCCGTTGATGTCGGCGTCGGTGGGCATGGCCACAAGGCCGCTGGCGCCGATCTGCTGGATGATCTCCACCATGCGCGGATACAGGCGCGGGAACAGGTTGCGCGCGGCATCCATGGGGTTCCATGCCGGGCGCATCACGCCCCATTCGTCAAGCGCAGCGTCGGCTTCGGCGGCGCGCAGGAAGGCCTTCATGGTTTCCAGGTTGACCCAGATCTCCGCCAGCTTCTCCTGGATGTGCTGGAAGGATTCGGCGCCGATGGAATTGACCAGTGAATACGCCAGACCCAGCAGGAACTCGCTCTTGGCGATGTTCTTGATCACCACCTGGTGCGTCATGTGGTGGACGGCGCCGGTGCGTGCGTAGGCTTCGTTGCAGCGCTTCACGTCGCGATGGAGCATCACGCGTTCCCAGGGCACGAACACATCGTCGAACACCACCACGGCATCCATCTCTTCGAAGCGCGATCCCAGCGGATGGTCGAAGTGCGAGCGCCCGTAGTCGACGCTCTCGCGGCAGATGAAGCGCAGGCCGGGAGTGTTGTTGGGGATGGTGAAGCCGAAGGCGTAGGGAGCGTCCTCGTCCGGATTCTTCAGCAGCGTCGAGGGGAACACCATGATCTCGTCCGAGATCGGCAGCGTGGCGAGCATGCGCGCGCCGCGGATCACGATGCCCGCATCGGTCTCCTCCTTGATGCGCGCCGCGAGGAATGGATCGGCCTGCCCGGCTGCACTTGCGGCGCGATTGGCCTGCGGCGGGATCAGCGTGTGCGTCAGGCACAGATCGTTCTCTCGCAGGTATTCATGGATGCGCACGGCATTCTCGCCGAAGCGCGGATCGGCCTCGGCCAGGAAGGCAGCTCCAGCCGCATAGCCCGACATGGCGCGGTTGATGTAGTCGGGCACGCGGCCCATCATGCCGTGGGTGTGGTCCTCCCACACCTTCATCGCGCGGGAGATGCTTTCGAGCTCCTCGCGCGTCCGGGGCAGCATGAAGGAGCGGGCAACCTTGTTGCCGCTGGTGGGCGAATCGAACAGGCAGGTGTCTGCCTTCTCCCATTGAAGGTCGTAAAGGTGTGCGAGGGTGTGCACTCCGCCCTGGAGCGCGGGGTGGGTGGTGACATCCTGCACCTGTTCGCCGCGGTACCAGATGGCAGGTGGTTGTACGCGCAACCTCTGCAGTACCTGTTCCGCGCGTCGTGCACCAGTCCCGGACGTTGCCATAGCCATTATTACTGCCTTCTTGATTGGTAGGATTTTTCCGCGACGCCACTGCGGGTTTCGAGGTGGATTTTAAGAAAAGATATTTATTTCCTATATCGTAATTAAGTGCGCAAAGCGGCGTCAAGCGTCAACTCCGCATTCTGCTTCCGGACTGTGCTGGGCGGGTAGGCTGATGCACGGACACGTATCAAGGAGCGTGGAGATCGCTGCGTTCCCGGCAGCCCGCATTGCGCTGCCGCGTGCCTCTGGCCGGGTGTGTCGCGGGTGATCTGGAGTTCATATCCGGTGGAGATCGTCATTTCGGACAGTGGCCGACGCGTCTTCATGATTCATGAATAGATGAGTCAGGTGCGGCGTATTCATACCGATGGCCGTGGCCATCCTGGTGATGAGGACCTCGAACCCTCCCAAAAACGACCATACCATCGGTCATTGGGAAGGGCGGGCTTTGGTGATGGAAACCGTCGGGCTGTGCGCCGACACCACGTTGCAGAACACCGAACGGGTAACGGCAAACCGCTTCCCTCCCGAGCCGCGAACCAGGACTGTCGCGAGCCAGGACTGACGGGCGAGGGTGCGGCTCGAAAGCCTCCCGCCCACCTCCGTGCGGCAAGAAATTTTCGCGATTCCGCACGACGAAACGCGATCCTCTGGTAATGCCAGCACAGTTAACTATGCTACTGAATATTGCTCAATGAGTAATGAGCGACTATGTCTGTGCCGAAAACAGCCGGGAAGTCGTCATCGAGGGCGTTACCCGGCAACGTCTGGCGCAAGAGCCAGAGCAGTAGCGGTATCTTGTCCAACGGGGGTTGTATGTTTCGATCTGCAATGACAGCGGTGATCGCTGTGCTCGGTGTGGTCGCCGTTCAAGCCGGGGAGGCATCCTCCAATACGCTGGCTGGACGCTATTTTGCCAAGGTGGGGTTTGGCAAGGAGGCCTATGAGAAGCTGCCCGCTCTCAAGGGCGAGTACGCGAAGGTCTACGCCGAGAGGCTCGAATCGCGGCGAAGCGGAAAGGTGATCGGCGATCCGACCGCAGGATGTTCCGGCGGCGGTTTTCCGCGGATCATGGCGGTGCCGTATGCAACAGAGATTCTCGATACGCCGGAAATGATGATCTGGCTCTGGGAGGGTGGCGATCGCGTGCGGCGCGTTTACAAGGCTGATCGCAAGGATCTCAAGTCCATGCCGCCACTCTATTCGGGTCTGCCCGTCGGCTGGTGGGAGGGCGACACCTTCGTGATCCAGAGCGAGGGTTTCGTGGAAGATACGCTGCTCCATCCGACAGGTGTCCCGCATTCCAAGAAGCTCAGGACGACAGAGCGACTCCGATTCATCGAGGGTACGGACCTCCTCGAGAACGTGACGACTATCGAAGATCCCGAAGCCTTGTCTGAACCCTGGGTGCTGCGCTGGACGCTCAAGCGTGACGACAGCATAAAAATGATGGAGTACTCCTGCGAGGAGAACAATCGTCATCCAGTGGGTGAAGACGGCCGTGTGAGCACCAACCTGGCGGGAGGTGCGCAATGAATGGCCTCTTCGTGATCGTTGCGGGTCTGTTCCTGGCCGGTCCCGTCATTGCCCAGGCCGGGGGCGTGGTGGAGTCCTCGGCCTCGACCGAGCGCAGTCCGGTTCGAAAGGTCGCTGGAATCTGGACCTTGGCTGCGGACCAGAGTGTCACCTTCGGTGCGGCAGGCGTGAAGCCGCCGCTTACACCGGCGGGGCAGGCTCTGTTCGATGCGAACCATGCTTCGTTGCAGCAAGGGGCGGTGAGTCTCGACCCCACCACGTCCTGTCTGCCGATGGGCGCGCCGCGCAACATGTACACGCACTTCCCGATCCACATTGTCGAGACGCCCGATCAGGTGACGATGATTTTCCAGAGCGGCATCCGCACACGCCGGGTCTACCTCGATGGCAGGCCGCACGACCCTGATTTCGACCCTTCCTACAATGGCGAATCCATCGGACGCTGGGAGGGTGATGTGTTGGTGGTCGATACCGTCAACTTCAAGGAGGGCGGCTGGCTGGATCCCAGCGGCGTGCCTCGTGGGCCGCAAGCCCGGCTTGTCGAGCGCATTCGCCCACTGGATGGTGGTCGGCGACTGGAAATTCTTACCACGATTACCGACCCTGCACTGTTCACGGCGCCCTGGACCACGCGTAAGCTTTACGATCTGCGGCCAGGTGCCATGCTCGAGGATTTCGTCTGCGTTGACAGAGTAAGGGCCAATCCGCAGTGGGCTTCCACTGATGGTGGGATTTCACAATGAGTTCAGGAGTATTCAAGATCATGTTCAGCAAAACTGGGCTGATTGGTGCCGCGCTCGTTTTTGCCGCTGCCGCGCAAGCGCATCATTCTTTTGCGATGTTCGACAGCGAGAAACAACAGACGATCGAGGGTGAGCTGAAAGAGTTCCAATGGACGAACCCCCACATCTGGATTCAGATGAATGTCACGGGCGCGGACGGCAAGGTCGTGGAGTACAGCATCGAGGGCGGCAGCCCCAATAACCTGCGGCGTCTGGGCTGGACCCGCGATTCGATGAAGCCGGGCGACAAGATCGTGATGACCATGAATCCGATGAAGGATGGTTCGCCCGGGGGCAGCTTCGTCCGAGCCACGGTCAATGGCCAACCGCTTCCCTCTCGAGCCGCGAACTAGGACTGTCGCGACCCAGGACTGACGGGCGGGGGCGTTGCTCGAACGCCTCCCGTCCACCTTGGTGCGACAAGAAATTTTTCGCGATTCCGCACGACGAAACGCGATCCTCTGATAATTCCAGCATAGTTCACTATGCTACGAAGCATTACTTAATGAGTAATGTTCATTATAAATCAGAACCATAATGAGCCGGCTCGCGCTGGTCGTTGCCGGTTTCATTCTGCTCGGGCCGGCGTCCGCCGAGTCCGCGGGCATGGTGGAGGCTTCGGCTTCCACAGAGCGCAGTCCGGCCCGCAGGATTGCCGGAGTGTGGACGCTGGCGGAGAACCAGAGCGTCACCTTCGGTGCGCCGGACGGGAAGCCGCCGCTGACCTCGGCGGGGCAAGCTCTGTGATTTTCCAGAGCGGCATCCGGACACGGCGGGTCTATCTCGATGGTCGGTCGCATGATCCCGACTTCGATCCTTCCTGCAACGGTGAGTCCATCGGCCGTTGGGAGGGAGATGTCCTGATGGTCGACACGGTCAATTTCAAGCAGGGCAGTTGGCTGGACCCCAGCGGTGTGCCTCGTGGAGCGCAGACCAGGATCGTCGAGCGTATCCGCCCACTCGACGGCGGCAAGCGACTGGAGATCCAGACCACGGTTACCGACGCCGACCTGTTCGAAACGCCCTGGACTACCCCCAAGCTCTACGACCTGCGGCCGGGCGCGATGCTCGAGGACTTTGTCTGTGTTGATCGGGTCAGGGCCAACCCTCGATGGGCCTCCACTGACGGGGCAATTGCACAATGACTTCAGGAGTACTACCAGCCATGTTCAACAAACTAGCCATGCTTGGCGCCATGATGGTTTTCGCTGTCGCTGCCCAGGCGCACCATTCCTTCGCCATGTTCGACAATGAGAAGGAGCAGACCATTGAAGGCGAGGTGAAGGAGTTCCAGTGGACGAACCCTCACATCTGGATCCAGATCAACGTCAAGGACGCGGACGGCAAGGTCGTGGAGTACAGCATCGAGGGCGGCAGCCCGAACGGCCTGCGGCGTCAGGGCTGGACCCGGGATTCGTTCAAGCCTGGCGACAAGGTGGTGGTGAAGATGCATCCACTGAAGGATGGCGCGCCGGGCGGCAGCTTCATGAGCGCTCTGGTCAACGGCCAGCCGGTGGGTCGTAGCGCGACGGCTGCCGCCGCCAACTAAGAGGCAACTCCGCGCGGCGCAAACACGGCGCCCGCGTTGTCGAAGATCAGCGCGCCATCGAAGGTTGGCGTGGCAGCGTGCGTATGCCTGCCGCTTTTATCCGCATGGTCTTGTGAAAGTTTTCGCGATTTCGCACGGCGAAACGTGGCGCTCTGGCAATGGCGATTGAATTCACTATCCTGTGATTGGTTCTGTAACCAGTAATATCAACTTCTCGGGACTGGGGGGGATTCATGAGCCATTTTTCACGACTTGGGGGTCGCAGTGCGGTCGCGTCGGCGGTGTTGTTCGCGCTCGTGACGAGCAGCGCGGCCTACGGCCAGTCGGCGTCGGATCCGGATGGGCTCGGCACGCTTGCCGAGGTGCAGGTCACCGCGTCGCGCATCCAGCGTTCGGGCTTCGAGGCGCCGACGCCCACCACCATGATCGGCGTCGAAGACATCCAGGCTCAGGCAGCCGTGCGCATCAGCGAGGTGCTGTTCGAGATTCCCGCCCTGCGTCCCACGGCCACGGCGCCGGTGTTTTCGGCCTCCGCCGGCGGTACCTACGCGAATCTGCGCAATCTCAACCCCGCCACAGCCACGCAAACCGCCACGCGCACGCTGGTGCTGGTGGATGGGCGCCGCATCGCTCCGAACACGGCCACGGGCCTGGTCGATCTGAACGCCATTCCCACCAGCCTCGTCGAGCGTGTCGAGATCGTCACCGGAGGCGCCTCGGCGGCCTGGGGCTCGGACGCCGTGGCCGGCGTCACCAATTTCATCCTCAAGAAGCGGATCGACGGCTTTGATGCAAACGTGCAGTACGGCACGTCCGGACACGGCGACTTCGATGAGAAGAGCGCATCGCTTGCATGGGGCACCAGCTATGCCGGTGGACGCGGCGAGATCATGCTGGCCGGTGAGTACAGTGACCTGTCCGATGTCGCCACCAATGCGGATCGCGCCTGGGGCAGACATCAGTACGGCTGGGTAA
>CAUJIK010000050.1 GCA_963205255.1 Pseudomonadota bacterium
GCTGTCGCGGTCGATCTGTGTGACGCTGGCCTGCGCATACCACAGATCCTGCTTCGTGCCGACAATGGCGGTGCCGAACCAGCCGTCGTAGGAGCCGCCGCGGTCGAAGGAGGCGCCGGCCTGGAATTCGCCCTCGAATTCCTTTGTCGGCTTGCGGGTGACGAGGTTGATCGCGCCGCCCATCGCGCCTGGGCCGTCGAGCACGGACACGAAGGATTTGCGTACCTGCACCTCGCCCAGATCCGGGGTGAGGAAGCGGTTGAAGTCGATGCGGTTGTCGGCCGGCAGGTAGACACGGATGCCGTCGATGGATAGTGGCACGCGCCAGCGGTCGAAGCCGCGCACGCTGATGTCGCCTTCGTTGCGGCGGCCATTGGAGATGAAGCTGCCGGTGACGCCCGGCACCAGCCTGATGGCGTCGGTCAGCGTGTTGGTGTTGAACTTCCACAACTCTTCGGTGCCGACCTGATCGTCACTGGAGGCCTCCGCGATACGCTCGCCATGCACCGTTACCTGGCCCAGCGTGAACACGCCCTGGTCCGGATCGGGAGGGGGAGTCTGGGCCTGCACGGCTGCGGCGCGTACCAGCAGCGCAACGATGCAGGAAATCGGCCAAAGGGAAGAGGCTGGTCGCATGGGCTTGATCCTTCGGGGCAGAGGCCATGCATTATATATGATTATATATAGCGGTGGAGAAGATGCCACGTGGCGCCTGTCGGCGCGCATTGTCAGAACATCGTGTAGGACATCATCCGGCCGCAGAGGATCACGGTTGTCCACAAGGCCAGCGACACGATGCCGGCGGCACGCACCGGCGCGGGCGGGACTGGGTCACGATCCCAGGTCCTGACGTCCCGCCCCAGCATGCGGTGAAACAGCCAGGCATTGATGCCGGCGAACAATATGGCGGCCAGCTTGATCAGGAAGAAGGGGTTGGCATACGCGGACGTCGCAAAGCCCGCGAACAGTACAAGCCCGCTGGCAATCATCACGATGAAGCCGGTCGCGAACCATGGCATGAGCTGGCGATTGAGCATGGCGATGCTGGTGCCGCGCAGCGCGAGGCCTGCGAGGCGCAGATCCAGCCAGAGCAGCGTCCCGACGGAAAAGATCAGCCCCATGAGGTGGATGCCGACGAGGATCTGGAAACCATTGAGCGATTCCCGGACAAAGAGCGCGGGAGCGGTGCTTTCCAGCCAGGTGGCGAAATCCAGCATCGTGATTTACTCGAACAGGATGAAGGCGCAGCCCGCGAGCCCAAGGCCCAGCCACAGGGCGAGCGCCGCGAGGGCGGGCGCCTTGAGGGTGGAAGAATCCATGGTTTCCCGCATGCGGGGACGCAGCCACATGAAATGCAGCAGCGCGGCCGCCACCAGCAGGGCCATCTTGATCTGGAAGATGCTGCTGGAGAACACTGCGCCCAGTTTCCACAGGGCCAGCGGCACACCGCTGGCGATGCTGATGAGGAGGCCGATTGTGATGCCGCGGCTGGCGGGGAGCGCCAGCTCCCGCATGGGCGCGCCGCTCAGCATGATCCCGGCGAGCCTTGCGTTCAGTACCAGCGCGCTGCCCAGCGACACGGTGAAGCCGAGCACGTGGATGGCGCTTAGCGAGGCGATGATCCACATCGATTCGCCGATGAAGCGCGCGAGGGAGGCGCTCTCGATCCAGGCAGCAAGGGATTGGAGCTGTTGCATGCCGGCATCATGCTACACGTGGGCGGCTGCCTTGCCGCAAAAGAAGCGGGGCGGCCGAGGCCGCCCCGCTGCTGAGGGCTTCCGGGCAGCCCCGTGTCGTCGTTGAAAGCCTAGCGACGACCGAAGTCGTAGCGCACCGTCAGCTTCCAGGTATTCATGTCGGAATCATCGTACTTGCTGAAATCCAGACCAGCGGCGAGCGCATCGGTGAAGTAGTAACGACCGCCGAGGTTGAGCACCAGATCATCGGCGCCATGACCGAAGTCCACGTACTTCACGTTGCCGGTGAGCTCCATTCTCTCGGCGACGCGACCGCGCAGGCCGGCATGCAGGCCGAAGCCGCTTTCGCTGCCGAGGTAGTCGATCTTCATCCGCTCGTAGGAAAGGCCGGACACCAGGTCGAGCGACGGGTTCAGGGGCCAGTTCACACCGACGCCAAGGCTGGACAGGCTCAGGTCGAAGCCGCCGCCCAGGTCCACTTTGCTGTAGCTGGCGAAGCCATGGAAGTTCGGGAGAATGGCCACCGAGCCGGCGAGGCCCAGTCCATTGCCGTCGCCGATGCCGTCGATATCGGTGTTCACGTACGAGGCTTCAACCAGGTTGTAGCTGAATCCTTCCGCGGCAAATGTCTGGCCGGCCAGACCCAGGACAGCAACGGCGCCGAGAGCGGCAAATTTGCGCATGTAATGCTCCATCAATATGTCAAACACCAAGGATGGTGTGCGTGAATGATAGGAGCCGTGGCTGGCATTTCCATCTGTTGCTGTGTGGCAACATCAAGAAATGCGATGTGGTTCGGGTTTCTTGGGGTGGCTGGTTGCAAGCCGATGCAGATCAGGTATTTAGATTTAATGTAAAATATTGGAATTTCATGTAATTATATGTTTTTTAAAATAAATTTATAATAAAAATCTGCTTTTATGAAATGCCGTGGATGACTCGCGGATAGTCCGATGCTGGATGGGGGCCGTTGCATCCCCGAATGTGGCTTGGCGGCTACATTTGTCGCGTCCGCAGGCAGTGGCGGGACTTCGGTGGGGTGAAATTGCTCGATGATGAAGGTCGTCTGCGGTATACCTTCGCTGCCGCTTTCAACCAGTACTTTGGGGGAACATTGCATGGCACATAAATATGAAGGTGGGTGTGAACACCACCATACGTATTCCGACAAAGACCCTATCGACAACCACACCTGTCATTGTTCGGTCTGCAAGCGAGTGACTGGCCAGCCGACCACTCATGTGGTGTTTTTCAGTCACGGCGATCTGACCGTGGAGGGCGCCGGCACATTGAAGCGCGTGCCTTTCAACGACCAGAACCCCAATGGTCCTCTGGAAATCGGGGTGTGCGAAACCTGCGGCAAGCCGCTGCTGCTGGATGACAAGCAGAAGCGCATTCGCGTGATAGTGCCGAATCTGATGGGCTACGACGGCAAGATTCCCGCTGCGGCCTATCATGCGTTCTACGATCCGGCGACCGGCGTTGCCAGGCCGAACGATGGCCGCCCAGTACACGAAGGTCTGCGTCCGGACTTCGTGTGGCCGCAGGGTTCCTGATTCAGCGGACTGAAATCATGCTTCGACAAGGCCCGGCAAATCCCCGGGCCTTGTTATTTTGCGGCGGGCAGGGCCGGTTAAGCTTGCCGGCATGAATCCCCAGGGTGCCCGATGACCGCCAGCACGCCGTTGATCGTCACGTTTGCCGCTTACCTGCTGTTGATGATCGGCATCGGACTGTGGGCCTACCGCCGCACTTCCACCTTCGACGACTACATCCTCGGCGGGCGCTCGCTGGGCAGCTATGTGACGGCGCTGGCGGCCGGCGCTTCGGACATGAGCGGCTGGCTGATGATGGGGCTGCCTGGCGCGCTGTATCTGAGCGGCCTTTCCGAAAGCTGGATCGCCATAGGTCTGACCATCGGCGCGTGGTGCAACTGGCGGTATGTGGCCGGGCCATTGCGCATCTATACCGAGCGCACCAACAATGCGCTGACCCTGCCGGACTATTTCACCCACCGCTTCGCCGACGGGCACAAATTGCTGCGGATCTCCTCGGCGCTGGTGATCCTGGTGTTCTTCGCCATCTATTGCGCATCGGGAATCGTCGCCGGCGCGCGCCTGTTCGAGAGCGTGTTCGGCCTGCCGTATGCGCAGGCCATGTGGTGGGGCGCGGCCGCGACCATCCTCTACACGTTCGTTGGAGGCTTTCTCGCGGTGAGCTGGACCGACACTGTGCAGGCCACGCTGATGATCTTTGCGCTGCTGCTGGTGCCGGTGATGGTGCTGCTGGGCGTCGGTGGCGTGGGCGATGGGCTGGCGCTGATCGAGCAGGTCGACCCGGCACGGCTGAGCTGGATCGGTACGGGCGGCGTGGTGGCGATGATTTCGGCGCTGGCGTGGGGGTTGGGTTATTTCGGCCAGCCGCACATCCTGGCGCGCTTCATGGCGGCTGACAGCCTCGCCACCATCCCGCGCGCGCGGCGCATCGGCATGATCTGGATGATCCTGTGTCTGCTCGGCGCGCTGGCCACCGGCTTCTTCGGCATCGCCTGGTTCGCCGCCAATCCACAGCTGGCGGGGCCGGTGCAGGCGAATCCGGAGCGTGTGTTCATCGTCCTGGCCGAGCTGCTGTTCAATCCCTGGGTGGCGGGTGTGCTGCTGTCAGCCATCCTGGCCGCCATCATGAGCACGCTGTCCGCCCAGCTGCTGGTGTGCTCGAGCGCGCTGACCGAGGATTTCTACCGCGGCCTGCTGCGACCGAAGGCCAGCCATCGCGAGCTGGTCTGGTTTGGCCGGTCGATGGTGCTGGCGGTGGCGCTGCTGGCGATTTTCATCGCGCGCGATCCGGAGAGTCGCGTGCTCGGGCTGGTTGCCTATGCCTGGGCGGGTTTCGGCGCCGCGTTTGGTCCGCTGGTGCTGCTGTCGCTGTTCTGGCGGCGGATGAATCTGGCTGGCGCGCTGGCCGGCATGCTCGCCGGCGCGGCGACGGTGCTACTGTGGAAACATGCCGGAAGCGCGCTGTACGAGATGGTGCCCGGCGTGCTGGCGGCGACTTTCGCCATCGTCGTGGTCAGTCTGCTGACGCGTGAGCCGCCGGCAACCGTGCAGGCGGCTCATGATGAGGTGCGGCGGACCTTGCGCGAGACTGGGTACTGACGGAGTCAGGCTCGCCGTTGTTCGTGCTTCTGCTGGCAGGGCAGGCAGCGCTTGGCGGTTGGGTAGGCATCCAGGCGCGCTTCGGGAATCTGCGCCCCGCAGTCCACGCAGGAGCCGTAACGGCCTGCCTGCAGGCGTTCCAGAGCCAGCTCCACATCGGCCAGCTCTTCGGCGTCACGGCGGATGTCCGCCGCGCCGGCCTCGGTGAGCAGCTGGGCGACCGAGAGATTCTTGCTGTCGCGCACTTCGTCGGCCAGCACTGCATAGCGCTCGGTATCCACGCGCAGCAGCGTTTCGCGGATTTCGGCGCGCAGCTGTTCGCCGCGCTGTTGCAGGCGCGATTCGTAGCGAGGGCGCAGCGAGGCGCCGGAGGTCTGATTCATGAGCGCTCCTTCAGACAAACAGACTTGAACTTGAATGGTGACATGAATCGCAGGGAACCGATACCGCTGGCCGTTCCCGCTGCACGTCAGTCGGTGGAGCCGGACGGCGGCGCCCGATCACCGCTGTCGAGAAATCCGTGCGATTGCCGTCGCCACAGCTGGGCATAGATGCCGCCGCTGGCAACCAGCGTTTCATGTGAGCCCTGTTCGACGATGGCGCCCCGATCCATCACGATCAGCCGGTCCATGGCTGCGATGGTCGAGAGACGATGGGCGATGGCGATGACGGTCTTGCCTTCCATGAGCCGGTAGAGGTTCTCCTGGATCACGGCCTCGACTTCCGAGTCGAGGGCGGAGGTGGCTTCGTCCAGCACCAGTATCGGCGCGTTCTTCAGCAGCACGCGGGCGATCGCGATGCGCTGGCGTTGCCCGCCGGAGAGCTTCAGGCCCCGCTCGCCGACATGCGCGTCATAGCCGCGACGGCCTTCGCTGTCGCTCAGATCCACGATGAAGTCGTGGGCCCGGGCTTGCTGCGCAGCCTCGATCATTTCCGCCTCGCTGGCGTCCGGGCGGCCGTAAAGGATGTTGTCGCGCACCGAGCGGTGCAGCAGGGACGTGTCCTGGGTAACCACGCCGATCTGCGCGCGCAGCGTGTCCTGTTGCACGCTGGCGATGTCCACGCCATCGACAAGGATGCGACCGCTCTCGCAGTCGTGAAAGCGCAGCAGCAGGTTCACCAGCGTCGATTTGCCGGCGCCTGAGCGGCCGAGCACGCCGATTTTCTCGCCCGGCCGGACGTGCAGGTCGAGGCGTTCGATCACGCCTCCGGCTTTGCCGTAGTGGAAGCCGACGCCCTCGAAGCGGATGTCGCCGGCTGCGCGCGCCATGGCAGGCGCATCGGCTGCATCGTCCACCGTCGGCGGCAACGAGATGGAGGTGATGCCGTCATGCACGGTGCCGATGTTCTCGAACAACGCGGAGAGCTCCCACGCAATCCACTGCGACATGCCGAGGATGCGCAGCGCCAGCGCCAGGGCGACGGCAATGGCTCCCGCGCTGACCGCATCCTGATGCCAGAGCCACAGCCCTGTGGCGACTATGCTGAACAGCAGGGCCATGTTCAGCGCATACAGCGTGCTCCACGCCCAGGTGGACAACCGCATCTGCGGATACACGGTGTCCAGGAAGCCCTCCATGGCCTCGCGCGCATAGGTCTGTTCGCGCCGCGAATGCGAGAACAGTTTGACGGTCGCGATGTTGGTGTAGCTGTCCACGATGCGGCCAGTCATCGTTGAGCGTGCATCGGCCTGTGCCCGGGAGATGCGCTCCATGCGTGGCACGAAATGCCGCATGAGCAGCCCGTAGGCGGTGAGCCAGACCAGGAACGGCAGCATCATCCTCAGATCCGAGGCGCCGGCCACCGCCAGCGTGCCGATGAAGAACACCAGCACGAAGCTGCCGATGTCGATCAGCTTGATGACGGTTTCGCGGACCGCAAGAGAAGTCTGCATCAGCTTGGTGGCGACGCGGCCGGCGAACTCGTCCTGGAAATATCCCATGGACTGGCGCAGCAGATAGCGGTGCACGTTCCAGCGGATCCGCATCGGAAAGTTGCCGAGCAGGGTCTGATGCTGCACCAGCGAGTTCAGCAGCACCGTGGCCGGCAGCGCGATCGCCACCAGCAAGGCCATCCACAGCAGGCGCCCGCCTTCCTCGGCCAGGAAGGTCGCGGGCGTGCTGGCGCCGAGCCGGTCTACCAGGGAGCCGACGTAGGCGTACAGCAGCAGTTCCGCGATGGCAATGCCCGCGGTGGTCAGCCCCAGCAGGAGCAGCCATTTCTCCGCGCCACGCGTGTAGTGGCGGCAGAACGCGAACAGCGTGCGCGGCGGTTGCGCGGGCGGGTTGGCGGGAAACGGATCCAGACGGTTTTCGAACCAGCGATACATGGGTAATGCCAGCAGGAGAAAGGGGCATTGTCGCCTGAGGCTCTCGCGGACGCACGAATCCGTGCGGACCAGCTTCCCGGGGTGCGATCACGTATCCTTCGTCATCATGTTCATCGTCAAGCCGAGGCGGCGCTGGTGGTTGTGGCTGCCCGGGGCAGTGCTGCTGCTGATTCCGGTGCTGTTGCTGTCCTGCTCTCCGGCGGCGGCGCCATCCTCCGCGCCCAACTCCGCGGATGTGGCGGCGGCCCGCGAGGTGTATGCGCGCGTCAACGCCGCGCGCGGTTCCGCCCGGCCGATGCGCGTTGCGGCGACCTGGCGTGAACTGGAAGCCGCCGCCGTGCTGGGCGGCCGTACGGCGGGTCTCGAGCACGTGCAGTTCCTGCACCACGAAGGCCAGGGGATTCTGGTGGCGAGTCTGCCGCTGGCACGCCATCTATGGCTCAATGGGCGTGCTTTCCTCAAGCCTGATGAGCAGGGGCAGCTGCGTGTCAGCGGCCGGCTTGGTGTGTTGCCCTTGCCCGCACCGCTGGTGCATTCCGCAATCGACCTGTCGCGCGGATTCCTGCGCCGTCGCGGTGCGCAGGTTCCGCCGCTTGCGCAGATGGTTACGCATTTCGCCGTGGACGAGAAGGGCGTGTCGGCGCAGATGCGGTTGCCCGGCAGTTCGCGCATGTTCAGCACCTTGAGCGCGTTGCGCGATGGAGGCATCGAAACCCCGCGAGTCGCGGCGCATTACTGCCGCCTGGTGGAGGCCCAGAGGATTGATCCGCAGCGCGACTTCGCCGTGCAAGTGCGGCGTCTGTTCGAGGGGGCCGACGGCAGTGCGGCCGACAACAAGGCGGCGTTCGTCGCGCTGGCGATACTGGTGGCAGGAACCGATGTCGGCCTGCTCGCTGAGGAGCGCAAGCCGTTGCTGGAGCGTTGCGGGGAGATGCCGGAGCGGTCGTTCGAGCTGCTGGGCCGGGGGGATCTGGTCAAGCACTGGGCGGTGTCGGCGGCGCTGGCCACGGCATTCGGGTCGCAGGCGTCCATCTCGGTGGGTATCTGGAAGGAGATTTCCGACAGCGGCGAGGGTGGCTCGGGCTTCTCGCTGGTGGATCTGGCCGCCGACCGTTCCGGCGTCTTCTGCGCGGAGCGGGGTGGGCAGGCAGGGCAGGCCGAAAGCGCCAGGGCCTGGCTGTCGAAGGCGCGGCAGGAGGATCTGCTGCCCGTGAGTGCGCTGGCGCTGGCGGAAGGGATGAGCGAGGAGGAGTTTCGCGCCCGCTATACCAGTGTCGACAGCGAAGCTTTCGCCGATACCGTGAAGCGCATCGACTCGACACTGGCGGTGTTGATCCGCTTCTAGCGGCGGCGGACCATCACCAGTGCCAGCATCACCAGCAGCATGGCCAATGTGAGCTCTGCGAGCCATGCGGCCAGCCCGATGGAGCCTCCGGCCACACGCTGGTTCGTCCACAGTGAAAGGCACAGCAGCAGGATGCCGCACGCGCGCAATGCGGCGCTTGTGGCGCGCGATGGTGGGCGTGGCCAGATCTGGCGATGGTACTTTTCCATTGCCAGGCACAGCAGGCTCAAGGCCGCGCAGGCGAGCAGAAATGCCGTGATCACTGACCGTTCCCGGCATGCCGCGCGTTGAGCGCGCGGGCGGCAAATGCGAAAGCCAGGCCGGCGGCAATGGCGGTGAGATCCACGCCCGCCAGCTGCCAGTCGCCATGCGGCAGCGTCACGCCCAGGTGGCGTTGCGTGGTCAGCGCATTGACCAGCGGCAGCAGGAGGAAGATGCCCGATGTCATCGCCAGCAGGCGGGTCCAGGCCTGTCGCGGCGGCAGGAACAGCGCGTAGATCGTGGCCACTGCCCAGGTGGCAAACAGCATGTGCGGCTCCCACAGGCCTCGCGCCGGCATATCCACCGGCAGCAGACGGTTGGCGAGCAGGTAGGCGCCGATGCCCATGAGCAGGCCGGTGATGACGCCGGCATTGAGCCGTTCCATCAGCCACAGACCCCGTTGGTCCCTCAAGGTCTGCGCCTGGCGCGCGCGGCGCTTGGCTGTCCACAGGATCAGGCCCGTTGCCACGACTGCCGTTCCGACCAGCCCGGAGAGGAAATACAGCCAGCGCAGCATGGGGCCGGCGAACAGCCCTTCGTGCAGACCGATCAAGGTGTCATTGACCGCGTGCGCCGGGAAACTCACCGCGGCGGTCGTATCTATCCGCGCACCGGTGACGCCGTCGAACACCAGTTGTTCGGTGCCGCGGCGGACATCATAACGCTCGCGTATGACGGTGATGAGCGCGTTGGCATCACCGGGGTTCTGCACTGTCACGGAGAGCAGGCGGCCGTGGGGCGCCGCCGCGGCCACCAGCGGCGTGATGGCGACAAGCTCCCGGGGAATGCCGCTGCGTGGCGCATCGGAAATGCCGGGCGAATAACCCATGTCGAAGAATTCCGTCTGCGCCGCATCGTCGAATCTGTCGATCTGTCCGGCCACCGTCGGCAGGTAGATGAACATGAAGAACACCAGACCGCTGTAGGTGATCATCACGTGGAAGGGCAATGCCGCGACGCCCAGCGCATTATGGGCATCGAGCCAGGAGCGCTGGCCTCTGCCTGGCCGGAAAGTGAAGAAGTCGCGGAATATCCGCCGGTGCGTGATCACGCCGCTGGTGATGGCCACCAGCATGAACATGGCGGCGAAGCCGACGATCCAGCCAGCCGTCCGTACATCGAGATAGTGCAGCCGGTAGTGCATCTGGTAGAGCAGCTGGCCGCCGCCCGTCCAGCGTGGCTCGATGTTCTCGCCACTGGCGCCGAGAGGTTCGTTGCCGTGTTGCGCGCCGTCATATGTCGGCGGCATCCGCCATGTGATGCGTGGTGGCGTTGTCCGGTTGCGGTTGGGCGCCTCGATCTTCCATTGGTCGGCGCCAGGGGCTGCTTGCCGGAGACGCTCGATGCCTGTGGAAACGGCTTCGGCAGTGGTCATTGGCACGCCGCGCAGGGGCAGTTCCGGCTGCATCCAGCGGTCGATTTCAGTGTCGAAGTAACCCAGCGTGCCGGTCAGGAAAATGAAATACAGCAGCCAGCCCATCGACAGGCCGCTCCAGGTATGCAGCCACGCCATGGATTGGCGGAAACCTTCTTTCATGAGAGGCCGCTCCGGTCCAGCAGCGGCGTCAGTGCGGCAAACAGGGCAGCCAGCAGCAGTATCCAGCCCCAGGCCCGCAGGGCCGAGCGGGCCGCGAAGACGCCGATCACCGTGAGCAGATAGATCAGGAAGCTCAGCAGCAGGGCCGTGGTCACGGCCTGGGATGGCGCCATCGGCAGCGTGCGCGCGAGGAATATGCCCAGCACGACGGTCAGGCCATAGCCTCCGAAAACCGCTGCCAGCAGGCGCAAAGCCACATCGAGTACCCGGACCATGGCGGCGCACGATGCGGCCGCCAGTGGCAGGAAGCAAGCTCTCTACCGTTGCTGAACGTCGGCGCCGACGTTAACGAACGTGCCTTGCGTCTTCCGGGCGCGGTTTCAGCGCGCCTTTACGTACTCTCCCGGCGCGGGGCCCAGCGGGGCATAGCCGGCGTCGGCATCGCCTGTCTGCGGGGGCGCGACACGCTTCTTGCCCGAATGCTCGGTCAGCCAGCGGTCCCATTCCGGCCACCATGCGCCCTGCTGCACCGGGGCCTTGCTGGCCCACTGATCCGGAGGAAGAGTGGTATTCGCATCCTCCCAGGTGTGCACGCGATAGCGGCGCCGCGGGTGCTGGGCGCCGGTGACGATGCCCGCGTTGTGGCCGCCGCTGGTCAGCAGGAAGGTGTAGTCGCTGGAGCGGGTGAGCCCACGCGCCTTGTAGACCGAGTGCCAGGGCGCGACGTGGTCAGTCTCGGTTCCCAGCACGAACATGGGTATGGTGATGTTCGCCAGATCGATCTTCTGGCCCGCATAGGTGAACGTCCCCTTCGCCAGCTCATTGTCGAGGTACAGGCGCGTGAGGTATTCGGTGTGCATGCGATAGGGCATGCGCGTGCCATCGGCGTTCCAGGACATCAGATCGTTGGGGCGGTCGGCTTCACCGCGGACGTATTTCTTCACCGATGGCGACCACAGCAGGTCCTGCGAGCGCAGCAGCGAGAACGCGGCTCCCATGCGCTTGCTGTCCAGCACGCCGGCGCGGTTCATCACCGCTTCCAGCATCTCGATCTGCTGCGGGCTGATGAACAGTGACAGTTCGCCAGGCTCGGAGAAATCCGTCTGTGCGGCCAGCAGCGTCAGCGTGGCGAGGCGTTTGTCGCCGGCCTGTGCCAGCGCCGCGGCGGCGATGCTGAGCAGGGTGCCGCCGATGCAGTAGCCCAGCGCATGCACTTTGCGCCTGGGCACGATGGTGGTGACGGCATCGAGCGCGGCCATGAAGCCCTCGCGCACGTAGTCGTCCATGCCCAGTTCGCGATCGGCTTCGGTGGGGTTCTTCCACGAGATGAGGAACACGGTGTGTCCGCGCTCGACGAGGTAACGCACCAGCGAGTTGTGCGGCGACAGGTCGAGCACGTAGTACTTCATGATCCAGGCCGGCGTGATCAGTATCGGCTCGGCCTGAACCTGCGCGGTCTGCGGCGTGTACTGGATCAGCTCCATCAGCCGGTTGCGCAGAACTACCTGGCCGGGCGTGACGGCAACGCGCTCGCCGACGGCGAAGTTCTCGGTGCCGGCGGGCGGGCGATCCTCCACCATCCGGGTGAGATCATCGATGTAGTGGCCGAAGCCGCGCACCAGGTTCTGTCCGGCCTCTGCCCGGGTGAGTTCGAGCAGTTCGGGATTGGTGGCGAGGTAGTTGGCGGGCGACATGACATTGGCCGTCTGGCGGCCGATGAACTCCATCAGCTGGGCGCTGCGGGGCGGCAGGTCGGCAGGCGCCGCGAGCGCCTCTTTCCACCATGCGTCCCAGTTGGAGTAGGCGCGGGCATAGACATTGAACGGCCACACGTTCCAGGCTTCGTGCGCGAAACGCGGGTCGGGGCTGGCTGCCGCCGCGGCTTCGCCGGGGCGCAGGGCAAACAGCCAGCTGTCGAGGGCCTTGTCAAAGGCGCTGCCCGCAAGTGCGGCGCTGCGGTCGGGAGTGCGGCTGAGCCCGAGGAACCAGTCCCACCATGCCTGTGCGTATTCTTCCGGAGCGAGACCGCCGGTGAGCATGGCGAGGCGCGCGCGCAGCTCGCGCTGCAGCTCCTGGGTGTCGGCGCTTGAAACAGGTTCCGGCCCGGCCTCAGTTTGCTTCGGGTTGCTGCTTTTTGGCTGGGCGGTGCTCAAGTTCAATACTCCGGAAACAAAAATGAAAAAAGGCCAGGGCGGTTATCCACCCTGGCCCATCTTACTTGCCTGGGCTGGCGTTGCCAGCCAGGATCAGGCGACCTTCTTCTTCGTGGTCGCCGTCACCGTCTCGGCGGCCTCGGTCAGCGCGCTCGTCAGCGAGGTCTGCACTTCGGTCGCGATGGCGGCCAGCTCTTCGGCGCGCTTCTGCAGCTTGTTGCCCAGCTCGGCGCCCAGCTCGCGCTGCACGGCGGTGATGTCATCACCCGGCTTCGCGGCGAAGGCGACCTTGGTCGCATGCAGCGAGAACTCGAGGTAGTCGCCGGCAACGGCGTACTGGTGGCGGGCCAGACGCTCGAAAGCCTTGATGCCTTCGGCCTGCGCGCGCTGCGCGGGGGCGAACGCGTCACGGTAGATCTTCAGCCAGCTGTTCACGTCGAATTTGTCGTTCATGTCGTTGCTCCTTGGGGGTGCGGGTTGCGCTAGATCAGATGGGAGTATCCTAGCGTGTTTGTATGCACTGCACAAGAAAAATCTTCATTTCTCTGATATTTGTATCTAATTGATTTGCATTAATTATTTTTTGTATCAGGTGTTTTTCTCAAAAATTTGTTACGCAGTGCATACAAATTTTCCGCCGCTGCCCCTCAGATGCGCAGTCCGCCGTCCAGGTCCAGGCAGCGCGCCGTGAAGAAGTCATTGCGGGCGATGAATACGGCCCCTTCAGCGATTTCCTCTGGCTCGCCAAGGCGCTTCACGGGCACCGGTGCAACGATGCGCTCCAGCAGTTCCGGTTTCATGGAAGAGAGGATTTCGGTGCGGGAATAGCCAGGCGCGATGGCCGCGGCGCGAATGCCATAGCGCGCCAGCTCCTTGGCCCAGACCACTGCCATGGACTCCACGCCGGCCTTGGCTGCGCTGTAATTGCTCTGCCCCATGTTGCCGTGACGCGAGACGCTGGAGATGTTGATGATCAGGCCGCCGCGACCGCCCTTGATCATGTGGGTGGCCGCCTCACGGGCACACAGGAATACGCCGGTGAGGTTCACGTCGATCACTGTCTGCCAGTTGGTCAGCGAAAGCTTGTCGACGATCTGGCCCTCCTTGACCTTGACCAGCAGCGCATCTCTCACGATGCCGGCGTTGTTGACCAGCACATCGAGACGGCCGAAATCCGCGGCGATCTTCTCCATCACGCCGCACACGGCTTCTTCGCTCGACACATTGGCGGCATAGCAGCGCGCCTGCACGCCCAGGGCCTGCGCCAGGGATTGGGTCTCGGAAAGATCCTCGAGGCGCAGATCGATCAGGGCGAGGTTGGAACCCTCTTTGGCAAAACGCAGGGCGATTGCACGTCCAAGGCCGCGGGCGGCGCCGGTAACAACAACAGTACAGCCAGTCAGATGCATGAGATGACTCTCGACAGTTAACGTTTACGGGAACGGGTGGAAGGGGAGGGTTTGGGTTCGGCAGGCGGGACGGGTTGGGGTGGTTTGACGCTGGACATCATCGATGCCTGCATCTGCGCCCACAGCTGCATGTTCTGCCGGGCGAGCTCGGCCAGGGGCGCCATCGGGGTGTGCAGCGCACGCGCCATTTCGTCCTGCATCACGCGCTGCTGCTGCATGATGCCGCCCAGGCTCTGTTCTATGTAGCGCGTGAAGACTTCCTGCACCGGGTTGCCGTAGAAGCGCACGATGGCTTCGAGCAGTTCGGTGGACAGCACCGGTGTGCCGAATTGCTCCTGCTCGGCGATGATCTGCAGCAATATCTGCCGGGTCAGGTCTTCGCCGGATTTGTCGTCCACGACCTTGATCTTTTCGCCGCCGACGATCAGTTTGCGCAGGTCTTCCAGCGTGACATGGCGGCTCGCCGTCGCGTCATAGAGGCGGCGGTTGGTGTATTTCTTGATGACACGTGCTTCGGACATGCTGGCCTCGCTGCGTCAGGGGGTTTCTTGCAGTGCAATGTAGCACGATAGAAATTTGCTCGACTACTGCTGCATTAAATGTAGAAAATTCTTTTATTTCATGGATATATCATGAATATCGAGATTTCGACTGAGATTTATTGTGGCATGTGCAGGGCTTTTGCACTGCAAATTCACCCATGGGTGTGGCGATGACGGGTCCGTTTGGCGGCCAGCCCGACTGGTGGGGTCTGTTCACCCGCGCGCCTTTCATGGGGGCAGCGGGCATGAATGTGCCGGGGTTCGACGCGCGCGCGGCGGGAGCCGGGGGTGCGGGTCTGCAGCAGTTTCTTGCGGCGTGCGAGCAGCACGTCGCGCTCATGCAGACGCTCTCCGCCGAGATGGGCAAAGGCATGTCTGGAGGGCCGTCCCTGTTCGAGCGCCTGCGCACATGGCAGGGCGCTGGCGGTGGCGCCAGCGCGGATCCTTTCGCCATCCTGCGTGAACTGGGGACATTCGGGGTGCCCTCCGGGCACGCGCAGCTGGAAAGCCTGCGCCGGATGACGGCGCTGCAATCGCGGGTGCTGGAACTGCAGGGCCGCATGCTGGCTCATGGAGCCGAGCTGGTGCGCGACGCCATGCAGCGTTTCAGCGCGCGTGCAGAGCGGGAGCCCGCTGGCCTGTCGTCGCTGTACGCGGCGTGGATAGATTGCGCGGAAGAGGCCTATGCGTCCCGCGCCCACAGCGAGGACTACTGCCAGGTGCAGGCCGAGCTCACCAACACGCTCAATGCGCTGCGGATGGAGCAGCGCTCGCAGATCGAGGAGTGGGCCCGCACGCTCGACCTGCCAACGCGCACCGAGATGAATGCCCTGATCCAGCGAATCAGGGCGCTGGAGAATCCACCGCCATCGAAGAAGCCGCAGCGGCCGGCCCGGCGCCCGGCGCGCCGCGGCAGCACGAAGCGCCAGCCATGAATCCGGGCGCAGTCGATCCGGCGCTGGCGGCCGAGGAGCTTGCGCGCTTCACGCGCAATGCCGCGGATCTGATGTCTGCGCTGCGCGCTGCCGGCGCGCAGACCGCGGATGCTGACGCGGCGTCCCGCGATGAAGTCTGGCGCAGTGGCAAGGTGGTGCTGTATCGCTACCGCGCCACGGCGCGGCCCGCCGGTCTGCCGCCGCTGCTCATGGTCTTCGCGCTGGTCAATCGCCCGACCATTCTCGATCTCGCGCCCGACCGCTCGCTGATCCGCAGCCTGCTGGCCGCCGGGCTCGATGTGTACCTGATCGACTGGGGTCGCCCCGATGGTTCGGATCGCTACCTGCGCTTCGAGGACTACATCGACGGCTATCTGGACGGCGCGGTGCGCGAAATACTCGCCACCCATGGCATTGCCTCTCTGAATCTTCTCGGTATCTGCCAGGGCGGGACGCTCAGCCTGTGCTACACGGCGCTGCATGGCGATGCGGTCGGCAATCTGGTCACCATGGTCACGCCGGTGGACTTCAAGACGCCGGACAATCTGCTGTCGAGATGGGTCGCCGGTGTCGACGTCGACCTGATGGCGGCCAACGGCAATGTATCCGGGCAGGTGCTGAACAATGCCTATGTGGCCTTGCGGCCTTTCCGGCTGGCGCAACAGAAGTATGTGGATCTGGTGCGCAGTGGCGCGACGCCGGCGCGCGTGGCCGAGTTCCTGCGGATGGAGCAGTGGATCTTCGACAGCCCGGAACTTCCGGCGGAGTTCTTCCGCGAGTTCGTGAAGTGGCTTTATCAGGAGAACCGCCTCATCGCCGGCACGCTCGAACTGGGTGGGCGCAAGGTGTCGTTACGGGACATCACGCAGCCGGTGCTCAACATTTTCGCGACACAGGATCACATCGTGCCGCCCAGCGCCAGCCTTCCTCTGGCGCGTCATGTCGGCACCCGTGATTACACCGCCATGCCGGTGGACGTCGGCCATATCGGCATGTATGTGAGCTCGCGGGCGCGCAGCGCGGTTCCCGCGGCCATCGTCGCCTGGCTGGCTGAACGGCCAGGTACGTGAAGAGGTTCGGCTGGATCTTTCTGGTGTTCGCCGTGCTGGCGGGCCCCGCCCGTGCCGCGCCGGCGCCCGCAACTGCTGTGGTCGATGCCGATCCCGCGCTGTGGGTGGTGCGAGACGAGGACACCACCATCTATCTATTCGGCACCGTGCATCTGCTGCGGCCGGACATGGGCTGGTTCGATGAGGCCATCCTCGAAGCATTCGACGCCTCCGAGGAGCTGCGTCTTGAAGTGCTGCTGCCGGAGGACCCTTCGTATCTGGCACGACACGCACTGGAACTGGCGCGCGACCCGCCAGGCGCCTCGTTGACAGACAGGCTGAGCAGCCATCAGCGGGAGATCTTCCTTGAGGCCGTGCAGCGGATGGGGTTGCCAGTGGAGCAGCTGGAACCCTTCGAGCCCTGGTTCGTCTCGCTGCAGCTGGCGCAGCTGGTTGCGCTTGCCTCCGGCCTCGATGCCGCGCATGGCGCAGAAGTGGTGCTCACGCGGGCGGCTCTGGCGGCCGGCAAATCCATCACGGCCTTCGAGACGCCTGAAGAACAGGTGGCCTTTCTCGACGGTACGCCGGAGTCCGAGCAGATAGAGGGGTTGATCGGTGTGCTGGAGGATCCGGCGAGGGCTATTGCCATGGTGCGCGAACTGGTCGACAGCTGGGCGGCCGGCAATCCCGAGCGCACCGGCGAATTGCTTCAGGAGGAGACGCGGGATGCGCCGAATACGCGGCGCATCATGCTCACCGAGCGCAACCACCGCTGGGCGCAGTACATTGCGCAGCGGCTGGCGCAGCCTGGCACGGTGTTCGTGGCGGTGGGGGCCGGACATCTGGCAGGGCCCGAAAGCGTGCAGGACATGCTGGCCACGCTGGGTATCTCCATTACACGCGTTGCCTATTGATTGATGCTCGCGTCGCGCTGGGAGTGGGTTTGTCCCGCTCCGCCGTACCCGGATTATTGTTGACTCAATTTCATTGACATGTTAATAGTATGTAAAATTCATTGACATGATAATAAGTTTTGCTGTAGCGCAACAGTTCATCTCTCAATGAGGTTGTCGGTGCGTCGGTAGAGATGCATGTCATCAAACGGGGGAGCCATGTTTAGCAGGCTATGCGTGCTTGGAGCGGCGCTCGTCACTTCGTCCCTGGCCGGAGCACATCATTCCTTCGCGATGTTCGACAGCTCGACAGAGCAGACGATCGAAGGTGTGGTGAAAGAGTTCCAGTGGACGAATCCCCACACCTGGATCCAGGTCAATGTGACGGGCGCGGATGGCAAGGTCGTCGAATACAGTATCGAGGGCAACAGCCCCAACGGACTGTCGCGCCAGGGCTGGACGCGCAATTCGCTCAAACCGGGAGACAAGGTCGTACTCAAGATGCATCCGTTGAAGGACGGAGGGCCTGGCGGCGCCTTCATGAGCGCCATGGTCAACGGACAGCCGCTCGGCGGTCGCAAGTAGACAGGCGATTCATCGCGCCGGAGCGTTTTTCGGCAGATTCGGGTTGCGAGGATCCAAAGGGGGGGGCAATGGCGGCATCTGTTCCGTGCTTCTCGACAGCGCTGGCGATTTGCGCGCTCGCGTTTTCCGTGACGACTGCCCAGGCTGCCGCGCCGGGTGTGCCAGCGAATCTGCCGGCATTCGAGGGCATATGGGAAAACCTGAGCGGCATTCACATTGATCGCCTTTCGACCGGTGGAGTGAATCCGCTCTCGACCGGAACTTCGGATTCAACGGTCGCCAGGCATTTTCGCCCGGTAGCTGCGCCGTACAACGCTGTCTATGCGGCGGAGTACGAGAACGTGAGGGCATCCGCCGCGCGCGGTCAGCCGATCAATGATCCGACGGCGCGGTGCATCTGGCCAGGTGTTCCGCGAGTCATCTGGAGTCCCTACCCTGTCGAAATCATCCTCTCGGAGGGCGGCAAGCGGGTGACGTTCGTGCACGAATACATGAGTCAGGTGCGCAGGGCATATCTGGACGGCAGAGAGCATCCGTCTGATCTGGAGCCGAGCTACAACGGCCATACGATTGGCCATTGGGAAGGTCAGACGCTCGTGCTCGATACGGTCGGGTTGCGGGAAGACACCATGTTCACGAACCTGGGTCAGATGCACAGCGACGCCTTGCGTGTGCAGGAGCGCTGGCGGCTCATCGACGAGGATCTGCTTGAAGCGCAGATCACGATGACGGACCCGAAGGTTTTCACCGCTCCCTGGGTTACGTACCGCCTGTACCGCCGTCAGCCGACGTGGGACATCATGGATTACGTCTGCGAAGAGAACAATCGCGAAGTGATCGTCGATGGCGTAACCAGGAATGTGTCTGCGGAGCGCTGAACTGATGGCTGTTGATGGGTGATTTGATGACCATGGTCGATGGAGGTTTTCAGCCGAACTTGATGTGAACCGGGAAACAAGGGGAGGACGGAAATGCGCAGCTTCAATAAAAAGTCAGCTCTTCCTGTCGGTACCGCGGCGCTTTCGGTGGTGTTCCTGAGCGGTGTCGCATTGGCTCAGCAGGCAGCTGATGGAGGTCTGGAGGAAATAGTCATCACCGCGACACGGCAGGAGAGCACTGTCAATCGCGTGGCGTTGAGCGTCTCGGCCGTGACCCAGCGGTCCATGGACCAGCAGGGCATAAAGGACATCAGTGATCTTGCACGTACCGTCCCCGCACTCAGCATCAGCGGGCAGCAGGGCGGCGTTTCAACCTTCTCCATCCGGGGCGTGGTGTCGCTGCAAGGAGCGCCAACAACCGGTGTCTATCTTGATGACACGCCCCTGCAGAAGCGCAGTGTTGCCGGCGCCAGCTTCCAGACCGCGGCAAATGGCACGCCTGGTCCTGCATTGTTCGATCTCGAGCGGGTGGAAGTTCTCCGTGGTCCGCAGGGCACCCTGTATGGTGGATCCAGCCAGGGAGGCACGGTCCGCTACATCACGCCGACGCCGGGTCTTCGGGACTACTCTGGTTACATCCGGGCGGAGACTTCGGATGTATCGTATGGTGGCCGAGGTTTTGACGTGGGGCTGGCTGCCGGCGGACCGCTCGTGGAAGACAGGCTCGGTGCCCGAATAAGCGTCTATCGCCGGCACAATGCCGGCTACATCGACTATCTCGATCCCTACAGGGGCGGTGAGGTTCGATACAAGGACATCAATGAGCTGGATACGACAGCCGTTCGCGCGTCGCTGCTGTGGAAGCTGGGTGCTGCGACTACGGTGTCGGCATCGCTTTATCACTCGGAAGATGACGACAAAGGCGGCGGCAGCGGATACAACCTCCCCATCGCCGGAACACTGTCGACGCCGGAGCTCTGTTTCCTGGGGTCGACGGCTGCGGTTCCTTGCACGACGGCAGGCGCCTACCATCGTCCGGCCGCGACTTATGGGCCCTTTCCTTACCTCGAGAAGAGGTTCAATCGCATAGATACTCGTGAGCCATCCCCCGCGCTCACCAAGCTCGATGCGGCTACGGTGACGCTTGGCCATGAGTTCGCTGCTTTCGAGGCCAAGGCCATCACATCCTGGATCGGCGACAGGACTGCCAATACCAATCCGGAGCTGCCGCAGATCGCCAACTTCCAGTACATCACCACCGAGCCCAATCGTTTCGGATTTCCGCTATTCGAGATCTGGCCCGACTACCCGGGCGTTTTTGACAATGCCAACAGCCGCAAGGGCCTTGTGGAGGAGCTGCGGTTCACTGGAGGCGATGCCAGCACCCGTTTCACCTGGGTCGGAGGGCTTTACTACTCCTACATTCGAGGTCATGCGTCGTACAAGCTCTACCAGGACATGGAGCGGACCAGCCAGCTGCTGTACGGGCTGACTACTCTGGAAAGATATGGTCTTGCGGAGCTTCCCCAGCAGGTCGCTTCCTCGCGGGATCAGGTGCTCGTGGACAAGGAGCTGGCGGCGTTCGGCGAGGGGAATTTCCGTGTAACGGACAAGTTCACGGTGACCGCGGGTCTGCGCGCCTCCCAGGTGGAGTTCAAGTATCGGCAGGTGCTGTATGGTCTGCTCAATGGCTGGTCCATTCCCACCGTGGAAAACTCGGGCCTTGCGGGCGGGTCAGTGAAAGAAAACCCCATGTCGCCAAAGTTTGGCGTCGAGTATCGCTTCAGCGATACCAAGATGGTCTACGCCAACAGCGCCAAGGGGTATCGCGCGGGCGGCGCCAACTCGCCGCTCTCGAACGTGTGTGTTCCCGGTCTGGCGCTGGTTGGCATGACGCTCAATGATGTGCCGCGGACGTATGGATCCGATACGGTCTGGAGTTACGAAGTCGGCGCAAAAATCCGTGCGCTCGGGGGCAGGGTGCAACTGAATACCAGTGCATTCCTGATCGATTGGTCGGGCGTGCAGCTGAACGTGGGAACACCGGGGTGTGGGCAGACTTACGTCAGCAATGCAGGTAAAGCGCGCAGCCAGGGTTTCGACTTGACGGCAGAAGGAAGGATTTTCGGTGGGTTGAGCGCCACTCTTTCGGTCGGATACAACGACGCCAAGTACACCAGCGATGCAACAGGCCCCGCGCCGCTCAGCGGCGCGGCACCGGCCCTGATCGTGCGCTCGGGGGATACGCTCTCCGTACCACCCTGGATGGCAAGTCTGGGTGCCCAGTATGATTTTCGGGTCGGGAACAATTTGAACGCTTTCGTGCGTTGGGACGGCCAGTACGCCAGCAACTACTATCGAGGCCTCGGGCCCGGAATCAACAGCTATAGCCCCGACAACTATCGGGCGCCCGAGACCTTTTATGCAAGCGCGCGGGCCGGCATCAACTATGGCAATCTGGGGCTGAACCTGTTCGTCAAAAACTTGTTCAACTCAGACGACGAGCTGGGGCGCAGCGCAACCCGTACCGGCTGTTCCGCGGCAACGGGCGCAGCGTGTACTACGTACACGCGTTATGCGCCGATCACGATCGTGAATACTTTCCGGCCGCGGGAGATCGGCATTCAGGCGTCGTATCGATACTAGCCAATACAGGGGTGAAGCAGCATGAGGCCGGCCCGTCCAGATATGGTGACCAGGTCCTTGTCCGCGGCGCGAAGAGTGGGTTTGCCGGCCGCGGCAGTTTCGGCAGTTCTGGCTCTTGCCACGCCGGCTGGCGTGGCAGGGGCCGCCGCCTTGCCGGAGTACTCTGCTCTTCCGGACTGGAGCGGAGTCTGGGCGCGCATCGGGACCAATGTGTTTGATCCGGCAACGGCTACTGGCGGCGGCGCCGGTTCGCCCGGCGCCCGCGCATATCCTCCCTACAATCCGGCATGGGAGGCGAAGTACCTGACGAATATCGAGAAGGTGAAAGCCGATACCTTCCCTGATCCCCTGACGTATTGCGGGATTCCAGCCGGATTTCCCCGGCTGATGAGCCTGCCCGACATGTACGAGTTCGTCGTGCGTCCTGAACAGACCTGGATCCTTACGGAAAACGGTCCCAACACGATGCGGATTCACACGGATGGGCGGGCACATATGTCCGCCGACGAACGGTGGCTGACCTATACCGGTGATTCAGTGGGCCACTGGGAAGGTGACACGCTGGTATTCAGTACGGTGTCTTTCAAAGGGGAAGGGGGCACCATCATCGACCGCACCGGCATCGTCCTGAGTGACGAGGCGAGCGTTGTGACACGGATTCGAAAGATTGACCCGGAGACCCTGGAGGCTCATCTGGTCATTACCGATCCCGTGGCATTTGTAAAACCGTGGGATGTCGTTCGGCGCTACAGGAAGCAGCAGCCCGGAACGAGGGTCTTTGATTACGCCTGTGCTGAAAACAACCGCAATCCCGTTACGCCAGATGGACGAACGCTGACGCTTGGAAGTGATGGCGTACCGATCGACAAGATCAGGTGAGTCATGGACAGGAAAATCGATTCAGGCATCAGTCGTCGTGAAGCGGTCAAGGTGACGCTGGGAGCGATCCTCGCGCCCGGTTTGTCCCGGGCTCAGTCCGCGGGAGGGGATGTGACGGCGGAGACCGCTTATGGTCGTGTCAGAGGTTTCTCGAAAGGGCCCATAAAGGTCTTCCTGGGCATTCCCTATGGCGCGCCAACAGATGGGGCCAACCGCTGGGCTCCCCCGCAGCGGCCTGCCCCCTGGCGCGGGGTTCTGGACGCTTCGCTACTCGGGCCTCGCTGTCCACAGATACCGGAGGATCTGATTCCGGAAGTCGCAGAGGGCGGCGCCAACGAGCCGATGAGCGAGGATTGCCTCCGCCTGAACGTGTGGACACCGGCAGTCGGGTCCGGCAGGCGGCCCGTGATGGTCTGGTTTCACGGTGGCGGCTATCAGACTGGCTCGGGCGGAAACCGCCGATACGAAGGCACGAATCTGGCGACCAGACACGACGTGGTCGTTGTGACTGTGAATCATCGCCTCAATGCATTTGGCTATCTCTATCTGGCCGAGCTTGGTGGTTCGCGATACGCTGATTCCGGTGCGGTGGGGATACTGGATCTGGTCGCTGCGCTGGAATGGGTGCGGGACAACATCACCCAGTTCGGAGGCGATCCCGCCAACGTGACCATCTTCGGCGAGTCCGGCGGGGGCGGGAAAGTCACCACTCTCATGGCTTCTGCGCAGGCGCGCGGGTTGTTCCACAAGGCGATCGCTCAAAGCGGCATCGCCATGCGTCATGTGAGTCCTGAAATTGCCGCTCGTACTGCGCGCGCGTTGATGGACCGGCTGGGTTTGGCTCCGCATCAGGTCGACAGGCTCGTCGCCATGCCGTTCGAGCAGGTCCTCAAGGGCGTGACGCCCGAAACGCTGCGTGCTTTCGCGCCGGTCGTGGACGGTCGCGCGATTCCCTCGGATCCATTTGATCCGGTCGCGCCCCGGATATCGGCGGATGTGCCGCTCATTCTCGGTTCGAACCTTACCGAGACCACTTTCATGAAGAGTACTCCGCTCGATTCGATCGATGAAGGAACGCTGCTGAAACTGGTGCAGCAAAACCTGAGAATTGACGAAAAGCGCTCTGCCGGGATCATCACGATATTCCGTCATGCCAACCCCGGCGCCTCCAACCAGCTTCTCTATCAGCTGATCTCGAGCGACAACTGGCTGACCGTAAACGTTGCCCGGGCGGCGGAGCGGCGCGCCGCCCTGGGTGGCGCGCCTACATTCGTCTACCACTTCCGCAAGACAACGCCGGTCCGGGACGGGAAGCTCAACGTTCCGCACACACTCGACATTCCCTATGTCTTCGACAACATCGCCCTTTCCACTGCGATTGCGGGTGACGGCCCCGACAAGCATGCGCTGGCGGAGCAGGTGAGCAGCGCATGGGCGAACTTCGCCAGAACCGGCGTCCCGGATGCGCAAGGGTGGCCGGCCTGGCCTGCCTACACGCCTGACCGGCGGCAGGTTCTGGTGATCAATGATCGATCAGAGGTTGTATCTGATCCGAGAAGGGCGGAGCGATTGGCTATCGCCGCGCTGACGCCAGGAGCCTGATGGCTGTTCGAGCACGCGAATCCCGGCGCTCGTCTGATACTTATATAATATAACTAATAACTATATCGGTTTTCCGGGAAGCCAACAACTTCCTGAAAATCAATCGATCCGGAGTGCTGCGTCACGCCCGTGGAGATCACGGATCGTGTGCTATTCTCGCCGCCGTCAACTGGCGTAGGCAAAGAATATCGCCGCCAGTCAATTCGTACTTGGGGGGCCTGAGATCATGACTACGGATCCGCGTCGGATCATGACCGATTCGCCCATGAGCACCCTGCAGATCCTGGTGGTCGCAGTCACCATCTGCCTCAACGCGCTGGATGGCTTCGACGTGATGTCGATCAGCTTCGCCTCGCCGGGCATAGCCTCCGAGTGGGGCATCGACCGCGCCGCGCTGGGCATCGTGTTGTCCATGGAACTCATCGGCATGGCGGTGGGTTCGGTGTTTCTGGGGCGGCTTGCCGACCGGATCGGGCGCCGCAGCACCACGCTGGGTTGCCTCCTGATCATGACCGTGGGCATGTACATGGCCTCCACGGTGGGGGATGTGTTCAGCCTGTCGCTGTGGCGCGTCTTCACCGGTCTGGGCATCGGCGGCGTGCTGGCAACCACCAATGCCCTGGCGGCGGAATTCTCCAGCGCGAAATACCGCAATCTGAACGTGTCGCTGATGGCAATGGGTTATCCGCTGGGCGCCATCACCGGCGGCATAGTGGCCGCGAACATCCTCAAGGACGGCGGCGACTGGCGCGGCGTGTTCCACTTCGGCGCGGCGGCCACGGCGGTGTTCATTCCGGTGATGTGGTTCCTGGTTCCGGAATCGATCTCCTGGCTGACGACCAAGCAGCCCGCGGGCGCGCTGCAGAAGATCAACGCCACGCTGCGCCGCATGGGTCATGCCGCCATCGATGCGCTGCCGGTGCTGTCGGTTGATGCGACGGGGCGCAAAGAGGGCACCGACACCATCTTCTCCCCGACCATGCTGCGCACCACGCTGCTCATGGCGGCGACCTACTTCTTCCACATCATCACTTTCTATTACCTCATCAAGTGGGTGCCGAAGATCGTCGTGGACATGGGTTTCGCGGCCTCGTCGGCGGCGGGCGTGCTGGTCTGGGCCAATGTCGGCGGCGCCACGGGCGGCGCGGTGATGGGGCTTCTGGCCAGCAAGCTGAACCTGAGGCTGGTGCTTTCCGCGATGCTGGTGGGGTCCACGCTCGCCATCATCGTGTTCGGTCGCGGGTATTCGGACCTGGCGACGCTGTCGCTGGTGTGCGCCTGCGCCGGCTTCTTCACCAATGGCTCCATCAACGGCCTGTACGCGACCTTTGCGCAGGTGTTTCCCAATCACCAGCGCGCATCGGGCACGGGTTTCTCCATCGGCGTGGGGCGCGGCGGTTCGGTGCTGGCTCCGGTTCTGGCCGGCGTCCTGTTCCAGAGCGGCATCGGGCTGTTCCCGGTTTCGATCCTGCTGGGCATGGGCTCGGTGCTTGCGCTAGTCTGCCTGTGGATGATCCCCATGCCCGCCCGCAATCAATCCTGACCTCAGGCACGCTGGAATATGACCATCAAGAGAATCGAGAGCTCCGCCCGCATGTCCCAGGCCGTGGTGGCCAACGGCTTTGTGTTCTTGGCCGGCCAGGTGGCGCCCGACCCCTCCAATCCCGACGTCGAGAACCAGACGCGTCAGGTGCTGGGCGAAGTCGACCGCCTGCTGGCCCTTGCCGGCACCAGCAAGAGCCGCCTGCTCAGCGCCACCATCTACCTGGCCGATGTGGGCGATTTCGCGGCAATGAACCGCGCCTGGGAGAGCTGGCTGGCGCCGGACAGCAAGCCAGCCCGCGCCACCGTCGAGGCGAAAATGGTTGTCCCGGAGTTTCGCGTGGAGATCCAGGTCGTCGCGCTAGCCTGAAGCGGATGCATGGTGACAGGCGCGCCGCGGTTCCCTAGAATGCGCCGCTTGCTGTGGGGCGGTAGCTCAGCTGGGAGAGCGTCGCGTTCGCAATGCGAAGGTCGAGGGTTCGATCCCCTTCCGCTCCACCATCTACAAGGGCTCGGATGATCTCCAGGCCCTTTTTTTGTCTGCGATCCCCGCGCCACGCGGGGTTCCGGCTCGCTGTGCTGCGGGTACGGACTCGCCAGGACGCTCGACATCGGCCACTTCCCAGGCCAGAGCGGTCTCTTTTCTCTGATTGGCCTGCGGGTACGCGCAGCGCCCACCCTAGCAAAATCAACGACTTACACGCGACGGTTCATCGTCAACCAAGGCCACCAGAGCGTCGACCTCGCTCGTGTCATTACCCTTGCCGGAGGGTGAACGATGACGACGGGGACGAACGTGATCACGAGGGCAGATCTCTACGAGTTGGTTTGGTCGACGCCAATGACCAAGGTCGCCGAGAAGTTCGAGGTGTCGGGAAGCTACCTCGCCCGGGTGTGTACCGAGCTGCGGGTGCCTCGTCCGGAGCGCGGCTACTGGGCCAAGCTGGCGGTGGGCAAGGCGCCGCCACGGCCTGAGCTTCCGGAACCGTTGCCGGGTGATCCCGTCGTGTGGTCCCGGACCGACGAGCTTCCGGCTGCAGCGGTGCCGAAGCCCCGCCCAACACCCAGCCCACGCGTTCCAAGACTTGCCCGGCCCGTGACCGGTACCCACGGCCTGATTCGCGGCGCGAAGGAGCACTTCCTGGCGAGCCGCAAGATCGACGACGCTGAGCACTTGAAGCCGTACAAGAAGCTGCTGGTCGACATCACCGTATCCCGCTCCGCGCTCGACAAGGCGCTTGGCTTCGCAAACGATCTGTTCAATGCCTTGGAGTCTGCCGGGCACCGAGTGGTCATCGCGCCTCTTGATGCCCAGTTTCGGCGCGAGCGTGTCCAGGAGAAGGAGGAGCCGCCGAAGAAGGACCCCCGGCACGATCCATACGGTTACGACCGCCTCTGGTCGCCATACCGGCCGACGGTTGCCTACGTCGACTCGCTCGCATTCGGATTGGCCATCGTCGAGATGACCGAGTCGGTCGCCATGCGGTACGTGAACGGCAAGTACATCCGGGAATCGGACTACGTGCCGCCCAAAGCATCCAGGCGCCATGTCGATCACACCTGGACGACGACCCGAGATCTGCCGTCTGGTCGCTTGCGGCTGCTCGTCTACTCACCGTACCGCAGCGCCTCGTGGTCGACGTCGTTCCAGGAGTCCAAGGCGCGCAGCCTGACCTCGGACATCCCCCAAATTGTCAAAGCCATCGAGAACGCGACCGCGACCGTGACTGAGAAGCTGCGGGAGGCCGAACGACAGGCCGCGATCTGGCGGCAGGAGAGACTCGCAGAGGAGGAGCGGCGCCGGCAGGAGGAAGACCGACGGCGCGCAGCTCAGTCCATCAAGGACAGTCGCGACCAGCTCGAACAGGTCATTCAATCCTGGGCGAAGGTCGTCAGCCTGGAGCAGTTCTTCCAGGGCGTCGAGGATCGGGCGCAGAGGCTACCCGAAGCGGAACGTCAGGCAGCGCTCGAACGACTCCGGCTCGCCCGGGAGTTCGTCGGCACGCAGGACCCCCTGGACTTTTTCCGGGGGTGGAAGACGCCGCTCGAAAGGTACGTGCCGCTGTCGCTGCGTGCCGCGCGGTCACCAGCCGTCGACGACGCGGACGGCGATCAAGAAGAAGACGACGAAGACGCCGGGGAGCGGTGAGAGCTCTGCGGGGTCAGCGGTCGAATGCCGCCACCACAGCTCGCTGCGCCGCCCAGTCGGTCGGCAGCGGATTCCTCTGGAACCACAGCAGGCTCATGCAGCGGGGCTGCTTACCAGCCAGGATCGCTTGGATGATCGCCGGCTCCAGAAGCGTGAGCCGAAGCAGTTCGTTCACCGTGGAGTGGTGCAGACCTTCGCGTTGGGCGATCTCGCTGCCGCTGGCCACCACGCCGTCGTCGAGCAGGTGCTGCCAGTAGAACGCCCGCGTCAACGCCACCAGAAGGGGCTGGTCGTGCTGGGAGGTGACCTTGCCAGCGGCCTCGACCTGGCCATCCGGCCGCACAACCACCTTACTGGCGCCGCGCTTTCTGATCTTCAGCGGGATGAACGTGGACAGCTTGACCTGCCCGCCATCCCGGCGCTCGCGGGCGACGGGTTCGCCGGTGGTCCGAATGCGTGCTTTCATGTGGTCTCCTCCAGTTCCTGCAGTTCAGCGCCGATGGTCCCGGGCATCAACTCGACGGCCAACTCTTGCCAGCCCTGATCACGCCAGACGATCTCCAGTCCGCCGTCGGCCACGACCACGCGCTCGATCAGCAGTTGCGCCAGACGGCACTGCTCGACCGGGAACAACTGCTGCCACATCGTGGCGAGTCGGCGCATCGGCAGCACCACCTCCGGCTCCGAGATGTCTGCGCGCAGCGCCTGCATCCGGTCCCACACCGACTGCACGATGTGCGGTGCCGACAGCGCTGCCATGATCTGCTGGACCACGAGCTCCTCGATGGGTACCGCCGGCAGCGGCCCGTACTGGCTGGCCCAGGCACCAAACCGCCGATGCTTGAGCGGCGTGTAGTAGCGGTAGGTCTTGCCCTTCTTAACCGTGTAGCTCGGCACCAGCCGTTCGCCATCGGGCGTGAACAGCAGGCCGCGCAGTAGGACGGGTTCGCGGAGCCGACCGCTCGTATCGCGGCGGCGCTCCGTCGCGTCCGTAGCGATCAGCGCGTGCACCGCATCCCACTGCGCCTGGGTGACGATGGCCTGATGCTGGCCGGGGAAGCTCTGCCCCTTGTGCACGATCTCGCCCAGGTACATCCGGTTGTGCAACATCTTGTAGATCGTCTGCTTGGTGAAGGGCTTGCCACCTTTGGTCACCAGCCCCTCTGCGCCGTAGGCCTTCACGATCAGCGTGGCCGACCGCATGGTCACGAAGTCGTCGAAGAGGCGCCGCACCAGGGCGGCCTCGGCCTCGTTGATCACCAGCCGCCGGTCGCGGACGTCGTAGCCGAGCGGCAGCGGCCCGCCCATCCACATCCCCTTGGCCTTGCTGGCGGCGATTTTGTCGCGGATGCGCTCGCCGGTGACCTCGCGCTCGAACTGGGCGAAGGACAGCAGGACGTTGAGCATCAACCTCCCCATCGAGGTGGCCGAGTTGATCTGCTGCGTGACAGCGCTGAAGCTGACGCGGTGGCGGTCGAACACGTCCACCATGCGCGCGAAATCGGCCAGCGAGCGTGACAGGCGGTCGATCTTGTAGACCACCACGATGTCGACCTTGCCGGCTTCGATGTCGGCCATCAAGCGGCGCAGCGCAGGCCGGTCCATGTTGCCACCGGAGAAGCCGCCGTCGTCGTAGTTGTCGGCCACGGCGATCCAGCCCTCGTGACTCTGACTCTTGATGAAGGCGTGGCCGGCTTCGCGCTGCGCGTCGATGGAGTTGAACGACTGGTCCAGGCGCTCGTCGCTGGAGACACGGCAGTACACCGCACAGCGCTTCGGTGGCACGAGCGGCATGCGCAATGGCCGGCTCACCGGTCACCTCCCTTGCTGTCGCGCAGGCCGAAGAACTTCGGCCCGTTCCAGTGCGTGCCGGTGATATGACGCGCCGCCGCCGTGAGGCTCTTGAAGACCTGCCCGTCGAGCGCGTATAGACCTTCCGGCGTGACGATCACGCGGTACTCGCGTTCGTCCCATTCGCGGATCAGCGTCGTGCCGGGCATCAGCAGGGTCTGCGCGCTGCGCACGGTGGCGGTCTTGATCTTCGAGTGCTTGGCTCCCGCGTCGACCAGCATCCGGCGGATCGCCGTGGGCAGCGCGCCGTACGTCTTCTCCTGGATGCGGTACGCGAGACGGGACTCCACGTAGTTGCGGTTGCGGTGGGCTGGCCGCCGGGGAAAGTGCTCGTCCCATAGGGTCCAGAGCTCGGCCATCGGCATCGATGGCAACGCCGCGAGTTGCGCTGCCACCGTGCCTTGGGTGGGGGTGTCGGTCATCGTGCTGCGTCCTGTTGTTGAGACAGGTGCATGAACGCGCTGTGGCGGGCAGAAGCCAAGTCCGAAACCGGGCTTCGCCGCCGTTCCAATCGCACTGTCGGATGGCGTCCACACGGTCAGGTCTGGATCGTGACCACGGTGGCCGCGCCGAAGGGAACCTCCGGCGGACGCTTGCGCGGCGGGTTCGGGTCCGGGGCGTAGATCTGCCGCTCGTCGTTGGATGCGCCGGGGTGGTAGACGCGCAGCAAGCCAGACGGCACACCTGCCTCGTCAAGCCGCTGGGAGATCTGCCGCGACAACTCCGAGTCCCGGCCGTTGAAAGCCTGGTTCAGATCGACGAGATCCTCGTAGGCAAGGCCCTCGATCAGGTTGGGCAGCAAGTCGTCGTCGCTGCGCTTACCGATCAGGGTCAGGTCGTACCCGGTGCGGCGGTCGCCTTGGATGCTGTAGTGGGTTAAACGGAAGGCGCTCTTCAGGCTCATCTCGACCGTCTTCATCTCCCGCCACGCCTGCACGAAGGCACGCGCGGTCGTCAGCATTCGCTGCGCACTCGGCCGGAATATCCGCTTCATCTCCTCGAAGATGAATCCCTCATCGACATCGCGGACCATCTCGGCCGCGAGGTCGGTGATGTACTGCTCCAAGGCCTTCACCCGCGCCGGCGCCTCCAGCGCTTGCTGGTTGGCCGCCTGGCGCGCGGCCTGTTCGGCAGCGATGTCCTGCACGTGCTCACGGTCGAACTGCGCCAGGGCCTCTTGGTCGCCCATCGCAGCCAGCACGTCACGACGCACCGACCAGACCAACTCCGGCTCGGGCTTCGGGTCCCAGCCGTTGACGATGCGGCGCGCGGCAATCAATGCGTCGATGGCGCGCTGGTACTGCTGATTGCGGGCCTGCAACTGCTGCAGCATGCCCGCCAGCGTCTCCAGGTCGCAGATGTCGTCGGCGGGGTGGTTCGAGATAGCCGGCACGCTCGTCGCTGCGGGCGGGGCGGACTTCTTAATCTTGTTGATCAGGTTAGATCGGAAGAGCACACG
>CAUJIK010000051.1 GCA_963205255.1 Pseudomonadota bacterium
ATCCAGGGCGCGGGCGTGCGCCTGGTGCTGCGCGAGGGCGCGGATCGCACTCCGGTGCAGACGCTCGCCGACACCGCAGGGCTTGAGTTGGCCCAGGTGCCGGCACGCTTCGAAGACGCCTTCATCGATCTCCTGGGCGGCGGCCCGGGGGGCACCTCACAGCTCGCCGAGCGCCTGCCGCCGGTCGAGCTGGGTTCGGATGTCGCGGTGTCCTGCCGCAACCTGACCAAGCGCTTCGGCGACTTCACCGCCACGGACAATGTCAGCTTCGAGGTGCACAGGGGCGAGATTTTCGGCTTGCTCGGCCCCAATGGTGCCGGAAAGTCGACGACATTCAAGATGCTCTGCGGCCTGCTCAAGCCGACCGCGGGCGAAGCGCAGGTGGTCGGACACGACCTGCGCCACGCCACCGGTGCGGCCAAGAGCCGGCTCGGCTACATGGCACAGAAGTTCTCGCTCTATGGCCTGCTGTCGGTGCAGCAGAACCTGGAGTTCTCCGCCGGCGTCTACGGGCTGGAGGGCGAGGTCCGCCGCCAGCGCATCGCCGAGATGATCGAGACCTTCGACCTGGGCGACTGGCTGTCGGCCACGCCGAATTCGCTGCCGCTCGGGCACAAGCAGCGCCTGGCGCTGGCCTGCGCGCTGATGCACCGCCCGCCGGTGCTGTTCCTGGACGAGCCGACCTCCGGCGTCGACCCGATCACGCGGCGCGAGTTCTGGACCCACATCAACGGCCTGGCGCGCAAGGGCGTGACCATCATGGTCACCACGCACTTCATGGACGAGGCCGAATATTGCGACCGCGTCGCCATGCTGTCGCGCGCGCGCCTGATCGCGCTGGACACGCCCGATGCACTGAAACGCATGGCGATCCGACCGGATCGCCCGGACCCGACGATGGAGGACGCCTTCATCCATCTGGTCGAGACCGCCGATCAAGCACTGGAGACCGCTGCATGAGCGTCGCATCCGAGCGGTCCGGTGCGCCCGAGCTGCGCCGCTTCGATCTGCAACGCCTGCTGGCGCTGGTGCTCAAGGAAAGCCGGCAGGCGCTGCGCGATCCATCCACCCTGTTGATCGCCTTCGTGCTACCCGTGGTGCTCCTGCTGCTGTTCGCCTATGCGGTGTCCCTGGATGCGAAGGATGTACGCGTCGGCGTGGTGCTGGAGTCGCCCGGTGCCACCGCCCAGGAGCTGGCTGCTGCGTTTTCCGGCACGCGCTTTCTCGACGTGCGCTTTGCGCACGACCGGCGCGAGGTCGAGGACGCGCTGGTGTCCGGTGCCCTGCGCGGCTACGTCGTGATCCCGCAGGACTTCGAGCAGCGCCTGGCGCAGCGAGGCCACGAGCCGCTGGTGCAGATCGTCACCGACGGCTCCTACCCCAATACCGCCAACTACGTCGATAACTACGCCCGCGGCGTGGTCCAGGCCTGGCGCGCCGGGCTGGAAGTGGGCGCCCCGTCCCAGCCGGTCGTGCTGGAGCCGCGCTTCTGGTTCAATCCCGAGCTGGAAAGCCGGCGCGCCCTGATTCCCGGCGCCATCGCCATCGTCATGACCATCATCGGCACCATGCTCACGGCGCTGGTGGTGGCGCGCGAGTGGGAGCGCGGCACCATGGAGGCGGTGCTCTCCACCCCGGCCTCGGTGGCCGAGATCCTGATCGGCAAGCTCCTGCCTTACTTTGTTCTCGGCATGGCCTCCACCCTGGGCGCGGCGGCGCTGGCGGTGTTCGCGTTCGACGTGCCGCTGCGCGGCTCGCTGGCGGCGCTGCTGCTGCTCTCGGCGGTGTTCATGGTGCCCGCGCTGGGGCAGGGATTGCTCATCTCCTCGCTCGCGCGCAACCAGTTCCTGGCGGCGCAGATTGCTCTCTTCACCGGCTTCCTGCCGGCCTTCATGCTCTCGGGCTTCCTCTACGAGATCGACGCCATGCCGGCGCCGATCCGGATGGCCACGCGGATCGTTCCGGCGCGTTATTTCGTCAGTTCGCTCAAGACCGTGTTCCTCGCCGGGGACATCTGGGCGGTGTTCCTGCCCAACCTGGCGGCCATGGCGGCGATCGGCGCGCTGTTCGTCCTCATCGCCAAGCGCGCCACGCGCAAGAGCCTGGAGTAGCGCCATGGCCGGCTCCTTTTTCAGCTTCACCCGCCTGCGCGCCCAGTTCATCAAGGAGGTGCTCAGCGTGCTGCGCGATCCGCGCAGCCGCATGGTGGTGTTCGTGCCGCCGATCCTGCAACTGCTGGTCTTCGCCTTTGCCGCGACGCTGGAAGTGCGCAACGTGGAGATTGCGGTCTACAGCCAGGACGGCGGACAGTGGTCGCACGAGCTGGTGCAGCGCCTGGACAGCGCGCGCCTCATCCGCCGGGTGCACCGCGTGGACGACCCGCGCCGGATGCACGCGATGATCGACCGCGGTGAGGTGATCGCGGCCCTGGCCATCCCGGGCGACTTTTCGCGCACTATCGCCGCGGGCGGCAGCGGCAAGGTCCAGGTGCTGGTGGACGGGCGGCGCAGCAACTCGGGCCAGATCACGGTGGCCTATCTGTCCGC
>CAUJIK010000052.1 GCA_963205255.1 Pseudomonadota bacterium
ATTGCGGTTCAGCAGGCACTGCTCGGTGACCAGCAGCGTGCCCTGCCCGTCCGAGTGGATCGCGCCGCCCTCGTTGACGAACGGCGCGCGGTAGCGGTCGAGGCGCTCGATCTCGAGCACCTTGCGGGCCACCAGGTCGTCCTGGTCCCAGGGAAAATACAGGCCGCCCGACAATCCGCCCCAGGCATTGAACATCCAGTCGATGCCGCGACGGCGGCCGGCGGCGTTGACGACGAAGGTCGGCCCCACGTCGCGCATCCAGCAGTCGTTGTTCGATATTTCCACCACGCGCACCGCAGGCTTCAGCGCGGCGCGGGCGAATTCATACTGTGCGGCGCTCGCGCCCACGGTCACGGGCTCGAACTCGCTGATGGCATGCGCAACGCCGGCGAAAGCCTGCTGCGCGGGCCCGGCGCCGAGACGCCAGTTGTCGGGACGCTCGGGCCAGAGCATCCAGGTGCCGGAATGAGGTTCGAACTCCGCCGGCATCCAGTAGCCGTCGGCGGCGGGAGTGCGGGTCAGTGTGCGCGACATCACCGCATCTTAGCAGCAAGCTCCAGCGCTACTGGACGAGCGCGATGGTCCCCATGCGCGGCGCCGCCCGCAGCAGCAGCGCGTCGATGGATGGCTGCGCGCCGCGCAGCAGATCCAGCAGCGACAGCGGCAGCCGCGCCTGGTCGAAGGCGGTTTCCACCACGCCCGGTGTGCTGCGGCCGACGTGCACATGCTCGAAGGCCAGCAGCTGCGCCAGCGCAAGATGGCGCGCGGCCGGATCGTCACTGCTCCACATGTCTTCGCTGCGCCATTTCAGCAGCAGCGCGCGCAGCGCATCGCTGATCGACCAGTGCGCCATGGCGCGCGTGGCCAGGGGTTCGCTCTGCGCCGCCGTCACTTCGCTCAGCACGGCGTCGGGAAGACGCTGGCCGGCATTGAATTCGGCATGGGTCAGCGCCCGCAGCGCCAGCACCTCTCCCAGCCGGTGCAGCAATGCCGCGCCGGTGAGCAGCGGCCCATCCAGCATCAGTTCGCTGGCAAGCAGCCGTGCATAGCAACCGGCGGTCAGCGATTCGCGCCACAACTGGCGCATTTCCATCTCGCGGCCGGGAGCCTGGAACAGGGCTTCGCGAAAGCGCTGCAGCGCCCGCAGGGCCACCATCTGCGACGCGAGGCGCATGGGCGGCTCCTGAAGATGAGCCACACAGGCGGAAAAGCTCCCCGGGCAGGATGGAATCCGTTCCAGCGCATGCGCGAAGGCCACCAGCACCCGTGGTGTGTCGGCAGCCGCCCCGGTGGAGGCGGCGCGGGATTTGAGATAAACGACGCGGGAATCGCTCATAAGGCGGCCATTATGTCCGCGCCGGGCGCGGCAGCCGCATCGGCTGTGCGAATCCGCAAACCCCGTCACAGCGGAGCCTGAGGAAGGCTCAGATGGCCTTGAGCGCCTGGGCGATGTCCTCGATCAGATCGTCGCAGTCCTCGAGCCCCATCGACAGACGAACCGTGCCGGGCGCCGTGCCGGAAAGCGCCGCGAGATCCGCGGGCAGATCGTTCGGCCCCATGAGCCCGGGCGGGATGATCAGCGACTCGGCCGAGCCCATGCTGGCCGCGATGGAAAACAGCCGCAGCGCGTCGGCAAAACGGTCGCCCGCGCCGCTCCCGGCGCGCAGGTCGAAGCTCACCACGGTGCCGAAGTGCTGCATCTGGCGCGCCGCCAGCGCATGGCGCGGATGCGTGGCGAGACCCGGATAGTGCACACGGTCCACGCTCTCCTGGGCCGCGAGAAAGGCCGCCACCCGGTGCGCGGTCTCGCATTGCTGCCGGTAGCGCGGCAGGTAGGTCTTGAGCCCGCGCTGGATCAGGAATGCGGCATGCGGATCCAGCACGCCGCCCAGCAGCACGAAATCGCGGCGCAGGTGACGGATCAGCTCCGCGCTGCCGATCACCGCCCCGCCCATCACGTCCCCGTGCCCGGAGGCGTACTTGGTGAGGCTGTGGATGAAGAGGTCGACATCGGTGTTGCCGTGCTGGTGCAGACCGGCCAGCGTGTTGTCGAGCACCGTGAGCGCCCCGTGAGCACGCGCGCAGCGCGTGATGTGCGCGATGTCGGCGATGCGGGTGACCGGATTGGTGGGCGATTCGAAAATGACCAGGCGCGTGGGCGTGCCGGCCAGCACGCGTTCGATGCCGGCATCGTCCTCGATCGACAGCATGGTGTGGTGCACGCCGTAACGCTGCAGGGTGCGCCGGATCAGCGTGCGCGTCGGCCCGTAGGTCTCGACGAAGCACAGCACATGGTCGCCCGCCTTGAGCAGGCCGAGCAGGGTCTGCGCCACCGCGCCAACGCCCGAGCCACAGACGACGGCGTCCTCGCGCCCCTGCATGACCGCGAGGGTATGCTCCAGCTGCCGCGTGGTGGGATTGGCCGAGCGCGAGTAGAAGAAGCCGTCGCGCTCGCCGCGCAGGCTGCGCAATGTCTCGGCGACCGTGGGGAACTGGAACTTGACGCTCTGGTAGATGGGCGCCACCAGCGGCGTGTTGTCCTCCGGCGGCCGGATCTGCGGAAGATGGATGTTGCGCGTCTGGTCCTTCATGGACCCAAGCCTAGCCGTAGTTGGCGAGCCGCTCCACCGCCTGCCTCAGGGTCGTGTCCTCCTTCGCAATACACAGCCGCAGCAGAGTCTGGAGCGGCGGTTTCTGATAGAAGGGGGTCAGAGGTATCGACGCCACGCCGGCCTGCTCCAGAAGCCGCTGCGCGGCCTGCCCGTCCGACAGGCCCGCAAGAGGCGCGCAGGCGCCATAGTCCACCAGCGTGAAATAGGTTCCCTGCGCCGGAATCACCCGGAAAGCACTGCCCGCGAGGCCCTGTGCCAGCAATTGCTGCTTGCGCGCGAAGAACGGCGCGAGGCCGGCAAATGCATCCGGGCGCCTGCCAAGATAGGCGGCGATGGCGTGCTGGAACGGCGTCGCGATGGAGAAGGTGTTGAACTGATGCACCTTGCGCAGCTCGGCGGTCAGCTCGCGGGGCGCCACACAGTAGCCCACCCGCAGGCCGGTGGCATGCAGCGATTTGCCGAAGGAAAACACGGCCACCGAGCGCGGACGCAGCGCCGGGTGGGCCAGCGCGCTGTGGTGGCGCGCCGGTGCGTAGACGATGTGCTCGTACACCTCGTCGCTGAGCACCATCAGGTCATGCCGTTCGGCAAGCGCGGCCAGCTGCGCCACATCCGCCTCGCTGAGCACGGTGCACAGCGGATTGTGCGGCGTGTTGACGATTATGAGCCGCGTGCGCGGCGTGACGGCCGCTTCGATGCGCTGCCAGTCCATGGCGAAGTCCGGCGGCAGCAGCGGCAGATGGACGCAGTGCGCGCCCGCCAGACGCACCGCCGGATCGTAGGAATCGTAGGCCGGATCGAAGACGATGACCTCATCGCCCGGCGCCACCAGCGCCTGCATGGCCGAGTAGATCGCCTCGGTGGCGCCCAGCGTGATCGTCACCTCGTCCTGCGGATCGACCTCGATGCCGTGGCGCGCAGACAGCTCACGGGCGATGCACTCGCGCAGTTGCGGCAGGCCGGGCATGGGAGCGTACTGGTTGTGCCCGGCCTTCATGGCCTCGGCGACCAGCTCGATCAGCAGCGGATCCAGCGGATAGTCGGGAAGCCCCTGCCCGAGATTGACCGCACCTGTTTGCGCGGCGCGCTGCGCCATCACCGTGAAGATGGTGGTGCCGACGCCCGGCAGTTTGTCCGCCCGCCTCATCGGCGCACTTCGGCCACCGCCAGCGCGGCGCCGACCACCCCCGCCGCCGCGCCCAGCATGGCCGGCTTCACGGCGCTGCGCGCGCGCAGCAACGGACCGAAATGCGTGAATTCCTCGCTCACTCCACCGCCCAGCACCAGCAGCTCCGGCCAGAACAGCGAGTGGATCCGATCCAGATACTCTGTCACCCGCAGCGCCCAGGCCTGCCAGTCCAGGCCCTGCTCGGCACGCACCCGGGCGGACGCCCAGTGTTCGGCATCGGCGCCGCGCAGCAGCAGATGTCCCAGCTCGGTGTTAGGCACCAGATGTCCGTCCATGAACAGCGCCGACCCGATGCCGGTGCCGAAGGTGAGCATCAGCACCACACCGCCCTGCCCGCGTCCGGCGCCGAATCGCATCTCGGCCAGGCCCGCGGCATCCGCGTCGTTGAGGCAGACCAGGGTGCGACCGGTGAGCCGGCGCAGCGCCGGCTCCATGGCGAAGCCGATCAGGGACGCATCGAGGTTGGCGGCGGTGAAAATCGTGCCGTGGCGCACCACCGAGGGCAGCGCCACGCCCACCGGCATGTCGGTGTGGGTGCCGGCCACGATGGCCGCGACGGCGCCAGTCAGTGCTTCGGGAACCGCCGGGGATGGTGTGGGAACCGCCGCGAGCTCTCCGATCAGCGCACCGCTGGCCACATCGACCACACCGTACTTGATGGAGGAACCACCGACATCGATTCCGAGGAAATGTCCAGACATCCGGCTAGCCACCTGCATCGGCCATGCGCATCTCGCGCTCGCGCCGCCTCTCGGCGCGCTTCATCATCACCGCGGCCACGATCACGCCGGTAGCGACGATCAGCACCATCAGCGTGGCCAGCGCATTGACGCTGGGATTCACGCCCAGCCGCACCTTGGAATAGATGAGCATGGGCAGCGTGTTGGCTCCGGGGCCGGCCACGAACTGCGAAACCACCACGTCATCCCAGGACAGCGTGAAGGCCAGCAACCAGCCGGACATGATGGCCGGCATGATCAGCGGCAGGGTGATCTGGAAGAAGACCCTGGCGGGCCTTGCGCCCAGATCCAGCGCCGCCTCCTCGAGGGAATCGTCGAAGGAGGCCAGCCGCGACTGCACCACCACGGTCACATAGGCCATGGTGAAGGTGATGTGCGCCAGCATGATGGTGAGCATGCCGCGATCGAACTGCCAGCCCAACAGCACGCGCAGCAGCTGCTCCAGCGACACGAACAGCAGCAGCATGGAAAGGCCGGTGATCACCTCGGGCATGACCAGCGGCGCGGTGGCAAGGCCGCGCAGCAGCGCCCGGCCGCGGAACGGGCCGAAACGCGCCAGCACCAATCCGGCCAGCGTGCCGAGGATCACCGCGCCAGTGGCCGACATGGCCGCGACGCGGATGGAGAGCCAGGCCGCCTGCAGCACCGGCCGGTCCTGGAACAGCGCCACGTACCAGCGCAGCGTGGGCGAATTGGCCGCATCCCACACCGTGACCAGCCGCGAGTTGTTGAACGAGTACACGATCATCACGATGATGGGCGCGTACAGGAAGGCAAGCCCCAGGGCCAGTGCGACGTTCGGGAAGGTGAGGAATCTGCGGATCTTCACCGCTTGTTCCCCTTCAGCTCGCGGTTCTGGAAGTGCTGGAAGATCATGATGGGCACCACCAGCAGCAGCAACATGGCGATCGCCACCGCGCTGGCCCTGGGCCAGTCGCGATTGCGGAAGAATTCGTCGGACAGCAGGGTCGCGATCATCAGCTGGTCGGTGCTGCCCAGCAGCGTCGGGATCACGTATTCGCCCACTGCCGGGATGAACACCAGCAGCGAGCCGGCCACGATGCCCGGCAGCGACAGCGGCAGCGTGATGCTGAAGAAGGAACGGACCGGCCCCGAGCCCAGATCCTGCGCCGCCTCAAGCAGCGTCAGGTCGTGCTTTTCCAGGTTCGCATACAGCGGCAGGATCATGAACGGCAGGTAGGAATAGACGATGCCCACGTAGACGGCGAAGCTGGTGTTCATCATCGCCAGCGGCGCATCGATGATGCCAAGGCCCATCAGCACGTTGTTGATCACGCCGTCGGTCTTCAGCAACCCGATCCACGCGTACACGCGCAGCAGGAAGGAAGTCCAGAACGGCAGGATGATCAGCATCAGCAGCACATAGCGCGAGGCTGGCGAGGCGCGCGCGATGGCATAGGCCATGGGATAGGCCACGATGAGGCACAGCACGGTGGAAACCGCTGCCACCTTGAGCGAGTACAGCCAGGCGCTGACATACAGCGGCTCGTGCAGCAGATAGCTGTAGCTGGTGAACAGCAGCTTGATCTGCAGCGCGCCCTCCTCGCTCCAGCGCAGGATGGACTCGAAGGGCGGGCGCCCCAGCGGCGCGAACTCCGCGAAGGAGATCTTCAGGACGATGAGGAAGGGCGCGAGGAAGAACAGCAGCAGCCACAGGTACGGGACGGAAATGACCAGCCGCTGCCCCGCCCAGTGGCTCCTGATGTAGTTGGACCAGCGCGGCGGGCCGAAGCGGAAGAACAGCTCCCACAGCGGCCCTGCCCGGCCGGTGCCCAGCAGCGAGCGCAGCGATGCGCCGTTGGCGGCCATTACTGCGTGACGACCACGGGGCTGCCCGGGTGCCAGGTGAGGTACACCGTCTCGTCCCAGACGATGCGCTCGTCGTCGGACAGGCGTTCGATGTTGGGCAGCGTCACACGCACGGTCTTGCCGCTGTCGATCTTCACCAGATAGACCGACATGTCGCCCATGTAGGCGATCTCCTTGACGACGCCGCGCACGCAGTTCTCGGCCATGCTCCCGGGCGGCGTGCGCCGGATGTCGATCTTCTCGGGGCGGATGGCGGCCCACACCACGGCGCCGGGCGCCGCGCTGATGCCATGATCGACGTGGATCACGCCGCCGAGCTCATCCGACTGGATGCGCACACGGTCCGGCAGGTCTTCCACCAGCCGGCCCTCGAACATGTTCACCGAGCCGATGAAGTCGGCGACGAACTTCGAGGTCGGGAACTCGTAGATCTCGGTGGGCGTGCCGATCTGCACGATCTCGCCACGGTTCATCACGCCGATGCGCGAGGCCAGAGTCATCGCCTCCTCCTGGTCGTGGGTGACCACGATGAAGGTGACGCCGAGCTGCTCCTGGATGTTGATCAGCTCGAATTGCGTGTGCTCGCGCAGCTTCCTGTCCAGCGCGCCCAGCGGCTCATCCAGCAGCAGCAGCTTGGGGCGCTTGACCAGCGCGCGCGCCAGCGCCACGCGCTGACGCTGGCCGCCGGAGAGCTGGTGCGGCATGCGCCGCGCGAACTCGGTGAGCCGCACGATGCCGAGGATTTCCTCCACCCGGGAGGCAATCTCGCCCCGGGGCAGCTTCTCCTGCTTGAGGCCAAAGGCGATGTTCTTCTCCACCGACATGTGGGGAAACAGCGCATACGACTGGAACATCATGTTGATGGGCCGCTCGTACGGCGGCGTATCGGCCAGGTCCTGGCCATCCAGGCAAATGCTGCCGCCGCTGGGAGCCTCGAAGCCCGCCAGCATGCGCAGCAGCGTCGACTTGCCGCAGCCCGAGCCGCCCAGCAGGCAGAAAATCTCGCCCTGGTAGATCTTCAGCGAGACATTGTTGACGGCGACAAAGTCACCAAACTTCTTGGTGACTCTGTCGATGCTGACATAGGGCTTGGCTGCCGGATCGCGCCAGGGCTCGAATTTGTTCTTGTCGTAGCGGCGCTCGACCATTGGAGTTCCTGGCGCGTGTGGTCCGGAAAAATCACTTGCCGGTGCGGAAGCGCGTCCAGGTCCGTGTCAGCTCGCGGGTGAACTCGGCGCTCTCCGGAAGGTCCGGAACGATCTTCGGCATCATCTCCGCGGTCGGGTAGATGTTCGGATTGCTCTTGACCTCTTCGCTGACATCCGGCCAGGAGGCCGCGTTGCTGTTGGCGTAGCTGAGGAAGTTGCTGTTCTTCACCGCCACGTCCGGGCGCAGCATGTAGTTGATGAACAGGTGCGCGTTCTTCACATGGCCGGCGTCGGCCGGCACGGCGAAGTTGTCGAAGAACATCAGCGCGCCTTCCTTGGGGATGTGGTACTTGATGGTGATGCCCTTGCCGGCCTCGTCGGCCCGGTCGCGCGCCTGCAGGGTGTCGCCCGACCAGCCCATGGCCAGACAGATCTCGCCGTTGGCCAGATCCTCGATGTACTTCGAGGAGTTGATGAGGCGCACATACGGCCGGATGGACATCAGCACCCTCTCGGCCGCCTTGAGGTCATCCGGGTTCTCGCTGTTGGCATCCTTGCCCAGATACAGCAGCACCGCGCCGACCACCTCGCTGGGAGCGTCGAGTATGGAGATGCCGCATTTGGCGAAGTTCTTCGCCACCGCCGGGTCGAACAGCATGGCGAAGCTGTCCACCGGCGCATTGGGCATGGCCTCGTTGATCTTGCCCTCGTTGTAGGCCACGCCCGAGGTGCCCCACATGTAGTTCACGCTGTACTCGTTGCCCGGGTCGAACACTTCCTGGCGCTGGGTCAGGTCCGGATCGAGGTTGGTGAGGTTCGACAGCCGTGACTTGTCGAGCTTCTGGTAAATGCCGGTCTTGATCTGGCGGGCGAGAAACGACGCCGAGGGTACCACCACGTCATAGCCGGTGCGGCCGGCGAGCAGCTTGGTCTCCAGCAGCTCGTTGGAATCCATCACCTCATAGTTGACCTTGAGGCCGGTCTCCTTCTCGAAGGCCTCGATCACCGTGGGTTCGATGTAGTCCGACCAGTTGTAGACGTTGACGATCTTCTCGGCGTCGGTGTCCACGGCGCTGGCCGCCGCATCGCCGGCCGGCGCCTGGGTCTTGCTGCCGCAGGCGGCCAGCAGGCCGACCGCCGCCAGGGTGGAGAGCTGAAGCAGATGGGCGCGCATGACGGACTCCCTTGGGACAGCGTCGGTTGGATGGGTAGCCTCGCTGCACGCGCAGCGCAGGCCGGTGCGCGAACTTATATACCAGTCACCGACCGCCGGCTACAGCCAGCCATCGCGGCGCAATTCGAGCAAGGTCTGGTCCAGAGTGCGGCGCGCCTTGTCGACCAGTTCGTCGATCTGGTCCGTGGTGATGATGAGCGGCGGCGCGATGATCATGGTGTCGCGGGTGGCGCGCATCACCAGGCCATTGCGGATGGCATTGTCGCGGCAGCGTTCCCCCACCTTGCCGCGCGGATCGAACCAGGTGCGGGGCTGCTTCGACTTCACCAGTTCCAGCGCGCCCAGCATGCTCACGCCGCGCACCTCTCCCACCAGGGGGTGGTCGGCCAGCGTCGCCCAGCGGCGCTGCAGGTAAGGGCCGGCCACGTCGCGGGCATGGTCCACCAGGCCCTCGCGCTCGATGATGGCAAGGTTCGCCAGCGCCACGGCGCAGCACACCGGGTGGGCCGAATAGGTGAAACCGTGGGCGAACTCCCCGCCCTTCTGGATCAGGGCGTTGGCCACGCGGTCCCCCACCATCACGCCGCCGATCGGCAGGTAGCCAGAGGACAGCCCCTTGGCCATGGTCATGATGTCCGGGCGGGTGCCGTAGTACTCGCAGCCGAACCAGCGCCCCGTGCGGCCAAAGCCGCAGATGACTTCATCGGAGACTAGCAGGATGCCGTACTGGTCGACGATGCGCTGGATCTCGGGCCAGTAGCTGTCGGGCGGGATGATGACGCCGCCGGCGCCCTGGATGGGTTCGCCCACGAAGGCCGCCACGTTCTCCGGACCGATCTCGAGGATCTTCTGCTCCAGCTCGCGCGCCGCCGCGAGCCCGAACTCCTCCGCGCTGCGGCCGGCCGCGAACTCGAAGGCATAGGGCTGCTGGATGTGGGCGAAGCCCGGCATGGGCGTGAGACCCTGCTCGTGCATCCACTGCATGCCGCCGAGGCTGGCGCCGGCGATGGTGCTGCCGTGATAGCCATTCCAGCGGCCGATGATCACCTGCCGCTGCGGCTGCCCTTCCAGCTGCCAGTAGCGGCGCACCAGGCGGATCATGGTGTCGATGGATTCGCTGCCCGAACCGGTGAAGAACACATGGTGGAACTGCGGCGGCGTCAGCTCGGCCAGTTTCGCGGCCAGCGCGATGGCGGGCTCGGTGGTGCACTGGAAGAAGCTGTTGTAGTAGGGCAGCTGGTTCATCTGCCGCGCGGCCACTTCCGCCAGCTCGCGCCGGCCGTAGCCCACCGCCACGCACCACAGGCCGGACATGCCATCCAGCAGCTTGCCGCCCGCGGCATCGTGCAGGTAGATGCCCTCGGCGCCGGTTATCAGGCGCGTGCCCTGGCCGGCGATCTTCTTGGTGTCGGAGAAAGGGTGCAGGAAATGCGCGGCGTCGAGTTCCTGCCAGTCCTTCAGGCTGCGTGGTGCGGACATGGGCGGCTCCCGTTCAGATCACACATTCAGCAGCAGATGCTCGCGCTCCCAGGAGCTGATCACCTGCAGGAACACCTCGTGTTCGGCCGATTTCACGATGGAGTATGCCGCAACGAAGGGTTCACCCAGCACGCGGATCAGCGCCTGGCTCTCGTTGAGCCGGCGCAGCGCGCCATCCAGCGCCCGCGGCAGGGCGAACGGCAGATCGTGGGCGCTGCCGCCAATGGGCTCGCTGGGCTGGATGTTCTCGGTCATGCCGAGGTAACCACAGGCCAGCGACGCGGCGATGGCCAGATAGGGATTGGCGTCGGCACCGCCCACGCGGTTCTCCACCCGGCGGTTCGCGGGGTCCGAAACCGGCACCCTGAGGCCGGCGGTGCGATTGTCGTAACCCCATTGCACATTGATCGGCGCCAGCGCAGCGCGGGTAATGCGGCGGTAGGAGTTCACGTTGGGTGCGAACAGCGCCATGGCTGCGGGCAGGTATTTCTGCAGGCCGCCGATGTGCGCGAAGAACAGCTGCGAGGGCGAACCGTCGTCGTTGCTGAAGATGTTCTTGCCGGTCTTCTTGTCGAGGATGCTCTGGTGGATGTGCATGGCGCTGCCCGGCTCCTTGCCGTGCGGCTTGGCCATGAAGGTGGTGTACATCTTGTGGCGCAGCGCCGCTTCGCGCGCGGTGCGCTTGAACAGGAAGGCCTGGTCCGCAAGATCCAGCGGATCGCCGTGCAGCAGGTTGATCTCCATCTGCGCCGGGCCGTCCTCGTGGATCAGCGTGTCGATCTCGATGTCCTGCGCCTCGCAGAAGGCATAGATGTCGTCGAACAACGGATCGAACTCGTTCACCGCGGCGATGCTGTAGCTCTGCCGGCCGGGCTCGGCGCGGCCGGAGCGGCCGATCGGCGGCTTGAGCGGATAGTCGGCATCGATGTTGGGCTCGATGAGATAGAACTCCAGCTCTGGCGCGATCACCGGCTCCCAGCCGCGCAGCGCATAGAGTTCCAGCACATGCCGCAGCACATGGCGCGGCGCCATGGTCACGCGCCGGCCATCCGAATAGAAGCAGTCGTGGATCACCTGGGCCGTAGGCTCGGCGGCCCACGGCACCACGCGCACCGTGCGCACATCGGCCTTGAGCACGATGTCGATCTCGGCCGGGCTCATGGCGGAGCTGGTGTCGGGTGGATAGTCGCCGGTCACGGTCTGCAGGAAAATGCTCTCCGGCAGGCGCATGCCGGCGTCGGCGGCGAATTTCTCGGCCGGCATGATCTTGCCGCGTGCGATGCCGGCCATGTCGGGGATGATGGCCTCGACCTCGGAGATGCCGCGCTCGCGGAAGAACTGCTGGATGTCGGTGGTGGTCATGATGTCACCTGTGATCGCGGGCCGCGGCGCGCTCCCGCGCGGCGGCACCGAAAGCCTGGAAAAGCCGGGTCGAAAATGAATTGTTGAGCGCCTTCCACTCGGGGTGCCATTGCACGGCGACGGCGAAGCGCCGCGCGTCGCGGACACGGAAGGCCTCGATGAGGCCGTCATCGGCGCGTGCCTCGGTGATGAGGCCCGGCGCGAGCTCGCGCACACCCTGGTGGTGCAGCGAGTTGACCTCGATTCGATCCTCACCCGCGATGTCGCGCAGCAGGCCGCCTTCCACCAGCGTCACCGCATGGGCCGGCCCATACTGCACGTCCAGTGATTGGGTGGTGTCCTCGTGGTGCACAGCCAGGCCCGGCACCTCGTGCACGTGCTGCCACAACGTGCCGCCGAAGGCCACGTTCATCTCCTGGAAGCCGCGGCACACGCCCAGCACCGGAATGCCGGCCGCAATGGCGCGCGGGATCAGATGCAGCGTGGTGGCGTCGCGCTCCGGATCGTGCAGCGTGCCCGGCCGGCTGGACTCGCCGCCATAGCGCCGCGGCTCCACGTTGGAGGGACTGCCGGTGAAGAACAGCCCATCGAGAGTCTCGAGCAGCTCGTCGAGCACCAGCTCGCGACCCAGTGAAGGGATGATCAGCGGCATGGCTCCTCCGGCATCCAGCACCGCGGTGAGATACTTCTCACCCACCGCGTGGAAGGGGTGCGGACCGAGCATGCGCCGGTCGGCGGGGATTCCGATGACGGGCCGTCTGGCTGACATGAGTGCGTTCATGGTCTTCTGCGGGCTTAGGCGGAACCGGCTGGACGCCGGATGCGGGTCTGGCCCGAAGGTAGGGACATTAGAGCACAGGACGGGCCCTCCGGGGCGACATGCTGCGCAGCAGCACACCCAAGTCCATGACGCACAAGCCTAAATTGCCGCCCGAGGGAGCCATTGGGTATGCTCGCACCCCTACCCCATCGTCCTCTGCGAGGTCCTTGCCGTGAAGCAGCAGGAGCTACAGGCCTTCCTGGCCGCCCGCCCACAACTGCGGTTCATCGACATGCTGCTGCACGACCTCAATGGCGTAGACCGGGGCAAGCGCGTGGATGTGGCCAGCGCCGCCGGGGTATTCCGCGATGGCCTGCTGCTTCCCGGGTCGATGTTCGCGCTCGACGTGCCGGGCGGCACGGTGCAGGAGACCGGTCTGGGTTTTGACGAGGGCGATGCCGACCGGCCCTGCCTGCCGCTGCCGGGCACACTGGTGGATGTGCCCTGGCAAGACCATGGCGTTGCCCAGGTGCAGCTCAGCATGCATGAGCGCGATGGCCGGCCCTTCTTCGGCGATCCGCGTCACCTGCTCGCTGCCGTGCTGCGGCGATTCAGCGAACGCGGCCTGCGGCCGGTGGCGGCCGTAGAACTGGAGTTCTACCTCATCGACCGCGAGCGCGATGGGCATGGGCTGCCCCAGCCGCCGCGCGCGCCGCGCACCGGCCGGCGCGAATACCGCACGCAGATCAACTCCATGCTGGACCTGGATGAGTATTCGGCCGTGCTCGCCGACATCGATGCCGCCTGCCGTGCCCAGGCCGTGCCCTCGACCACGGCGCTGGCCGAATACGGCCCCGGCCAGTTCGAGGTCAATCTCGCCCACAGCGGCGAAGTGCTCGCCGTCTGCGACCAGGCCATGCGCTTTCGCCGCATCGTCAAATGTGTGGCGCGGCGCCATGGCATGGACGCCACCTTTCTTTCCAAACCCTATGCCGACATGGCCGGCAGCGGCCTGCACGTGCATGTCAGCCTCGAGGATGCGCAGGGCCGCAACCTGTTCGCCGCCGCGGAGCCCACTGGCTCGGCGCTGATGCAACAGGCCGCGGCGGGCGTGCTCGCCACCATGGCCGACGGCATGGCCGTATTCGCGCCTCTGGCCAACTGCTGGCGGCGCTACCGCAGAGATTCCTATGTGCCGCTCACCGCCGACTGGTCCATCAACAATCGCGGTGCCGCGCTGCGCGTGCCGGTCAGCGATGCGGCGAACCGGCGGCTGGAACATCGCGTCGCCGGCGCCGAGGCCAATCCTTACCTGGTGGTGAGCTGGATTCTCGGCGGCATCCTGCACGGGATCGACACCGGCCTGCCGCCACGCGCTCCGCTGACGGGCAATGCCTATCACGGCGACCACGAGCACGGCGAAGCCCTGCCGCATTACTGGGCCACGGCACTGGAACGCTTCGAGCGCAGCGGCTTTGCGCGCACGCTGCTGGGTGAACCCCTGCATCGCCTGTACGGCCGCGTGAAGCGGCATGAGCTGGACGAGTTCAATGCCGTCGTCACGCCGCAGGAATGCGCGCTGTACCTGCCGGCGCTGTAGCGGGCACGATGCAAGGCGTCACGACACAACCCTGGTACTGGAGCGCGCTGCCGGAACCGGCAGCGCTGTCTTCCCTCGCGGGCGATGCCAGCTGCGACGTGGGCGTGGTCGGCGCCGGCATTGCGGGCCTTTCCACCCCGCTGCATCTGGCCGAACGCGGGTATCGCGTCACCGTACTGGAAGGCGAGCGCATCGGCGGCGGCGCGTCGGGACGCAGCGGCGCCCAGGCCATCTTCGGCGTCGCCGCCAGCCAGGAAAAACTGCAGTCCCTGATCGGCGCGGACGATGCGCGCAAGGTGTGGGATGTGACCGTCGAGGCGCTGGCGCTGATCCGGCAGCTGGTCGCGCGCCACGCCATCGACTGCGACCTCGTGCAGGGGCAGCTGCATGTGGCCATCAAGCCGCGCCAGCTGGATGAGCTTGCGACCTGGGAGCGCGAGCTCACCGGCGTCTACGGCTATCGCAGCGTGCGCCTGCTGGACCGCGCGGCCGTGCGCGCGCAGGTGACCAGCGAGCGCTATATCGGCGGACTGTTCGATGCCAACGGCATGCACCTGCAGCCGCTGAAGTACGTGCGCGGCCTTGCCGCGGCCGCGCAGCGCGCCGGCGTCGTCATCCACGAGAACAGCCGCGTGCTGCATCACACGCGCCACGACGGCAAGCCGGCGCTGGTCACGACGGGCGGCACATTGCGCTGTGGGCAGATCGTCTTCGCCGGCAATGCCCAGCTCGGGCGCGCCGCGCCCCCGTTGGCACGCCGCATCATGCCCGTGGGCACCTACATCGTTGCCACCGAACCGCTGGGTGAGTCCGCCGCGCGCGCACTGCTGCCGCACAACGCCGCGGTGACCGACATCAACTGGGTGCTGGACTACTTCCGCCGCAGCGCCGACCACCGGCTGCTGTTCGGCGGCCGCGTCAGCTACTCGGGGCTCGATCCCTTCGACACCGCCGAAGCCACACGGCGGCGCATGGTGCGGGTATTCCCGCAACTGGGCGAAGTGCGCATCACCCATGCCTGGGGCGGCTATGTGGACATCACGCTGAACCGCGCGCCGGATTTCGGGCGGCTCGAACCGGATGTGTACTACCTGCAGGGTTTTTCCGGCCATGGCATCGCACTCACCGGCATGGCGGGCAAGCTCGTGGCCGAGGCCATCGCCGGGGACAGCAGCCGCTTCGATGTGTTTGCGCGCATTCCGCATCGCGCCTTTCCCGGCGGCGCGCTGCTGCGGCGGCCGGCGCTGGTGCTGGCCATGCTGTATTACCGGCTGCGGGATCTGCTGTGATGCAGACCTCCGGCTGGACCGGCCTCGTCACGCGCATCGTCGCGGCGATCATGGCTGTGGCGGCACTGGTTGTCGGCCTGATGTTCTCGGTGGTGCTGCTGGCGATCGCACTCGTGCTCGGCGTCTGTGTGTTCGGCTGGATGTGGTGGAAGATCCGGCGCGCGCTGAAGCAGGCACAGGCCGATCCGCTGACCGCGCACCAAAGGGCAGGCCAGCATGGCCAGGTCATCGAGGGCGAGGTCATCAGCAGCGAATGGAAGGACGACAAGCCGCGCTGAGCGGCGCGGCTCCCGCGACAACAGGCGAAAAACCCCTCTCTAACCGGGACGGTGGCGCATCTCGAAGCAGCGATGGATGCGCGGATTGCCGGCGAAATCGAAGGGCAGCGTGGCGGCGGTGATGTCCTTCACCTCGCAGCGCTGCTCCAGCGCCGGATCCAGCACGAAGCGCTGCGCATTGTTCGAGAACACCAGCAGCCCGTCCGGCGACAGCCGGCGCAGGCACCCATCGATGAGCTGGGCATGGTCGCGCTGCACATCCAGCACGCCTTCCATGCGCGCCGAGTTCGAGAAGGTGGGCGGATCGAGGAAGATGAGATCGAACGATTCCTCCACCGGGCCTGCCAGCCACGTGAGGCAATCGGCCTGCAGCAGCCGGTGCGTGTCGGTGGAGAATCCGTTCAGCGCCAGATTGCGGCCCGCCCAGTCGAGGTAGGTGCGCGACAGGTCGATGCTGAGGCTGGAGCGGGCGCCGCCGGCCGCGGCATGCACCGTGGCCACGCCGGTGTAGCAGAAGAGATTGAGGAAGCGCCGCCCCTGCGCCGCGGCACGCAATCGGCCGCGTGTCAGGCGATGGTCGAGGAACAGACCGGTGTCAAGGTAATCGTCGAGGTTGATCTGCAGCTGCAGGCCATCTTCCTCGACGACACGGAACTCCTCGCGCCGGTTGAGCTTGCGGTACTGGCCGCCATCCTTCTGGCGACGCCGCACACGCAGGTGCACCTGCGGCAGCGCCACGCCGGTAACCTCGGGCAGCACGGACAGAGCCTCTTCGCGCCGCCGGCGCGCGGCCTCCGGCGATACGGTGGGCGGCGGTGCGTATTCCTGCACATAGAGCCAGCGCTGGCCGGCATCGGGCCCCGCGCCGGTGTAAAGATCGACCGCCAATGCATACTCGGGCATGTCGGCATCGTAGAGCCGCCAGCAGCCCACACCCTGGCGCGAAGCCTGCTTGCCCAGGTGCCGGAGATTCTTGCGCAAGCGGTTGGCGAACATCTGCGCACCGGGCGACTGCGCAATCGCCGGATCGTCGATGACGATGCCGCGCGACTCGCGGCGCACGCGGCGCTCACCCGGCTGGAAGCGCAGCAGCCGGCATTCGATGGCGCCATTCCACACCGTGTGCACGCGGCTGGCTTCGCAGCCGATGAGCTGGCCCAGCGCGGGCGCTCCGGTGAGCACCGCGGCATGCCAGGACGCATAGGGTCCGCGCAATGCCTCACCGATGGCCCGATGGGCCGCCGCGGCCTCCTCATCGCCGCTGATGCGTTCGCCGTACGGCGGATTGACGCACAGCAGGCCGGGCGGCGCATCCGCGGACGGCAGCGGCAGCGCTTCGATATCCAGCTGCTCGATGAGCACATCCCTGCCCACGCCGGCGCGCCGCGCATTGGCCTGCGCGGTGGCTACGGCGCCGCGATTGCGATCACTACCGTATATGCTCACCGGCAACTGCTGCAGCATGCGTGCGCGTGCCTGCTCCCGCAGCTGCGACCACAGCTGCGCGTCATGACCGCGCCAGCCCTGGAAGCCCCAGTAATCGCGCAGCAGGCCCGGCGCCGTATTCGTCGCCATCCACGCGGCCTCGATGATGAAGGTGCCCGAACCGCACATGGGATCACGCAGCGCGCCGCCGGCAGCGGCAATCGCGGGCCAGCCGGCGCGCATCAGCACGCCCGCGGCGAGATTCTCGCGCAGCGGCGCCTCGCAGCCGGCCAGGCGATAGCCGCGGCGACTCAAGGATTCACCGGCGAGGTCCACCAGCAGCGTGACCTCGCCGCGATGCGCATGGGCATGCACGCGCAGATCCGGCCGCTGCGTTTCCACCGAAGGCCGCAGACGCGTGGCGTCGCGCAGCTGGTCGCAGATGGCGTCCTTCAGTCGCAAGGCGGCGAAATGCGTGTTGTTGAAGGCGGCATGATTGCCGGTGAATTCGCAGGCCAGCGTGCCGCGCGAATCCAGATGCGCCGTCCAGTCCACAGAGCGCACGAAATCATAGAAATCCTGCGCGCTGCCCACCGGCGCGCGCGCCACCTCCAGCAGCACCCTGCTGGCGAGACGCGACTCCAGGCAGGCGCGATAGCCCGCCGCGAGCGGCCCCGTGAACTGCACGCCGCCGCCGACCTCGCGCACCTCGCCGGCGCCCAGGCCCGCAAGCTCCACGGCCAGCAGGTCGGCAAAGCCACGCGGAACGGTGGCGAAGAAGCGCAGGCCCGCGTTCAGGTCAGATCGATCCAAGTGGTCTTCAGCTCCGTGAACTTGTCGAAGGCATGCAGCGATTTGTCCCGGCCGATGCCCGACTGCCTGAACCCGCCGAAGGGTACCGTAATATCGTCCGCGTCATAGCAGTTCACGTACACCACGCCCGAACGGACGGCGCGCGACATGCGATGCGCGCGCGCCAGGTCCCGCGTCCACACCGCCGCCGCGAGACCATAGCTGGAATCGTTGGCGAGCCGGACAGCCTCCTCCTCGGTGCGGAAAGTCAGCGTCGAAAGCACCGGGCCGAAGATCTCCTCGCGCGCGATGCGCATCGAAGGCTGCACCGCGTCGAATACCGTGGGCTCCACATAGCAGCCGCCGCTGTCCACTCTGACCTGCGAGCCGCCCAGCGCCAGGCGCGCGCCTTCGCCGCGGCCCACATCGATATAGCCCAGCACGCGCTGCATCTGCCCGACATCGACAATGGCCCCGAGCCGTGTCTTCTCGTCCAGCGGATCGCCGGGCGTCAGTTCCCGCGCCACCTGCGCCACGCCTTCCAGCAACGCGTCCTTGAGCGACTCGTGCACGATGAGGCGCGAACCGGCCGAACACATCTCGCCCTGGTTGAAGAAGATGGCGAAGGCCGAGGCACGCGCCACGCGCGCGATGTCGTCGTAGTCGCTCATGACCACATTGGGCGATTTGCCGCCGCACTCCAGCGACACGCGCTTGAGGTTCGACTGCCCGGCGTACTGCATGATCTGCTTGCCGGTGGCGGTGGAGCCGGTGAAGGCGATGCCGTCCACATCCATGTGCAACGCCAGCGCCTTGCCCGCCGTGTGGCCGAAGCCCGTGACCACGTTGAACACGCCCGGCGGAATGCCGGCCTCAAGCGCCAGCTCCGCCACGCGCAGCGCCGACAGCGGCGATTTCTCGGAAGGCTTCAGAACCACCGAATTGCCGGCCGCGAGAATCGGACCCAGCTTCCAGGCCGCCATGATGAGCGGGAAATTCCACGGCACGATGGCGCCGACCACGCCCAGCGCCTCGCGCGTCACCAGCGCCAGCGCGCCCGGATCGGTGGGCGCCACCTCGTCATAGAGCTTGTCGATGCTCTCGGCGAACCACTGGATGCAATTGGCGCTGGAAGGAATATCCACCGCGAGGCTGTCGGCAATGGGCTTGCCCATGTCCAGCGTCTCGGTGAGCGCCAGTTCCTCGCGGTGCGTGCGCAGCAGCTCGGCAAAGCGCAGCAGCACCCTCTTGCGGTGCCGCGGCGCCGTGCGCGACCACACACCCGCCTCGAAGGCACGCCGCGCCGCGACCACGGCGCGGTCCACATCCGGCGCATCGGCCGCGGCCACCTCCGCGATCAGACGTCCGTCGATGGGGCTGATGCACTTGAACGTGGCGCCCGAAGCAGCCGGCTCGCTGCGCCCATCGATGACGAGCTGCGTGCGCGGGCGCAGCTGCCTGGCTTTGGCGTGCCAGTCCTGATGCGTGGAATCGTTCATCTGCGCGGGTCCTGTGTCTTTTTAGAAAGTGGGCGGTGTGCAGCAGCTTACGATTTCGCAGGGCTCGCGGCCCTGGTTGCGGAAGCGGTGCGGCAGGTTGCTGGGAAAGTAATAGCTTTCTCCCGGACCCAGCAGGCGCGTTTCCTTGCCCACGGTGAGCTCGATGCGGCCCCGCACCACCACGCCGCCCTCTTCGCCCTTGTGCGCCAGCATCTCCTCGCCGGTGTCGGCGCCGGGCGCATAGCGCTCGCGCAGCAGCGTCATCTGCCGCCCCACGCGCTGCGCGGCCACCAGCCGCAACGACACCTCCTCATTGCCGATTTCCAGCATCTCGTCCTCGGCATAGAACACCGGCGTGCGCTGATTGAAATCCCCGGTGAAGAACTCGGCCAGCGACATCGGAATGCCGTCGAGCAGCTTCTTCAGCGAGCTGACCGAAGGGCTCACGCGATTCATCTCCACCAGCGAGATCAGGCCATTGGTCACGCCCGCGCGGCGCGCCAGCTCGCGCTGCGAGAGCCCGTGCAGCTGGCGCAGCATCCTCAGCCGCTTGCCTACATCGATGATCATGAGTGTTTAGTATTATTGACGATATGGGCTTATTTGGGGATGTATTGGCCCTTCATGTCAAATTTTCTTATCATCAGCAGCATTCGCACCCGCGAGGCACGCCCATGAACGCCAACCTGCAGACCCTCGATCCCAACGCCCCCAGCCACGGCCTGTCCCGCGAGGACCTGGAAGCCCACTGGATGCCGTTCACGGCCAACCGCCATTTCAAGGCCAAGCCGCGCCTGCTCACCCGCGCCCAGGGCATGCACTACTGGAACAGCGAAGGGCGCAAGATCCTGGATGGCATCTCCGGGTTGTGGTGCGTCAACGCCGGCCATGGCCGCCGCGAGATCACCGAAGCCGTCGCGCGCTCGATGGAGCAGGTGGACTACTCGCCGCCCTTCCAGATGGGTCATCCCTCATCGTTCGAGTTCGCCAACCGTCTCACGAAGATCGCCCCCAAGGGCCTGGACCATGTGTTCTTCGTGAACTCGGGTTCCGAAGCCGTGGACACCGCGCTGAAGATTGCCCTGCAATACCACCGCCTCAAAGGCGAAGGCACGCGCACCCGGCTGATCGGCCGCGAGCGCGGCTATCACGGCGTGAACCTGGGCGGCACCACGGTGGGCGGCATGGTGCCCAACCGCAAGGCCTGGTCGCAGGCTCTGCTTCCCGGCGCCGACCACCTGCCCCACACCCATGACCTGGCGAAGAACGCCTTTACCAAAGGGCAGCCGGAACACGGCGCCCATCTGGCAGCGGAGCTCGAGCGTCTGGTCGCGCTGCACGATGCCTCCAACATCGCCGCCGTGGTCGTCGAGCCCATCGCCGGCAGCACCGGCGTGCTGGTGCCGCCGAAGGGTTATCTGCAGAAGCTGCGCGAGATCTGCACCCGGCACGGCATCCTGCTGATCTTCGACGAGGTGATCACCGGCTTCGGCCGCACCGGCTCGGCCTTCGCGGCACAGGAATTCGGCGTGACGCCGGATCTCATCACCTGCGCCAAGGGTCTGACCAACGGCGCCGTGCCCATGGGCGCGGTGCTGGTGAAGAAAGAGATCTACGACGCCTTCATGACCGGCCCGGAATCAGCCATCGAGTTCTGCCATGGCTATACCTACTCCGGGCATCCCACCGCCTGCGCCGCCGGCATCGCGGCGCTCGACATCTACGAGCGCGAGGGCCTGTTCCAGCGCGCGAAGGAACTGGCGCCCTACTGGGAAGAAGCCGTGCACAGCCTGAAGGGCCTGCCGGGCCTGATCGACATCCGCAACTATGGTCTGGTGGCGGCGTTCGAGTACGAGCCCATCGCCGGCAGCCCCGGCGCGCGCGGCTTCAACACGCTGCTCAAGGGCTACGACGAAGGGCTCATCATGCGCTCCTCCGGCGACGTCACCGCACTGGCGCCGCCGCTCATCATCGAGAAGACGCACATCGACCAGATGATCGGCATCATGGAGAAGGTCATCAGGTCCGCCTGAGACCTTCCCGCATCGGCCTGCTGTTACGGCGACGACCAGGGCAGCGACACGGAGATGGAGCCGATCACACGGCCCTCCACTACATCGCTGTCCCCGTCGACGTATTTGAGCCCCAGCGTGACGTTGCTCGCCGCCCACTCCACGCCCACGGACCAGTCGTAGTAGCCGCCGACGGAATTCCAGGCGTCGCCATCGCTCCAGCCGGCATGGCCAACGAAGGCGAAGTTCTCCGCCAGAGGCAGCAAGACATTGCCTTCGAGGTAATAGGCGGAGCGACCCGAGCCGGCGTTGTCCGGTGAGTACCAGAATTTGGCGTCGAACGGACCCTTGCTGACGCCGGCGTAGAATTCCAGCATGTTGATGTCGCTGGCGCCCGGATACAGGTAGCTGACCACGCCCACGTCATAGCCAAATGAGTTTTCGGCATCCCCGCCGGCGAAGCCCGCGCCGAAATCCACCTCCATGTTGGGATCACCTGGCCCGAAGTCGACATTGCTGCCCCAGGCGTTCAGGTAGAACCCGCTTTCGAACGCATAGTCGATGCCCAGCTGGAAGGCCGGCTTCTCGTTGGTTTGCGTGATGCCGCGGAAGTCGTAGTCCGACACGATGGCCGGCGTGACCGCCAGCTCCGCATGCGCAATGGCGGTGGCAACCAGCAGGGGAACAGCCGTCAGAACACGCACCTTGTTCATGAATTCCTCCCCCTGCATACGCTGGCGACCACCGCCTTCGGAACCTCGATCCTAATCCGCCCCGCTCATTGACTCCAGGGCAGCGACGTCGAAATGCCGAACAGGATGCGACCGAAGGTCTTGTCCGAGGCCGGGTTGTCGCCGCCGTCCGAGTACTTCAGATAGGTGGAGAAATTGCCCACGTCGTAGCCGATGCCAGCCGACCAGTCGAGGTAGTTCTTGTCTCCGCCGTACGAGGCCGCAATGCCGTTGCCGGTGCTGTAGCCCACGTGCGCCAGCAGGCTGAAACCGCCATTGAGCGGAACCGTCACATTGCCCTCGAGGTAGAAAGCGCTCTCGTCCGTGCCAATGAAGTCGGGCGAATACCACAGCTTGGCGCCGAACACGCCCTTGCTGAGCCCGGCGTAAACCTCATAGAAATTGAACTCGCTGGAGTTCGGATAGCCGTAGTAGTTCACGCCCAGGTCGTAGCCGACGGTCTGCTCGGCATCACCGCCGGAGAAGCCCAGGAAGGCATCGATCTCGGAACCACTGAGAAGAGAGCTGCCCCACACCCCGGCGTAGAAGCCGCTGTCGGCCGAATAGGTCGCACCCAGCTGGAAAGCATCGTGTCCAGCCGTCTGGGGAACGCCACGCCAGTCGTAGTCATTGACCCAGGCTGCGCTGACATCCGTTCCGGCGCTCGCAGCTCCAGCCATAACCAGCAGAGCAGCGGCAATCGCCATTCGCGACTTGATCATGCATTTTCTCCTTGGGACAGGTGTTGTTAATGCCCCACGAAGCAGAGTGCAAACGCCGTACCAGATCGCAAAGATCTGGAAAATGCTGACAAGAGCGCTGAATGAGTGACTGGATACTAGGAGAAACGACGTTGCCTCGGGGCAACATCAAGTGCGCGCGCACCATTGCCACGCAGCGCGATCGCATAGTGCACGCAAATCGATCAGCGCCTGCGCGGCGCAACAGGCGCGGGCCCGCGCCTTCTTGCTTTTTAAAGAGCGGGCAGGCCGCTGAGCGACCAGTCGCCGGCAGCGGCGGCCAGCGCTGACCGGGCACGCCAGTAGTCGCGCAGCAGCAGCATCTGCTGCTCCTCGGATTCCAGCAGCACGAGTTGCCGGCGCAGATGTTCCGGTGCATCGGACTCACCGCCATCCTGCGCTGCCTGCGGCTGCTGCGGCCCGGGGAGAACCAGCTGCCGGTGCTGCTCGAGCAGCCCCCGCGCCGTGGCCAGTTCAGCCGCGTGAATGCGCAGTTCGGTACGCGCCGCAAGCTTCGCCGCCTCCAGCGCGCGCAGTGCGCTGCGCAGTTCGGCGTCGGCGGCCAGCAGCTGCGCCTGATGCTGGTCGAACAGCGGCAGCTCCACCACGGCGTTGGGCCCCACGAAGGGAGTGGAATCCACCGCCGCCTCGCGGAATGCGCCGATCTCCAGCGCGCCGAGCCAGCGGAAACGCCGCTGCATCGCCAGCATGCGCAGCCGCACCTCGATCGCCTGCGCGGCAGCGCGGATGTCCAGGCGCTGCTGCAAGGCCACGCCTTCCAGCGCCTGCAACGCAGGATCCTCCGCCGGCGGATCGGACAGCTGCCCGGCAAGCTGCCAGTCATCCCGCCATCCCGACACGCCCATGAGCTCGCCCAGGCGCGCACGCGCCGTGCTGGCCTCCAGCGCCGCGCGGGCAGCTGAGCTTTCCACATCGAAAAGACCGCTACGCTCGGCCGCCATGTCGATCTGCGCCGCATCGGCATCGTCCGCCGCGAGCTGCCCGGCGGCGAGCTGCTCGAAGGTGGCGCGCGCCGCCGCCGCCGAACGCTCCCGCAGCTGCGCCACGCGCTGCGCGCTCGCATACTCCAGCCAGGCTTCGGTGGTCCGCGCGGCGACGGCCGCGATGCGCGCCGCCGCGAGCAGTCGCTGACGGTCCAGCTCCTTGCGGGCCACGGCCATGCGGTCAGGCATGTGCAGCAGCGCCAGCACATTCTGCAGCACGCCGACGCTGACAGTGCGGTCCGGATAGAAAACGGAAAGATTGCCGCTGGGATTGCGGATGCCCACGATGGCCACCGGATTGGGCGGCGTGGCGGCCGCCACCACTTCACTGCGCGCGATCTCCAGCTGCTCGAAGGCCTGCTGCACTTCGGGATTCATCAGCAAGCCGATGGTCACCGCCGCCGCCGGCGCAACGCCATCCCCCAGCATCGCAAGCGCAGCGGCCTGCGCCGCCTCGTCCGCCTGATTGTCGCGACGCCACTGCGGATCAGCGCCCGTCTGGCCGGCGACCAGGTCGCGAGTGGCAGCAACATTGTCTTTCGAAGCCGGCAACGAGCAGCCTGCAAGCAGCAGCGCCGCCAGCATGCCGGTGACCGGGCCGGCTGCGCTGTGGCGAATTGTCGGCCAAGGATTCAGGGACATGCGCGCACACTATATATTGCGGGCAGGCAACCGACCATCGCCGACGAAGCGGAGACAAAGATGAGCATCGAGATCCTGCAGCAGCATCGCGTGGCGGAGGGCACCGTGCATTTCTGCCGGCATGCCAGCCACACCACCGGCACGCCGATGAAGTTCTCGCTGTTCCTGCCGCCCGGCCAGGGCCCCTTCCCGCTGCTGCTGTGGCTTTCGGGGCTCACCTGCACCGAGGAGAATTTCACCACCAAGGCAGGCGCCTACGCCGCGGCGCGGCGGCTGGGTCTTGCCGTGCTGGCGCCCGACACCAGCCCGCGCGGCGAAGGCGTCGCGGACGATGCCGCCTATGATCTGGGCCAGGGCGCCTCGTTCTATGTCGATGCCACCGAGCAACCCTGGGCCCCGCACTTCCGGATGGAAAGCTATGTGACCGGCGAGCTGCGCGAAACCGTGGCCGCCGGATTTCCCGTGGACCTCGGGCGTTGCGGCATCAGCGGTCATTCCATGGGCGGCCACGGCGCGCTGACGCTGGCGCTGCGCCATCCCGGGTTGTTCCGCAGCGTCTCGGCCTTTGCGCCCATCAGTTCTCCCACGCGCTGCCCCTGGGGCGAGAAGGCGCTGGGCGCCTATCTCGGCGCCGACCGCGCGCTGTGGCGCGCGCATGACGCCGCACTGCTGATCGAACGCGGCGCGGCCCGCGGCCATTACGACGAGATCCTGGTCGACCAGGGAGAAGCCGACAGCTTCCTTGCCGGCCAGCTCAAGCCCGAGCTGCTGGAAGCCGCGTGCGCCGCCGCAGGCCAGTCCTTGCGGCTGCGACTCCAGAGCGGTTACGACCACTCCTACTACTTCGTGAGCACTTTCATCGCCGATCACCTGGCCTGGCATGCCCAGAGGCTGGGCTGATCCGGACATGCCTTCCCGTCCCCGCATCCTGCTCACCCGGCGCTGGAGCGAAGATGTCGAGCGCTACCTCGCCGGACATTTCGACGTGACGACCAACGAACACGACACGCCGATGAGCGCCGCGCAGCTCGCCGCCGCGATGCGCGAGCACGACGCCCTGTGCCCCACCGTGACCGATGCCATCACCGCCGAGGTGCTGCGCACGCCCGGAGCGCGCGTGAAGCTCATAGGCAATTTCGGCGTGGGGTTCAATCACATCGATGTCGCCGCGGCGTGCGAGCTGGGCATCCGCGTATCGAACACACCGGATGTACTCACCGAAAGCACCGCTGAGCTCGCCATCCTGTTGCTGCTGATGGCCACGCGACGCGCCGGCGAAGGCGAACGCGAATTGCGCGCCGGCCGCTGGAGCGGCTGGCGCCCCACTCACCTGATGGGACAAAGCCTCGCCGGAAAAACCCTGGGCCTCATCGGCTTCGGCCGCATCGGCCAGGCGACCGCGCACAAGGCACACGCAGCTTTCAGCATGAACATCCTCTACCACAGCCGTCATCGCGTGGATGCCGCCATCGAGAAACCATGCGCCGCGCGGTACTGCGAATCCGTGGACGAACTGATCGCCACCAGCGACGCGATATCGCTGCATTGCCCCGGCGGTCCGCAGACGCACCATCTCATCGACGCGCGGCGGCTGGCGCTGGTGAAACCCGGCGCCGTGCTGGTGAACACGGCGCGCGGCACGGTGGTGGATGAACAGGCCCTGGCCAAGGCTCTGGCCGGCGGCCGCATCCAGGCCGCGGGCCTGGATGTCTACGAGCGCGAACCCATGGTGCACCCTGAGTTGCTGGCGCTGGAGAACGTGGTGCTGCTGCCCCACCTGGGCAGCGCCACACACGAAACCCGCTCCGCCATGGGCATGCGCGTGGCGCGGAATCTCGAAGCCTTCTTCGCCGGGCGCGAGCTCATCGACCCGGTGGCGTGAGCGCCTCGTCTCCCGGCTGGATCGACGCGTTGCTGGCGCGCGAGCAGCTGCCCGAGCGCTATCGCGCCATCATCGACACCGTGCTGCGGCCACTGGCGACGCAGATCGCGGCGCAGGCGCGCGCCGCCTCCGATGTACTGCTGGCCGGACTCTGTGGCGCGCAGGGCAGCGGCAAGACCACCGCCGCCGCCGCGCTGGGCGAGTTGCTGCGCGAATGCGGCACGCCCGCGGCGGTGCTGTCCATCGACGACTTCTATCTCACACGCGCCGCGCGCATGACGCTGGCCCGCGAAGTGCACCCCTTGCTGGTCACCCGCGGCGTTCCCGGCACACATGACCTGCCGCTGGCGCTGGATGTGATCGGGGCACTGCGCCGCGGCGAGATGCCGCACCTGCCGCGCTTCGACAAAGGACGCGACGAGCGCGTTCCCGAGGCGCAGTGGCGACGGCCCACCACGCCGGTGAACGTGGTGCTGCTGGAAGGCTGGTGCGTGGGCGCGCGCCCTGAATCACCGCTGGCGCTGCGGCAGCCCCTGAACGACCTGGAACGCGAAGAGGATGCGGACGGCGCCTGGCGGCGCTACGTGAATGAGCAGCTGGCAGGCCCATACCGGGCGCTGTTCGATCCGCTCGCGCCGCTGATCCTGCTGCAGGCGCCCTCGTTCGACGTGGTTTACCGCTGGCGACTGGAACAGGAGCACAAGCTGCGCGTGCGCCTCGCCATGCAAGACGGCAACAGCGGCAAGACGATGGACGATGCCGCCGTGGCGCGTTTCATCGCCCACTACGAACGCATCACGCGCCACATCCTTGCCGAAATGCCGCAGCGCGCCGACCGGGTGATCCGGCTCGATGCGGCGCGCACGGTGATCGGCGCGGCGTGACCGGCATCAGCCGGCCCACCGATCCGCCGCATTCATTGCGCCGTTTTCAGTCCTTCGCGGCGGCGACGGCGCGGGCCATGCCCTGTTCGATCAGCGACCGCGCCTCGGCGGCATCGCCCCATCCCAGCACCTTCACCCACTTGCCACCCTCGAGATCCTTGTAGTGCTCGAAGAAGTGCTGCACCTGCTTGAGCGAGATCTCGGGCAGGTCGGTGTAGTTGTGCACATGCTCATAGCGGCGCGTGAGCTTCGGCACCGGCACCGCGACGATCTTCTCGTCACCACCCGCCTCGTCCTGCATCTTGAGCACGCCCACCGGCCGCACCGCGATCACGCAGCCGGGCATCAGGCCGCGCTGATTGACGATGAGCACATCGCAAGGGTCGCCGTCGTCCGACAGGGTGTGCGGGATGAAGCCGTAGTTTCCGGGATAGCGCATCGCGGTATAGAGGAAGCGATCGACGACCAGCGCGCCCGAGGCCTTGTGCATCTCGTACTTGATCGGCTGGCCGCCGACCGGCACTTCGACGACGACATTCACTTCATGAGGCGGGTTCTTGCCAATGGGCAGGGCATCGAGGCGCATGGGGGTCCTGAGGCTGTTCCGGGGGCGCGAACTATAAGGCAATCGCCTATCCTTGTCGGGTGGAATCCCCTGTTTTCCGCCTCTCGGGCGTACACAAGCAATATGGTGAGGGCGAGGCCGCCGTGCTGGCGCTGAGGGGCGTGGATTTCACCGTGGAAAGCGGCGAACTGGTCGTCCTGCTGGGCCCCTCCGGTTCGGGCAAATCCACACTGCTCAACATCCTGGGGGGTCTCGACCGCCCCACCGCGGGGCAGGCCCTGTTCCGCGACCTGGACCTCGCCACCGCCGGCGACGCCGAGATCACCCACTACCGTCGCCATCACGTGGGTTTCGTATTCCAGTTCTACAACCTCATCGCAAGCCTCACGGCGCGCGAGAACGTGGAACTGGTCACCGAGGTGGCCGACGATCCCATGCCCGCCGAAGAGGCGCTGGCGCTGGTGGGCCTCGCCGCGCGCAGCGGCCATTTCCCGGCGCAGCTCTCCGGCGGCGAACAGCAGCGCGTGGCGATCGCGCGCGCCATCGCCAAACGGCCCACGGTGCTGTTGTGCGACGAGCCCACCGGGGCGCTCGATGTCGCCACCGGCATCCGCGTGATCGAAGCGATCATCGAGGCCAACGAGCGCCTCGGCACCACCACACTGCTGATCACGCACAACGCCGACATCGCGCAGGTCGGCGACCGTGTGGTGCGCTTCGCCGACGGCGCCATCCGCAGCATCGAGACCAATGCGCAGCGGCGCAAGCCGTCGGAGCTGAACTGGTGATGGGCTTCATCCCGCCGCTGGACCGCAAGCTGCTGCGCGATCTGTCGCGCATGAAGATGCAGGCCGCCGCAGTGGGCGCGGTGCTGGCCTGCGGCGTCACGGTGTTCGTGATGGCCACCGGCATGTACGGCTCGTTGCTGAGCGCACGCGATGGCTACTACGACAGCAGCCGCATGGCGGATGTGGCGGCAGGCGTGGTGCGCGCGCCGGACAGCCTCACGCGCGAGCTTGCCCAACTGCCCGGAGTGCGCGCGGTGGAGACGCGCATCTCGGGCGTGGGGCTGCTCGACCTGCCGGGCCGCAACGAGCCCGTGTCGGCGCGGCTGGTGTCATTGCCGCCCGACCGCGAACCACGCGTGAACGGCATCGTGCTGCGCGAAGGACGCATGCCCAATCCGGCGCGCGACCGCGAAGTGCTGGTCAACGAAGCCTTTGCCGAGGCCAACCGGCTCGCGCCCGGTAACCGCCTCGGCGCGCTGATCTACGGCAAGCGCCGTGATGTGGAGATCGTCGGCATCGCCAGCAGCCCCGAGTTCGTGTTCGCGGTGGCGCCCGGTGCGCTGCTGCCCGAACCGGAGCGCTTCGGCGTGGTGTGGATGGGGCGCGAGGCGCTGGGCCGCGCCTTCGATCGCGACGGCGCCTTCAACGATGTGCAAATACGGCTGGAGCCGCAAGCCAACGAGCGCGCCGTCATCGATTCCGTCGACCGGTTGCTGGCCCGCCATGGCGGCCGTGGCGCCTTTGGGCGCGACCGCATGCTGTCGGCGCAGTTCCTCGCCGATGAACTGGCTTCGCTCAAGACCATGGCCTCCATCCTGCCGCCCTTCTTCCTGGCTGTGGCGATATTCCTGCTCAATGTGTCGCTGTCGCGGCTGGTCGCCACCGAACGCGCCAACATCGGACTGCTGAAATCCTTCGGCTACGGCAATTTCCCCATCGGCTTCCACTACGCCAAGTTCGCGCTGTCGTTCTCCATCCTCGGCGCGCTGCTGGGCATGGCGATCGGACACTGGATCGGGCTCGTCATTGCCGACATCTACGCCAGCGTCTACCGCATCCCCGACCTGCGGTTCGAGGCCGGACCGGGCGTATACCTTGGCGCGCTGGCAGTGGCCGCGGTGGCGGCGCTGGCCGGCGCCACGCAGGCGGTGATCCGCGCCATCCGTTTGCCGCCTGCGGCCGCGCTCGCGCCGCCGGCGCCCACGGGCTTCGGCCGCCTGGGCGTCATGGTCGAGAGCGCCGCGGCAAAACTCGATGGCAAATCACGCATGGTGGCGCGCCGCATCGCGCGCTTCCCGCGCCGTTCGGCCACCACGGTGCTGGGCATCGCGCTGGGCATGGCGCTGCTGATCACCTCGCGGCATTTCCCGCTGTCGATGGACCGCATCATCGAGGTGACCTTCGGCGTCGCGCAGCGGATGGATGTGATGGTGAGCTTCTCCGAGTCCGCGGACGAGGCCATCCTGCGCGATGTAGCGCGGCTGCCCGGAGTGCTGTCCGTGGAGCCGCTGCGCAGCAGCGACGTGATCTTCGAGGCCGGCAGCCGCAGGCAGCGCAATTCGCTGATCGGCGTGCCGCCGGGCGCTCAGCTTAACCGCGTGCTGGACGAGAACCTCGACGCCGTGCAGCCGCGCGGCGACGGCCTGACGCTGTCGCAGCTCATCGCCGGCAAGCTGGATGTGCAACTGGGCGACAAGGTGCGCGTGCAGGCGGCCGACGGCCACCGCGCCACCGCCGAGCTGCCGGTGGTCGCCATCGTCAAACCCTATCTTGCCGCCTCGGCCTACATGGAGCTCTCCGCGCTGGGCCGCATGCTGCGCGAGCCGGACCGGGTCACGGCCGCCTACCTGCTGCTGGATCGCACGCAGCGCGATGCTTTCGGCGCGCGCGCCAAGGAGCTGCCCACCATCATGGCCGTGAGCTTCCTCGACAATGCGCGCGAATCCATGCGCAAGCTGCTGGAACAAGGCAGCGGCTTCTTCGCCGGCATGTTCGTGGTGTTCTCGTCGCTGATGGCCGCCGGCGTGGCGTTCTCTTCCGCGCGCGTGACGCTCGCCGAGCAGGAACGCGACCTCGCCACATTGCGGGTGCTGGGCTTCAGCCGCTCCGAAGCCTCCTATGTGCTGCTCGCCGAACTCGGCGCGCTGCTGCTCATGGCGCTGCCGCTGGGCGCGGTGCTGGGCAACGTGCTGTCACGCTGGCTGATGTCGCAGTTCCAGACAGAGCTGTTCGTCTTTCCCTACGTCACCAGCGCGGCCGCCTATGGCGAATCGGCGCTGTTCGTAGCGACGGCCGTGATCGCCGCTACACTGCTCGTCCGCCGGGGCGTGGATCGCCTCGACCTGGTGGGCGTGCTCAAGTCACGGGATTGATCGAGGAAACAGGATGCCGAGCGGAGAACAGAAGAAACGGTCGCGACGGGTGACGGTGTTCTGGATCGTGGCGGGCGCGCTCGCTGCCTCCGCGATCGCCATCAGCCTGTTGCCCCGCGCCACCGAGGCCGACTTCGCCGTCGTGGACCGTGGCGCCGTACGCGTGGATCTGGTGGATGAGGGCCGCACCCGCATGCACGATGTCTATGTGGTCTCGGCGCCGATCGCCGGGCGGGTGCTGCGCGTGGAAGTCGAACCCGGCGACGCCGTGGCCGCCGATGCGGTGGTGGCGCGCATGACGCGCGCGGCCGCCGGCTTCCTCGACAGCCGCACCGACCTGCAGGCGCGCGCCGCCACCGATGCCGCCGCGGCACAGCTGCGCTCGGCCGACGCCGAGCTGAACCTTGCGCAGACCGAGCACCGGCGCAACGAGGAACTGGTCGCACAGCACCTGGTTTCCGCCGCCGCCGTGGACAATAGCCGGGCACGGCTCGATGCGGCGCGCGCCGCGCGCGATGCCGCGCAGGCGGAGCTGGCCCGCGCCCGCAGCGCCCTGCTCTCTCCCGAGCGGCTGGAAGGCGGCAGCATCGCCGTGCGCTCGCCCGTGACCGGCAGCGTGCTGCGCGTGCCGCAGAAGAGCGAGACGGTGCTGCCCGTCGGATCTCCGCTGCTGGAGATCGGCGATCCGTCGCACATTGAAGTGGTGGCGGAGTTTCTGTCGCAGGATGCCGTGCGCATGCGACCCGGCCAGCGCGCGCAGATCGAGAACTGGGGTGGAGCGCCGCTGCCCGCCACGGTCGATCGCATCGAACCCGTGGCGCGCACCAAGGTTTCAGCGCTGGGCGTGGAAGAGCAACGCACCAATGTCATCCTGCAGTTCGATGACCGCACCGCCGCGCAACCGCTGGGGCATGACTATCGCGTGGATGCGCGTGTCACGGTGGATGAGACGCCGGATGCGCTGCGCGTGCCGCTGGGAGCGCTGTTCCGGCGCGGGGAGCAGTGGTTCGTTTACAAGGTTGTGGATGGACGCGCGGTGCTGACGCAGGTGGAGGTTGGCGTCGCGGACGGAGCGCGGCGCGTGATCGCCCAGGGGCTTGGCGAAGGCGATCGTGTGGTGCTGTTTCCCGGAAGCACGATCCATGACGGGCTGCGGCTGAAGGCGCGCGGCGGTGTGTGATCGGCGCCTTGACAGATCACGTATGCAGACACCGGGCTGGTGGACAGCAGTCCGCTGATCGCCCTGTTCATCAGGGAAACAGTCCGCGGGTTTTCTTGGCGTTCCAGACGGTCTGCACACCGATGGCCAGAGCGGCATTGCGGTGCGAGATCCCGTGGTCCGCGGCATAGCGCAGCACCTGCTCGAACGAACGGTCCAGCGCCCGGTACAGCCGCTCATTGACCTCCGTCTCGTCCCAGAAGAACTGCTGCAGATCCTGCACCCACTCGAAGTAGCTGACGATCACCCCGCCCGCATTGCACAGGATGTCCGGGATCATGAAGATCTGCTCCCGGCGCCGCTCCAGCACCCGATCCGCCTCGGGCGTGGTCGGCCCATTGGCCCCCTCGGCCAGGATGCGGCAGTCCAGCCTCTCGGCCAGCGGCGCCTCGATCACCCGCTCCAGCGCACACGGCGCCAGCACATCGCAGCGCTGGCTCAGCAGCTGCGCCGGATCGAACAGCGCCTCGGTGGAATACCCCTTGAGCACCCGGTGCTGCTGCATGTGCCGGTGCACGGCCGCCATGTCGAGGCCCCTGGGATCGTAGTACGCCGCCGTGTGGTCACTGATCCCGACGATCTTCACTCCCCGCTCGGCCATCGCGGCCGCGGCCACCGAGCCCACATTGCCAAAGCCCTGCACAATGGCGGTGCAGCGCGAGGGCGTGAGCGCCAGCTTCTCCATCGCCCGGTCCACCAGATGCGCCACGCCGCGCCCGGTGGCTTCGCGCCGCCCGGCCGTGCCGCCGCACTGCACCGGCTTGCCGGTGACCACCTCGGTCACCGTGCTGCCCTGGTACATGGAATAGGTATCCATGAACCAGGCCATGACCTGCTCGTTGGTGCCCACATCCGGGGCCATGACATCGGTGTGCGGGCCGACGAAGGGGATCATCTCCTGCATGTAGCGCCGGGACAGGGACTCCAGCTCCCGCAGAGACAGCTGCTGTGGGGGTCCACAGCCACACCCCCCTTGCCCCCGCCATAGGGCAGGCCCGCCAGAGCGCACTTCCAGCTCATCCACACGGCCAGGGCGGCCACTTCACCCATGTCCACCATGGGGGCAAACCTCGTTCCGCCCTTGGTCGGGCCCAGGCTCAGGTGGTGCTGCACACGGAAGCCCTGGAACACGGCCGTGGAGCCATCATCACGGTGGATCGGGCAGGACACCGCAATGGCCCGCTTGGGCAGCAGCAGCCGGTCGCGGTATTCCATCGGCATCTGGAGGTGATCGGCCACCGCATCGAACTGCCGCCGCGCCATCTCGAATACCGGCCCGCTGTACAACGATTGCTCGCTCATCGCCATGACCTGCCTTTATGTGAAGGGGTAAGTCAAAATTCGTATATTTTATCATATATTCTAGACGCGCGTCACGGCCCTGATGTGGTGCACACCGCTGTCCCGCCCGCACCAGAATGCAGCGAATATGATACGATATGCAACGAAATATGCTGACAGGAACCGATCGGCATGCCTGAAGAACAGAAGCGCACCACGCGTAAAGCCAAGCCCATGCGCCCGGCTGACGTATATGACGCGTTGCGATCCAGGATACTGACGCTGGAATACCGTCCTGGCACACGTCTGGTCGAAGACACCATATCCGCCAACCTGAATGCCGGACGCACGCCGGTGCGCGAAGCGTTGCTGCGCCTCAATGGTGAAGGTCTGGTAAGTCGCGACAATGGCTGGATCATCAAGGATCTGGGGCCCGAATGCATTCCGGCACTGTTCGAGTGCCGCTCCGCCATAGAAGGATACGCCACTCGCCTGGCCGCGACGCGGGCGCGCAAGGAAGACATCGCCGAACTGGAGTCACTGGTCGTGCGCATGGACGAATACGCCTCCATTCCGCGCATCGCACTCAATCGCCTGAATCGCACCTTCCACGAGAAAATCGTGCAGATCGCGGACAATCCGATGTTCGTCGAAATGCACAGCCGCACGATGTTCCATTACTGGAACATGCGCTCGCCGGTGCAGTTTTCGCTGGAGCAGACCCACAAGGCCAACGAGCAGCACAAGCAGATCCTGGCGGCGATCACGCAGAAGCAGCCGGAGGTTGCCGAAGCCCTCGCGCGCGCGCATGTGGAAACCACCTACAACGTGGTTCGCGACGTCATCGGGCTGTGAGCGGCGGCACGCACTCGCAGCCATCCGTTTCACGCACACCCACGTCTATCCCGGCGCCCGCGGCCGATGACCGGCAGCCCCATGGTCCGGCCGAAACCCTCCGCACGATCGAGATCGGACTCGAACCCGAGGTGATAGACACCTTCGCCGTGCTCGTCCAGGAAACGCTTCTGCGGCGAATCCATGGCCGAGGGCTGGCACAGCTGTAGCTGGAAATTGTCCAGGTCGCAGCATTTGTAGCGCAGCGATGCCGAAGCGGCCCCGAGAATTTGACGAATCAGTTCATTTTCAAGCTATTCATATATATAATCGTATACATTGATGTGCAACGACCAGCGGTGATTGAATCGGCCGCCAAAGCGCTTGACTCCGGGCTTCCTGTTGCCCACATGTAGCAGGGTCATTCCCGAAGGGACCAACCTCTGTGAAGAAGTGGCTGCTGTTGCTGCTGGTGCCGACCTACACCGCCTGTTCCGCCAGCTGGCTCAATTTTTCCGGCCAGGTGCGCGGCAGCGATTGGCGCACGGCCAGCCAGGAGCCCGCCGGCCTCGCACCGGACCCGGCCGCCACGCCCGAGGCCGTGGTGCAGGTGTACGCGGCGCGCGCCGTGCGCTGGCGCGGCTATTTCGGCGTGCATACCTGGATCGCGCTCAAGCGTAGCAACGCGGACGCATTCACGGTGCACGAGGTCAACGGACATCGTCTGCGGCGCACCGGCACCGCACTGGTCACCAGCAACCGCCCGCCCGACGGCCACTGGTATGGCAACCGGCCCGAATTGCTGGCCGAGAAACGCGGCCCGGAAGTCGACGAACTCATCGACCGCATCGAGGCCGCGGTGGCGACCTACCCCTACTCAGGCACTTACCGGGTATGGCCGGGGCCGAACTCCAATACTTTCACCGCCTTCGTGCTGCGTGCGGCGCCGGAACTGCGCACCGACCTGCCGCCCACGGCCATCGGCAAGGACTACCTGGGCGTGACGCCGCTGGCGCGTCTGCCCAGCGGGACCGGCGCGCAGGTGAGCCTGCTGGGCGTGGTCGGGGTCGCGGCAGGCCTGGAAGAAGGGCTGGAGGTGAACTTGCTGGGCCTGACCTTCGGTATCGATCCGGCAGACTTTGCGCTGAAGCTGCCGCTGATTGGCCGCATCGGCCCGGGCAGCTAGCGATTTTCACTCATCCGGCGCGCGGCATGTGGGCAGCGTTCAGAAGCGCAAGGTATAGCCCACCTTGAGTACGATGTCCGCATTCGCGGAGCGCAGGCGCCCGTCCCTGTCGAAATCCTGCAGTGCGTGATTGACGACCAGGTAGGTTTCACGGCCCGCCTCCGGAATCCACTGCAACCGGCTGTTGAAGCCGACAAGTTCCGATTCGTTGTCATACTGCAGCAGGTTCGACCACGACAGCGTCGACGAGAAAACAAGGTCGAGTCGCAGACTCATGACGCGTGTGATGAACCCGCCTTGCGGCAGGTCGATGTCGTTGTACTCATATTCGGCCGCCAATGCGAAATGCGGCGACGGACGCAGCACGATCTCGCCCTCATAGGCCCGGTGTCTGCCGTCCAGGAAATCGCCCCAGCGGATCCCCACCTCACCGGAGATCGGCCGATGATCCGCTGCCCCAATGGCTATCTCGTATTCCGCGTACTCGTATTGACCGACCGGAACCGTAACACCGGGGAAGATCTCGAAATCCTCGTCGATCCCCTCGCGAGTGCGCCAGTAGGTGAATTCCAGGGCATCGCCCGCATCGGTTTCGATTTCCAATGCACGCAACTTGAGGGATTCGGTCTGCAGGCCTCCATCGATGAAGCGGATGTGCTGCAGCTCCGCGCCCGAATACAGGGTTCGCAGCAGCCTGGAATCAGACCGACGGGTGTACCCGACATAAGCCGTATGGTCACGAATGCCGGTGTTGTTGACGAATCCAAGGGCCGGATAGAAGTTTCGCTGGATCTCCTTCACGCCGACTCCACCACGCAGGCCGATGCTGTTCGGCGATTGCAGGCGCAGCCCCCACGCCGCGTCGTCACCGCTCACGCCTTCGGTATCGGACTGCTGGTACCAGATCTCGCTTTCGAGGATGCGGCTCCCGGGAAGACGCGAATTGCGATAGCGGAAGTCGGCGCCGACCAGGGTGTTCGAGAGATTGGAACGCGGATCTCCATGCGTGAGGATCGCGCCGACGGTCGATTCCTCCAGCACGTTGACGGCTGCCCTGCCGACGAAGAGGTTGCGGGAATCGACGCCATCGTATGCAGCCTGCTGGACATCCAGCAGGCCAACACTCCACTCACCGATCCGGCCCGTGAGCTTGGCGCCGACGCGCAGATCCACCGGAGTGCCGTCGCCGGCCAGCCCGATACGGCGCGAGAAGAACGGCCTGCCGTTCTGCAGGGTTCCACCCGAGAACTGGGCACCGCCACCGCTGCCGAGACGGCCGAATTCGAAGATGTCCGCATCCTGGAGGAAGAAGGCGCGTTTCTCCGGGAAGAACAGCCCGAAACGGCTCAGGTTGACCTGCCGGTCATCGACTTCGGTGGCGGAGAAATCGGTATTGACCGTCAGGGCGGCCGTCAGCGCCGGCGTGATCTTGTAGAACACATCGAGCGAGGGCTCGACCGACTGCGCGCTGCGTGCCGGATCGAACACCTTGTCGTGACGCAGTGTCAGGGAAGGAACGAGATCGAGGCCGATTCCCTGATTCATGCCCTGCAGGCCCGTGATCCGGCCGGCCGTGCTGGGATTGATCTCCTGGTTTCGTGACGACCAGCCGATCGACTCCGTGCGACGCGTGACATTGCGCTGAACGTTGAAACCCCAGGTGTCGCTGTTCGGATTGAACGACAGCGTCTTGAACGGAATGACCATTTCCGCCACCCAGCCTTCGGCGTCGCGGCTGGTGCGTACATGCCAGATTCCCTTCCAGTCGAAGTTCTCCTCGCTGGCGTTCTCGTACAGGGCCTGCCTGCGGACACCGTGCATGTTCACGGTGAAGGAATAGCCGCTGCGCCCGTCGTTGAATGGATCGATGACCACGGCGATGCGATCATCACCGTCCAGGTCTTCACCCTGCCTGAGGATGTTGGCCGTCGCCGCTTGCGGCTGGCTGTCGAACAGCCTTGCGCCAATGTACAGCGCATCGCTGTCGTACATGACGTAGACCTGCGTGCGCTCGGAAGGCGACGCATACTCCACCGGCGAGACCTGATGCAGGTCCTCGATGAGCGCGGCATCCTGCCACTCGGCTGGCAGCAGGCTCCCGTCAATCGTCGGCGGGGTTGCCGTCCGGCGGATTTCGATCGACTTGCTCGCTGCCGGCGATGCGGATTGCGCCATCGCGGCGGCGCCGAACAGCATTGCGCAGGACGTGATGCCCAGCCCCAGCAACTTCATGCGCCTCTCCATTGGATGAGTCCGGTCAGCGCGTCATCCTGGACGCGCGACGCTGACGCCCGGATCACACCCGCGGTCAGCGTCGCGTCAGCCAATCCAGGAAGCCGCGCCTGCGCGGGGGCGTGGCGGGCAGCTCGATCGGCCACGCAAGGCGCGCTTCGAGTCCGCCCAGTTCGGCGCGGCCGAGGGTAATCGTGCCGCCGGTTGCCTGCATGAGATCGTTCACGATTGCCAGGCCCAGACCATGGCCAGGCCCGGCTTCATCGAGCCGGATGCCGCGGACCAGCACGGCTTCGGATGATTCACGGCCGAGGCCCGAACCGTCATCCTCGATCCACAGCAGGCTCTGGCCCGCTTCCATTTCGCCCCGCACGCGCACCCGATGTCGCGCGTGGCGGGCCGCGTTCTCGATGAGCGCGCCCAGAAGCTCGGTCAGATCCTCGACCGCGGCCGGAATGCGCAGATCATCTGGCACATGAGCCTCGAAGACCAGCCCTTCTCCCGCTTCCGTACGCGCAATCACCGCGATGATGTTCTCGATCAGAGTCTCGATGTCGGCCGCAAGGCTTTGCCCTGCTTCGCGTGCCGCCGCTGCCCGGGTGCGGGCCAGCTCGGTTTCGAGCGTTGCGCGCATCGCGGCGAGGGCTTGATCAAGGCCGTTCGCCGCTTCCACCGCGCCGGCTTCCCTTGCCCTGCGGCTTTGCGCCGCCAGGGCGGCAAGGGGTGTCTTGAGACTATGCGCCAGGTCGCCGGCACGCTTGCGGGCGCGCCCCAGATCGGCCTCTCGTGCATCGGCAAGCGCGTTGATCGCCTCGGTGAGCGGTGTGATCTCGCGCGGATGCACAGCCGGCAGGCGCGCGGCAGGGTTGCCCCGGAGCGCACCGATCTGCCGGCGCACTGCCGCCAGTGGACGCAGGCCCAGCGACACCTGCGCATAGGCCGCGATAAGCAGGAACAGCCAGAGCAGACTCAATGACAGCACAGTGTCCCGGTGGAATTCGCGGCGGGCTGCATGCAGCGGCGCATAGTCGGTCGCGACCTGCACCAGTACCGGCTCCGGGGCGCGCTCGGGCAGGATTGGCCGCTCGACGATCAGCAGTGACTTGCCGAACGGTCCTGACACGTGCCGGATGCGCCAGCTTCCCGGGTCCACATCGGGCGCCACAGGAAGACTCTGGTCCCACAGCGAGGCAGACAGAGCGCTGCCCTTGCTGGTGGTGAGCTGCCAGTAGAGGCCGCTTCCGGCTTCCCCATAGCGGTCGTCGCCAGGCTGCACATCGGCCACGGGACGACCGGCCGGATCGATGCGCAGCCCGCCCACGATCAGCCTGCCATCACGGATCAGCGCGTCAGCCTCGCGCTGCTCGATATGCTGCTCGAAGAACCAGTTCATGCCGCCCCCCGCCAGCGCAAGGGCAGCCAGGATCGCCACGGCGGCAACCGCCAGCAATCGCAGCCGCAGCGAGTCCCAGATCACGACCCGCGGAGCCGGTAGCCGAAGCCGCGCCGGCTCTCGACCACTTCCGGTCCCAGCTTGCGGCGCAGCCGCAGCACCAGCGCTTCGATGGCATTGGCATCGGCCGCATCGGCCCTGCCATGCAGGTGTTCGGCAATCTCCATGGTGGAGAGAAAGCAGCCAGAGCGATGCGCCAGCAGATCAAGGAAACGATACTCCAGCGGAGAAAGGCGCACCGGATGATCATCGACGGAGACGCTCATTCTGTGGGTATCCAGACGCAGACGGCCAATGACCAGCAGCGGTGAAGAATGGCCCGCCGTGCGGCGGATCAGGCTGCGGACCCGCACCACCAGTTCGCCCATTGCGAAAGGTTTGCCGAGGTAGTCATCCGCACCGGCCTGGATGCCTTCGACCTTTTCGGTCCAGTCGCTCCGGGCGCTCAGGATCAGCACCGGAAAGTGATGTCCTTCCGCGCGCCATCGCCGGAGCATGCTGAGGCCATCGAGTTTCGGCAGACCCAGATCGACCACGGCGAGGGCATAGCTCTCGACAGCGCCGCGATACCAGGCGTCCATGCCATCGGTGGCGAGATCGACGACGAAACCAGCCTCGGACAGTGCCTGAACCAGGTCTGGTCCGACGACCGGGTCGTCCTCGATCACCAGCACCCGCATCAATCGTCCTCTACAAGCAGGATGGAACCGGTACGGGCATCCAGTTTCACCTCCCTGACGCTGCCCTGCGGGGTGAGGATCTTGATTTCGTAGATCAGCCGCCCGCGTTCGGACTCCAGCTCCGTCTTGACTACATCTCCGGGCACGCGTGCCAGGGCCAGCTCCATGATGCGCGGCAGCGGCAGGAGTTCGCCTTTCTGGACTGCGTCACGGATGGCGACAAGGTCATTGCGACCCACTCCGGCCAGTGCGCCGGTGATGAGACCGACGTTTGCCAGAACGGCGAACAGCATGAGAACAAGGCCGACGCAGACCCCACGGCGGGGCGATCGGGGAGAATGTGCTTGCACCATGCCGCCAACCTTACTCCGGAATGCTGACGCGGCACTGACAAAGGCCCTCCCTACTCACGCAGCAGCACCGCCGGAGTCAGCCGCAGGCGCCGGAACAGGTAGTGCGCACCCAGGCCGAGCGACATGACGCTGACGACCACCGCGGTCACGACGCCAAGCCACAACAGGTCTCCCGATGGCAGCTTCAGCCGCAGATGCAGCAGGGGCAAAGCCAGCGCGGAGCCCAGCACCACGGCGAACACGGATGTCACAAGCGCCAGCAGCAGATATTCCATGTACAGGCTGCGCTTGATGACCGCAAGCCGGGTGCCCAGCGCGTGGAGCACGATGGCATCGTAGATCTGCCGTGTCCTCCCCGCGGCCATGATGCTGGTCAGAACCAGCAGGCTGGCGGCGAGACTGACCCCGGCAACGACGGCAAGCCCCCCGGCGGCCTTGCCCAATATATCCCTCGCGGCAGTCAGCAGCGTTGCCGTGCGCACGGTGACGACCCCTGGCGCAATGGCTGCGATGCGCCGCTGCGCGCCGATCGCCTCGTCATCACTCATGTAGGCCGCGCCGACATGGCGATGAACGAACCCCGCCAGCGCGCCGTCCGACAATATGCCCTCGAACCAGAACCTGGTCTGGAGACCTTTCTGGCTGAAGATCACCGCAATCTCGGCATCGAGCCCCTGCCCTTCGATGGCGAATGTGATGACATCGCCGACCCGCAGCCCAAGCTGGTTCGCTTCGCGGTCTTCCATCGCGAGCCGGGGCCGGCCGGACACCGGCTCCTGCCACCAGGCCCCCTCGACGACAGTCACGGCATCGATGTTGTTGGCGGAGTAGCTGAGCTTGTATTCATCCTGTGCCGCATCGCGCAGTTGCTCATGACCCAGATCATCGAGCTCGCTGAGCGCGCGTCCATTCACGGCTTCGATGCGGCTGCGCACCAGCGGCGCCGTATCCATGCGTGTCGTGCCCGGAAACCCTGCCACCACATCGCGGATGGGCTCGATCTCGTCATTGGCGATGTCATAAAGGACCAGTGCCGGTGACTCCTCGGGAATGGTGCTGTTGATGGTGCGGAACAGGGATGCCACCACCAGCGTGCAGGCCACCAGCAGCGTCAGCGCCGAACCGAGTGACAGCAGTGATGCCCGCAATGATGTGCCCGGTCGATGCAGGTTGGCGAGCGCCAGCCGCAATTCGAAGCGGCGCGTGAGCAGCGGCTGACTGTCCAGTCGCCGTGCCAGGCGGCGCAGACCACGCACGACGAAATCGAGCAATACCAGCAGCGTCGCAATGACCAGCACAAAGCCTAGGCCGAACAGCATGTCTGGCATGGCGGCGAACACCAGCAGCACAATGGCGATGCCACAGGCAAGCGTCGCAAGCCACCAGCCGCGCGGCGTGCGCGCCGAACTCCTGGTGTCGCCGCGAAACAGGATGGCTGGCTGCACCGACAGCGCCTGCCCGACGGCAGGCAATGTGAATGCAAAGGCAGTCAGCAATCCGAAGCCGATGGCAGTCAGCACCGGAAGGACGAGACTCGACAGCGTCGTCGCCATCGGAATCCGTTCCGCGACGGCGGCAGCGCCCACCAATGCAAGCCCGCTGCCGATCAGCGCACCCAGCAGACTGGCGCCGCCGCTCAACAGGCCGACCTGCAGCAGGTAGACGACTGCAAGGCGCCGGTTGCGCAGACCGAGCGCGCGCAGCGTCGCGATGGTCTTGAGCTTGTTCTGCAGATAGGCGCGGATGCTGTTGAACACACCCAGACCACCGATGAACAAGGTGCTGAAACCGATGATCAGCAACCCCGATGCAATCTGGTCCAGGCGCTCGGACAGACGGCTGCTCCGGTCCTGGAAGGTGCGGACTTCCCATGTCTGGCCGGGAAACGCGGCATGGAACTGTTCGCGCAGGGTTTCCGCCGCAACATCGGTGCGCACCCGGTACTCATAGTCGATGCGACTGCCCGGCACGATCAGCCCGGAAGCCTGCACGGCCCCCTCGCTGACCAGCACCGGCGCACCGCCCCAGTCGGCATTGAGGCTGCGGTCCGGCTGATGCAGGATCAGGGCGCGAACCGTCATGGCCAGCGAACCGACGTGAATCGTGTCACCGACGCCGATGCCGAGCGTGTCGGCCAGCACCGGATCGATCGCGGCGCCCCAGCGCTCGTCGTCGAATGCCGTGATGGCGGCGAGGGGAAGCGCCGGCTCCAGCCGCAGCTGGCCGTAAAGCGGATACCTTGCGTCAGTGGTCTGCAGCTCGACGCGCACGAAGTCACCGCTGTCGGTGCCGAGCATGGTGTCGAGCTCGGTCAGCCGCGAAACCACGCCATGCCGGCCGATCCACTCGAGCGCATCATCGGGCAGCGGCGCGCTGGTTTCGACTTCCAGATCGCCGCCCATCAGCACGCGGGTGTCTGCCAGCAGGCCGATATTGATGAGGTTGTAGAGACCGCCGGAGGCGGCTACCAGGGACACACCAAGGACGAGGCAGGCACAGAAAACCCGCAGCGAACGGCCGCTGGAGCGCAGATCGCGCCAGGCAAGATCAAGCAGAAACGGCATGATCGCGGCTCTCGATCAGCTTGCCGTCCTGCAGGCACAGGACGCGCTGGCAGCGTCGCGCAATCTGCGGGTCATGCGTAACCAGCACCATCGTCGCGCCCGAGTCCGCATTCAGGCCGAACAGCAGCTCGATGATCTTCGCCCCGGTGTGCACGTCCAGGTTGCCGGTGGGCTCGTCGGCCAGTATCAGCTTAGGCCCATGCACCAGCGCCCTCGCGATCGCGACGCGCTGCTGCTCGCCACCCGACAATTGCGAAGGATAGTGATCCTCGCGTCCGGCCAGCCCGACTTTCTCCAGCATCTCTCTTGCGCGCTCACGCGCACCATCCTTGCCGGCGATCTCCAGCGGCAAGGACACATTGCCCAGCGCCGTGAGGCTCGGCACGAGATGGAACGACTGGAAGATGATACCGAGCCTGTCACGCCGGATATCGGCCAGCGCATCGCCATCGAGGCAGGCCATGTCCACGCCATCCAGTTCGATCCGGCCGGCCCCCGGCTGCTCCAGCCCGGCCAGCAATATCAACAGCGTGGTCTTGCCTGAACCGGAGGGTCCGACGATCGCGACGGTCTCGCCCTCACCAATCGAGACATTCACGCCCACCAGCACGTTCAGCTGCCCTTTGCCGAGGCCATACGACATGTCGAGATCGCTGATCTCTATCATTCACCCTCCGGGCTGGCGCGGCGCGATGGCCGCGCCGCGTCAGCCGCCGGCGTCCCGCACGAACTGCGCGAATGGCACCACCGCGCCATGCAGCGGCACTATGCGTACCGGGCTCAGCCTGAGCGCCCGCACGTCTTCGAGGAATTTTCCGGCGAAGCTGTGCACGGCGCTGCCGGGCGAATAGACGTCGGCCTGCACAAGCAGGCGGTCACGCGGCAGCCAGGCAACGAGCATGGTCTCCGAATGCGGGCCGCTGACAGGAAGGAGCTGCAGCGTCATGGTCTCGTCCTCCAGCGTGAGACCCGACCCCACGCGCCCGATGTCGGGCTCCTTCGGATTCTGCGCGAGGTGGTCGGGCGCGCGTGTGTGCGGCCGCTCGGCCATGCGCTCGACGAAGGGCTGGTTGCCGTCGTGCGTGATCACCTTGAGCCCTTCGGCCACCGCGGCACGCAGGCCGCCGGTGTGATCGAAGTGGTGGTGCGTGATCACGAGCGTCGTCAGCGGTTTGTCCCCGAGCAGTTCGCGCGCCTTCGCGATGACGGCGAGCGTGCGCGTATCGTGCTGTGGCGCCTCGATGAGCACGCCGTGGTCCTTGAACCCCACGAGCACGCTGTGGTGCGACTGGCCGGCGAGCAGCCACACGTTCCGGCCGAGCGATTCGCCGGTGACGTTGGCCGGCGCCGCCGCGCTCACCGCCGGTTGCGCCGCGGCATCGGCCGGCGCGCCGAGGTTGCCAGCGTCTTCATTCACGCCATGCGTACCGATGCGGTATTCCGCCGTCGCGAACTCATCCACACGCGTGGTGAGCCTGGCGGGCAGCTTCAGCCCGTCGGCGTCCTGATAGTCCTCAAAGGTGGTGGACAGCGTGATGTCACCGAGATTGGTGTGCTCGCCCGCAGTAAGCACTCGGGTCGGCAGCTTGCTCACGCGGTCGAACGCCAGCGTGAAGCGCTGCCCGTCCCCCGTGGTGACGTCGAGCAGCGTCTCGTTGCCGTCGCCGCGCGAACCCCCGAGCTGCACGGATTCGGCCAGCGCCGCGCGCACGGCCACGACCGGGTGGTGATAGAACTCGGCGCGCCTTTCGGCCGCGACGGCGTCCGGTGCGCGGCTCGCCGCGCCAGCGGGCGTAACGTTGTACGCCACGCCACCACCGAAGCCCTGCACCTGCTGTTGGGCCCCCTGGCCCTGGAAATATGTGAAGTCGGGTGTGCGCGTGAGCTCCGTGCGCCACGCGCCCTTCGCAAGGTCGATGGCACGGCGCCAGGCACTGACGGTGAACGTCTGGCCGCGCGCATCGGGTCGCAGATCCTGGCCCAGGTTGTAGTGGGTACCTTCTCCGGCAAGTACCAGCGTGTTGACGGCCGTGATCCTCTGGGCCCCACCGAGGGCATCTGCGGCTTCGCGGACCAGGGTCTGCTCAGGTGTGCTGCTCGAGCATGCGGCGAGCAGCATGACGACGGAAACGATCAAGGCGCGTGACGGCGACATGGATCCACCCCTACTTGTCATGACAGGAACCCGAGAATACACCCCCGGGGCCGTACAGCTAGAACTGCCCGCGCAGACGGATGGCCACACGCATGTCGCGATCCTCGTCATAGAAGTCGGAGCGCACCTGCGGGCCTGAGGGCGCCGCAAACGGCACGAAACTGCGTCTGCGCCACTCGCGCGAGCCAGTGAGGTTCTGCGCCTCGATCCGCAGCACGGTCGATCCAAACAGACTCTTCTCGACAAACGCCTCCAGCACGGGATCAATCTTCATGTATTGCCGCACCAGGTTGGGTCCGATGAGATCGGTGCTGTAGGACGCGTTGCCGATATCGCTGTAACTGAAACCGAATGAAGCTCCCGGGCCACGCAGGTACTGGCGGTAGTTGACCTCGAATTCGTAACCCCGATCATTCGTCCGGCGACGTGTCTCGCCGGTGAAAGGATCTTCATTTTTCGAGCTCTGCGCAAGGTAGCGCAGCGAGAGCAGCGCATCCGGCAGACTGATGAAGCCCAGGCGGATGCTGGATTTTACTTCGGCGCCGTACGCTGTAGCGCCCGGAATGGTGCCCTGCACTGCAACAATGCGCCCGGGCGCGATCAGCATCGGCGCCTTGTCGACCACATCGGTGATGTCGTTATAGAACGCGCGCGTCTCGACCAGACCGGCGTCGTCCGGCAGGCGCCACTCCTGCCCAAGCTCGAAGACCCAGGCCTTCTGGGGCTCCAGGTCGGGATTGCCGGCCATGACGAAGTTGTCGGAGAAATTCAGCCGCGGCACGAAATTGTTGAAATCGAGCTGGTTGACCGTGCGCTCGATCTTCATCCGGTACTGCGTCTGCGGACTGCCGCGGTAGCGCATGTCGAAGCGCGGCTTGGGGAATGACAGGCTGCGCTCAGGCGTCGTCGTCGCAACGCCCGTGGTGTGATAGCTGCTCGATATCGTGGACATCTCGTAGTTCAGCGCGCTCTCCAGAGACAGCGCGCCGGTGATCGTCCATTTGTGCGTGATAAACAGCTCACTGCGATCTTCCTTGACCGTCGCATACTGGTTCGGCGTGATCTCGAGCAGGCCATTGCCGTCGGAATCGAAGTAGGCCAGCAGATCCTGGTCAAGCTGGTTGCGCGCAAGCTCGGCGCCAAACTCCATCGTCTGACCCTGCGCGACCAGCAGGCTGTAAGAGGCGCGCACGATGTCCTCACTAATGTCCCGGTCGGAAATCGTGCGGTTGAGCTCCTGCGGGACCCCGGAGGTGAGGATGTTGCGGTAGTCGATATTCTTGTTGCGCTCACGGCGCACGATGAACAACGCACTGAGGCCGCCCGGCCCGATCCGGCTTTCGAGCTCGCCGCCGAGCTCGAAAATGCTGGCCGGCAGGGTCGCGGTCTGATGGACATCCTGGCCCTGCAGCGTAACGGCGCCCGTGGGGGAATAGCGCGTGAAGTCCGCGACATCATCCTGGTACACGTCGCGCGTTTCGAGCAGGCCGTTCAGATCAAAGCGCGAACCCCCGGCAAAGCTGTAGGAGACGCCACCGGTGTAGATCCACTTGTCGTGATCGCGGTCCCAGTCCTGGGCGCGCGCTTCCTGGGGGGTTCCGTCAGCGTAGTAGATGATCTCTTCGCGATGGCGCGTGCTCCAGCGCGCCGAACCCGACGAAGGTGGAGACCACACATTGCGCTCGACGCCAAGCGAATACCCCAGCGCCCCGAGCGAACCCGTGTACGACAGAAGCCCGTCGAACTGGGTTTTGCCGTCTTCGTCGTTGACTCGCGCATTGGCCTCCCACGAGCCGGCGCCTGCCAGCGAAACACCTTCGCGCAGCACGACATTGACCAGAATGCCTTCACTGCTGACCGAAATATCCTGCGTCGCGCCGCTGACGAGCTCGATGTGCGACACGCTCGGCGCCGGAATGCGGCGCAGATTGCCGTTGATCTCGTTGGACTTGCCCGGGAACCGCCGGCCGTTCAGCAGGATCCGCGCCCCGCCGGAGCCGAAACCGCGCCGCGTTTCCTGCGTCGCATTCAGGATGGTCTGCACACCGGGGACGAGCCTCAGCATGTCCTCGGCGTTGTGAACGGAATAGCGCGAGAAGAAATCCGGGCCATAGATCACCCGATCGGTCGGCGAACCGCCAGCTGGCGCGACATCACCTGGCGGCGGGGGCACCTCCCCCTGCGCGAAAGCAACGCTGATCCCCAGCACATATGCCAGCGCCGCCACACAGGCGGTCGCCGCGTCATTCCTTCTGTGCGGCACTATACAACCTCACGAATCAGAATCTGAAGGTGTACGAAGCTTTGGCGGTCAGCTCCGACGTCATCGAATTGAAGGTATTGTCCTTGTCGAAATCCTGGAAACTGCGGTTCAGCGCCAGCAAAAACTTCTGCCCGGCTTTCGGAATCCACTGCAGACGGGAGTGAACGCCGAAAACCTCGGACACATCGTCATACTGCAACAGACTGATCCAGGTGAGGTTGGGTGATATCGCGACTTCAGTCGTAACCCGGAAAAGCCGGGTGATGAAATTGCCATGCGGCAATGTGATGCGGTTCCAGTCGTAGGCAATGTTCATGTTGAAATGCCGCGAGTGCTTCCAGGCGAATTCCCCGCCCACGTTGAGCCGCTCGCCATCGTAGAAATCGCCGGTGCGGAAGTTCAGTTTGCCGGCATATCGGCGCTGCGCACCGGTCTCGGCGTTGAAGCCATACTCGGTGAAACGATAGTCCCCCGCGGGAATCACCACGCGGCGGCCGCCGGAATTGTAGATGGTGAATGGCGCCAGAAGGTGCTCGCTGCTGCGGACAGCATATGGCTTGAACATGTCCCGCGTGCGCGATTCCAGCTCCAGGACGCGCAGCGCAACGATCTCCGTCATGCGATTTCCGGTGGCGCGCGATTCGATCTTCTGCACCTCCAGATCGGCGCTCACGCTCTGAAGCCGCCCGGAGAAGTTGTTCCACACATGGCCGCCCGTCACCCAGCTCTCGCGGATACCGACACGGCTGACAAACCCGAGCGCCGGGAAGAAGCTGTCACCGATCTGCTTGTGCACCAGCGCGCCGCGCCAGCCGGTGGCGGCCGGAACGCGCAAGGCTGCTCCAAACGCGAACTGGTCGCCGGAATAGGTCTCGGTATCCGACTTCTGGTACCACAGATCGGCCTCGACCGGCTTGCCCCAGGGAAGACGATTGTTGCGATAGAGGAAGTCCGCGCCGACCAGCGAGTTGTCGAGATTTCCCTGCGGATTTCCGGATGTGGCGATCACGCCGACACTGGACTGGGAAAGCACATCCATGGTCACCCGGCCGACGAAGAGATTGGACGGATCGATCACCGGGCCGGTAGCTGGCACGAACTCATCCTGGCGGATGCCCATGGCGCCCACCGTGAAACTGCCGATGCGACCGCTCAGCTTGCCGCCATACTCGATGTCGACGGGCGTGCCCGCGGCGCTCAGTCCTATGCGCCGGGAGAAAAATGGCCTGCCATTCTCCTGGTCAGAGCGCGTGACGATGCGCGCGCCAGTCGGATACTGCGTGCCGTTGCCGAAGCGGCCGAATTCATAGAGATCCGAGTCGTTGAGAAAGAAATCACGCTTCTCTGGAAAGAACAGGTTGAACCTGGTGAGGTTCACCTGCCGGTCATCGACTTCGGTGGCAGAGAAGTCCGTATTGACGGTCAGCGCCGCCGTGAGCGCAGGCGTTACCCGGTAGTAGAGATCCAGCGAAGGCTCGACATCGGTTGTCTTCGAGCCGCTCGAATACACCCTGCCGTGATTGGCCGCCACACTGGGCACCACGTCCAGTCCGATTCCCGGATCGATGTCGCGAATACCCGCTGCGACACCCACGATGCTCGGATTGAAGGTGCGGTTGCGCGCAACCCAGACGGCCTCCTCGCCACGCCGCCGGATGGCCCGCGAGATATTGAAGCCCCAGTCGTGAATGGCCGGATCAAACGGCAGTGACTTGAACGGAATGGCGAACTCGGCAATCCAGACCCCCTCCCCTGTCGACGCCGCGGACTGCCAGATCACCGACCATTCCGACTGCATCTGCGTGCCCTGGTAGAGCATGTCATTGCGAACGCCATTGGCGTTCACCTCGAAACGATAGCCGTTGCGTCCGGTATTGAACGGGTCAATGACCACGGCGATGCGGTCATCATTTCCGAACGAACTGTTGTGCTTCATCGTGGTAGCGGAGATTCCGTTCGGCGACTCCGGATCCCACAGCCGCGCGGCCACATACAACGCGTCCTTGCCGTACATGACATACACCTCGGTGCGCTCCGACATGGGAACGCCGTCACCAGGGCGTATCTGCAACAGGTCCCGGATCACGGCGGCGCGCTGCCATTCGGGCTCGTCCAGTACACCGTCGATGACCGGCGCCCGCTCGATACGCGTCACCTCAACGCGCGGAGTACCTTCCGGGGTCTGTGCCAGACCAACTGATGAAAACAGCAGCAGGGTTGCGGTTACGCAACAGGGTACGGCCTGGGTCATTATGATGAGTTTTTCCTGAATGCCGACCCCTCGCACGATACCGGATGTGGACCTGCGAAAGGGCTTAAGAAAACTAACGACAGACGCAAATGCGCCATCAATCTTCGGCCAGTTCCAGCGGGACCATGCCCGGTCCCGAGAGCTCCAGCTCACCGGTTTCCGGGTTCGGCTGGTAACGCTGACCCACGCCAGGGATGCATGTCATGGGCTGTGGCGACGTCTCGCCTTGCGGATTGCGCCTGAACTGAAGCGTTTCGCTGACGGGCGCCGTGAAACGCTCCTCGTCCTTGAAAGTCACGGTCAGGTCCATCCGGTCCGGGGAGATGGGCGTCCAGCGCTCGATCACCCAGAAGTTGTCGCTCTTGGGCACATTGCCGGTGAGGATGAAGTAGTAACGGTCCGGTTGAGCAATCAGCTTGAAGGCTGAGCGGGCGCGGTTGGGCATGCCAGGCGGATAACACTGGGAGTCCGGACGAAGATCGACCGACCCTCCCCGAGCGCGTCGACGACCACCTTGTTCGCTGTCGCCACCTCCTCGTTGAGCGGCAGTGGATAGCACGGCAACTCACCAGCGTTGTAGGAATTCTGGCTCTTGAAGCATCCCCAATAAACATCGACGCACTCGCCGGCCTGATACACCCAGGTGCCGCTCTCCCACGCCGACAGCCATTGGGCATACTGCTTGGGAAGGGTCGGGATCACCTTGGCCGCCTGCGCCAGCGCGGCCGGCGCCGTCACGCCGCCCAGCATGGCACGCAGCGGCTTCACGCGGTTCCGTGACATGCTGCAATCGGTGCCGTCGGTATCGTTGCAGAACGAAGACTCGACCAAGAACGCCCCGGCGATCGCCATTCGCGGCATCGGCGTGGACGGCGCGAACAAGCAGCTGTCGACAGCCATCTACGAAGATGGCGTAGTGGTAAACAACCAGGGTGGCCAGTTCTACGACCTGGCGCGCATCGAGGTGTTGCGTGGTCCGAAAGGCACACTGTACGGCGCAACGGCCGTGGGCGGCGCCGTCAACATTATCAGCAACGATCCCAAGCAGGAGTCGGAAGCCGCCGCTTCCATCGAGGTGGGTGACAGGAGCCTGCTGCATATCACGGGCATGGGCAACGCGCCGATTGCCGACAACCTGGTAACGGCGCATCAATGAATCAATGCGACGACTCGCGAACCGTCTCCATCGACACGAACGTCGAGGTGCTGGCCACGTGCGGCAAGCTGGGGATTTCCTCGCCCAGCACCATGCGGTACTTGCGAATGTCGGAAGTGCGCAGCTTGAGAAGGTAGTCGAAACTGCTGGCGATCACGTGGCATTCCTCGACCTCGGGAATCTGCCATACCGCGACACCTGCACAATAGAATATCCACATGTACGCCCCTCCTTTTTTCTCCTCTTTTGCCCCTCCCATTCGTCGACAAACCCGACTGCGCCAGGCAATCACCGCCGCGTACCGGCGCCTCGAACCGGAGTGCCTGGCGGCGCTGCTGCCCGCGGCGGAACTGACTGATGACATCCGCAACGCAGCACGCGACACGGCGCGCAGCCTGATCGTCGCATTGCGCGGCAAGCGCCGTGGCGGCGGCATCGAAGGACTGGTGCAGGAATATGCGCTGTCCAGCCAGGAAGGCGTCGCGCTGATGTGTCTGGCCGAGGCGCTGCTGCGCATTCCCGACAACGCCACGCGCGACGCACTGATCCGCGACAAGCTGGCCGATGGGGACTGGATGAATCACGTGGGCGGCGAACGCTCGCTGTTCGTCAATGCCGCGACATGGGGGCTGGTGGTTGCCGGCAAACTGACCGAGAGCGCCGATGACCGTGGGCTGGCCGCGGCGCTGACGCGCCTGATCGCGCGCGCTGGCGAGCCTGTCATCCGCCGCGGCGTGGACCTAGCGATGCGCATGATGGGGGAACAGTTCGTCACTGGTGAAACCATCGATGAGGCGCTGCGGCGCTCACGCGAAATGGAAGCCCGGGGCTTCGCCTACAGCTACGACATGCTTGGCGAGGCGGCGACCACCGCGGCCGATGCGGCCCGCTATTACTCCGACTACGAAGCCGCGATCCATGCGATCGGCAAGGCTTCGGCGGGGCGCGGCATCTATTCGGGGCCGGGCATTTCGATCAAGCTGTCGGCGCTTCATCCGCGCTATTCACGCTCCCAGGCCGAGCGGGTGATGAGCGAGCTGCTGCCGCGCGTGAAGGCGCTTGCCCTGCTCGCCAAGGGCCATGACATCGGCCTCAACATCGACGCCGAGGAAGCCGACCGGCTGGAGTTGTCGCTCGATCTGCTGGAAAGCCTGGCGCTGGACCGGGAACTCGCGGGATGGAACGGGCTGGGTTTCGTGGTGCAAGCCTACGGCAAGCGCTGCCCGTTCGTCATCGACTGGATCATCGACCTGGCGCGGCGCGCGCAGCGGCGCATCATGGTGCGCCTGGTCAAGGGCGCCTACTGGGATGCGGAGATCAAGCGCGCCCAGGTCGACGGACTCGCAAGCTTCCCCGTGTATACGCGCAAGGTTCATACGGATGTGGCCTATGTCGCCTGTGCAAGGAAGCTGCTCGAGGCGCGCGATGCGGTATTCCCGCAGTTCGCCACCCACAATGCACAGACGCTGGCGACGATCTACCGGATGGCGGGAGAGCACTTCACGGTCGGGGACTGGGAATTCCAGTGTCTGCACGGCATGGGTGAACCTCTCTATGAAGAGGTGGTCGGCGGCAGGAAGCTCAACCGGCCGTGCCGCATCTACGCGCCGGTGGGCACGCATGAGACGCTGCTCGCTTATCTGGTGCGCCGGCTGCTCGAAAATGGCGCCAACTCCTCTTTCGTCAACCGGATCGCGGATCCGGCTGTGCCGATCGACGAGTTGCTGATCGATCCTGTCGAGCAGGTTCGTTCGATGCTCCCGCCGGGTCGCAAACATGACGCGATCGCACTGCCCGCCGAGATCTATGGAGCGCGGCGAAACTCGTCCGGGATAGACCTGAGCGATGAGAGCGCGCTCGCGGCGCTGGGTGAAGCGCTGCGGCAAAGCGCCGCGATGTCCTGGGTGGCCGGCACACAGGGAACACCGCGCGCAGTGCTCAATCCGGCTGACCGGCGTGATGCCGTCGGTACCGTGCACGAGGTCACGGAGGAACAGGCACGCGCCGCGGTAGCGGCGGCGGATACGGCGGAGTGGCCGGACACGCCGGTGGGTGAGCGCGTCGCGATCCTGGAACGGGCAGCGGACGCGATGCAGGCGCGCATGCCCATTCTCCTGGGACTGATCGTGCGCGAGGCCGGCAAGTCCGTTCCCAATGCCATCGCCGAGGTGCGCGAGGCCATCGACTTCCTGCGCTACTACGCGACGCGCGCGCGCGCGCAGATCGGCGCCGGCCAGCAGCCTCTGGGACCGGTGGTGTGCATAAGCCCGTGGAATTTTCCGCTCGCCATCTTCACGGGGCAGATTGCGGCGGCACTGGTCGCGGGCAACCCCGTTCTGGCCAAGCCGGCCGAAGAAACGCCGTTGATCGCCGCCGAGGGCGTGAGGCTGCTGCACGAGGCGGGCGTACCGCGGGACGCGCTGCAACTGCTGCCGGGCGATGGCCGCATCGGCGCGGCGCTGGTCGCGGCGCCCGAGACCGCGGGCGTGATATTCACCGGATCGACTGAGGTGGCGCGCCTGATTCAGAAGCAGCTGGCCGGACGGCTGTCCGCCCAGGACAAACCCATTCCACTGATCGCCGAGACCGGCGGGCAGAACGCCATGATCGTGGACTCCTCGGCACTGGCCGAGCAGGTGGTGGCCGATGTCATTGCCTCGGCCTTCGACAGTGCGGGACAGCGCTGCTCCGCGCTGCGCATTCTGTGCCTGCAGGAAGACATCGCCGAACGCACGTTGAACATGCTCCGGGGCGCCCTCAAGGAGCTGCGCATCGGGCGCCCGGATCGGCTCGCCGTCGACATTGGCCCGGTCATCACCGCGGAGGCCAGGCAGACGATCGAGGCGCACATCAGTGCAATGCGTGCGCGGGGCCTGCGCGTGGAACAGCAGGATCAGCCCGCCGAGGCGGAACACGGCACCTTCGTGGCTCCGACTCTCATCGAGCTGGACAGCATCGCGACGCTCGGGCGCGAGGTGTTCGGCCCTGTGCTGCACGTGGTGCGCTATCGCCGCGAGCAGCTCGACGAGCTGATCGATGCGATCAACGCCACGGGCTACGGACTCACTTTCGGCCTGCATACGCGGCTCGACGACACCATCGCCCATGTGAGCGCGCGGGTGAAGGCCGGCAACCTCTATATCAACCGCAACATGATCGGCGCGGTGGTGGGCGTGCAGCCCTTCGGGGGGCGCGGATTGTCGGGAACCGGCCCCAAGGCCGGCGGACCGCTGTACCTCACACGGCTGGTGCAGGATCGCGCTCTGGGTGACGCACACACGATGGCCATCGATCCGGCCCTGTCCGATCTTGCCCTGTGGCTGGATGAACACGACGAGGGCGAAATGGCGCGCCTCGCCCGCTCCCTCGGCGCCACTTCACCGCTGGGGATTGAACGCGAGCTCCCCGGTCCCGTGGGAGAACGCAATCTTTATTGCCTGCACAGGCGCGGGACGATATTGCTCAGGCCTGCCACGCGCACCGGGTTGTTGCACCAGCTCGCCGCCGTGCTGGCGACGGGCAATGATTTCGCGGTCGAGGCCGACGCGTCGCTGACGGCTCTGCTGGGTGATCTCCCCGGCAGCGTCGGCAAGCGGCGGCGTCCGCCGGCCGACGGGATCGCCGGCGCATTGATCGAGGGCCAGGGCGAACAGATCACCGCCGCGCTGCGCGAACTTGCCGATCGGCCGGGTGCGGCAGTGATCGCGCAGGCGCAAGGCCCGGCGAACATGCTCGCTCCGGGGGCCTGGCGTGCCGAATGGCTGGTGGAGGAAGTCTCCATCTCGATCAACACCACGGCTGCGGGCGGCAATGCCACCCTCATGACGCTGGTGTGAACCGCGATATTACCCTATAACATGATGCCGCCATGACCAAGAAATACGCCGAATCCCAGGGCAAGCATGACCACAGCCGCTGTGTCAGCCGGGCTCTGGCGACTGCCGAGAGAATCTGCAACGAACGCCATCTGCGGCTGACTCCGCTGCGGCGGCGGGTGCTGGAACTGGTGTGGAACCGGCATGCGCCCATCGGCGCCTACGACATCCTGGGCGCCATGAAGGAAGGCGAAGGAGCGCTCGAACCGCCGACCGTGTACCGCGCGCTGAAGTTCCTGCAGGATGCGGGGCTGGTCCATCGCATCGACAGCCTCAATGCCTTCATCGGCTGCGAAGCGCCAGACGACAATCACGCCGCCCAGTTGCTGGTGTGCCGCAAATGCAGTCGCGTGATCGAGCTCGACGACCCGAGCATCAGCAAAATGCTGGTGCAGAAGGCCAGGACGCTGGGTTTCATGACGGATGCACAGGACATCGAGATCAAGGGTCTGTGCGCCACCTGTCGCGATTGACGACGCGCTTTCAGGCCGGCTCCGCGACGATGATGTAGTCGTGTCCGTGGCGTAGCCCGCCCTCCCCGGCCATCAGCGCCAGTGCCTGGGCGCGCAGATCGGCGATGTGCGCCTGCAGGGACACCACCAGATTCCGGTCCCGATGCTGCTGGATGCTTGCGGACGAAACCGCGCTCCGGCGGCTTCGCGGGTCTTGTGCTCCATCCGCGCTGACCCGGTGACCGCCGTCCAGCGCTCGCTCGGCAGGGACAGCAACCAGCAATCGAAGCGGGGCCGGTGCCGGCATCGAGCACCGAGCCCCATGCCCGGTCGCCATGGAGCCCGGTGATGCGCTCATACAGGCTTAGAACGACAACCTCACGCCCAGATCCAGGCTGCGTCCGGGCAGCGGCACGACATTGGCGAGGAACGAGGAATGGTTCCACACCTGCTCGTCGAGCAGATTGCTGCCCCGAACGTAGAGGGTGTAGCGCTCGCCCGCCGAATAGCTCACTGTGAGATTGAGCATGTCGTAGCCGGGTGTTCTGAGCTCGTGATCGGCAATGTCCGACTGCGTGTTCACATGGAAGTACTCGAGTTGCGCGCCGGCATTGCCAAGGCTTGTTTGCAGCCGCGTGCCATAGCGCGCCGCGGGAATGCGCGGCAGGTTGCCGCCGCCATCCAGTGACGCCCGCACCGTATCGCCGAACACGGTTGCCGCGACCCGATCCGTCACCTGCCAGGTGATCTCGCCCTCCAGGCCGCGGAAGCTGGCGTCATGCTGGGTGTATTTGATCAGGCGGAAGTCTTCGTACTGGTCCAGGGTGCGCGCATAGATGTAGTTGTCCGACTTGTTGTAGTAGCCGCCCACATCGAAGGTGACGGACCCTGCGCTGCGGCGCAGGGAAATGCCGATATTGTTGGAGCTCTCCTTGCGCAGCGGCGCATTGTTCTCCGCGCCGCCGCAGGTGAGCGGATGAGGAACCAGGCCGCATTCGTAGGTATTGCTCGCGAGGTGAACGCCGCGCGCATACAGCTCCTGCGCATGGGGAAGACGCTGCGATCGGGTCATCGACAACGTCAGATGGTAGTCGGGCGCGAATTCCCAGATGGCGGCACCCGAGAATGAGGTCGCCGAGCCACTGTATGCCGGGCGGTTGCGCGAGTCGTTCTGCGGCCGGTGCTTCTGCCAGTCCTGCCGAGCGCCCACTTCGAAATGCCAGGCGTCTTCGAGCTGGAAATGCTCCACCACGAACAGGCCCAAACCGCGGCTGCGGGTGACCGGAATGAATGCTTCCTCTCCCAGCGCACTGAACTTCGTATCCGAATACTGCAGGCCAGCCACTCCGCGCCATCCGCCCAGCGGCGTGTGCTGGACCTCGATGCGGCCCTCCACACCCTTGTTGAGGAAGGTGGTCGAAATCTCGTCCTCCTCCAGCTCATCGTGGCGATAGTCGGTATGGCTGGCGCGCAGCCGGATCTTCTCGATGCCGGCAAGAGGATTGCGCAGCTCACCGCGCAGATCCACACGCTTGCTGACCAGATCGACTACCGGGAATTCTTCATGTGCGTGCTCATGATCGTGGTCGTGCTCTTCCTCTGCTTCATGCTCGCCGCAGTGGATTTCACTGCCGTGCGGGTGGCAGCCCTCGTACTCATGACTGTGGTCAGGAAGGCCGTAATCATCGTTGCGGTATGAGTAGGCAAGGCCAAGGAAGCCGTTGTCGGAAACCCAGGAAAGTCCGGCGCCCAGATTGGCGGACCTGGCGCGCGACCCATCCACGCGTGGCTCGTCCCAGTCCGGAACACGGTAGTCGCCCGCGTCGCGGTATGCGCCTTCAAGGTGCAGGGCCAGGCGTTCGCCGGCGCGGCCGGTCAGCTCCAGCGCCACCGCCCTTTCATCCGAGACGGTCGCGGCGCGGGCGGCCAGCGTTCCCGACAGGGATTTCTCCGGCAGCGACTCGGGAATCTTCCGGTCCAGCACGTTCACCACGCCGCCTATGGCGCCGCTGCCATAAAGAAGTGTGGCTGGTCCACGCAGCACCTCGATCCGGTCGATCAGCATCGGCTCCACCGTGACCGCATGGTCAGGAGAGATATCCGAGGCATCCAGCAGCGAAGCGCTGTCCGAAAGCACTTTCACACGCGGCGCACCCTGCCCGCGAATGACCGGCCGCGAGGAACCGCCGCCGAAGGTGTCCGAATGCACGCCGGGAATGCCATTGAGCGTGTCTCCCAGCGTGGCGCGGCTGCTCTGCAGCAGCTCATCCGCGCTGAGCAGGCTGAAGGGAGCCGCGATGTGATCCGGATCTTCGTTGAGCGCCATGGCCGAGATGACCACCGTTTGCAGCTGTTGCTGCGCTGGAGCCTCTTGCGCATGAACGCCAGACACCATACCCAGAGCAGGAAGCCCCAGAACCGCGCGAATGACCCAATTGACGTGCTGCGAACTCACAAGTGACTCCTCACCAATGATCACTTTGTTATTTTATAACATTATAACGTAAATAGTTACAATATAACTTTTAGACCATTGATCAGGTAGCGCCGATGAATGTGAGCCTGGCGCAGCCGGCAATACGCCACGCAGCATCACGCGCAGAAGGCGTACTGCAGAAGCGTGGACAAGTGTTTGATTCTGGTGGAAGGGAGGGGACGCGAACGCCACCCTGACCTGCTGATCTGAGAAGTATCAGGAAATCAGGGGCTACAACACGCCGGGTCGTGCCACCCAGGAAGGTGCGATTGCAGCCCCGATACCCGTCGGGTACGCAGAAATCCTAATGCGCGTTATTGAGAAAATCGTCGCGAAGGAAAAAGCCCTTGTAGCCATTGCGCCAGCCGTTGTACTCGCCCCAGGCATCACCATTGATATCACCGGGATTGCGATCGAGTCCGTGCGTGTAGATCGGCCTGTCGCGATAGGTCCACACGTGCAAAGCGCCGGGAGCGCCCCGCTCCGCCTTCTTGCCGGTCTTGGGATCAATGTACATGGTTCCCCAGATCAGACTGTCGGTCTTCGCATCTGCCGGCGCGATTACATAGGGGAACATGACAGCGCAACGGTCCGGATCCCCCTTGCCGCAAACAGCCAGGCGATATGCCTGGGTTGATGTGGGATGGTCACAACTGAGATTGTCGAGCGCATCATCTATGCAGCGATGGATATAGAGAGACTTGCCGTTCTTGTCGGCAAGGATCTGGCCCAGTCGCGTCTCCTGCAACGTGAACTCCGCAGGCGCGGAAGGATTTTTCTGGGTGTAAACGTTATGCCAGCCGGCAGCGTCCCCACCTTCGAGGCTCCGGAAACGACCATCACTTATGCGCGTATATACGGGCCGCCCGCGAAACGCCCATTGCTTCACGCCCGGCAGGCGCTCGATCACACTCCAGCCTCCGATCGACTGCGCAAGCTGCCCGGCTGGAACAGGGCGCCACTGCTCCAGACATTCGCCCTTGCATCGGGACGTATTGGGAGCATCGCCATCCCACACATAGATGGAGAAACCGGAACGATGAAGAACCAGGCGTCCACTGGCCACGGTTCTTACTTCAAACTCCGGGGGGACTTGCGGCCTCGGCCTGATTGGCTCCCGATGCGCACCGCCATCCCCTGACACCCGGCCGGCGTGAGCGCCATTGACGTGCCCAGGCCTGGTGTCGAGTGCCGACCGATAAACGGGATAACCATCGAATGTCCACTGTTTGCTGCCGTCCGCACGCTCAACCAGACCCCATTCACCGACTGGCTCGGCGCCTGCGGCAGCGAGCACGGGAGGCCACATCTGCGTACATGTGGGGCGAGTATCCAGATCCGGCAGCAGCAGCCCGCCGGGGAAAGGACTCATCAGGCCGGTATTCACGGTCTGCTTCACATTGCTGCAGACAGGCGCGGCATTCTTGCGCTCGCCCGCAGGGCCGTTACGCAACGTGGCCAACGGCCAGCGGTACAGCGTCATTCCGCTCTCATCGACATAGACTGGCCCGTCCACGTCAGTGTGCTGCACCCCGAACCCCGGTGGCAGCGGATCAAGGATGTAAGCTTCAAGATCCTCGACGGGCGGACGATATTTCTCGGCCTGACCAAACGCAGGGACGGAAAACACGGCGAAACCAACCAGAGCAGCTCGCAAAGCCATGGGCACATGAAACATCGCAACTCCCAATCTACGGCCAAATCTGGCCACGAACTTCACGGGCAGAGGCGCAAGAATACGCTGTGGTCGAAACACCTGGCTACAAGTCCGGTACTCTTCGCGCTGCATTGCGGGTTTAGCAGAACTAAACAAGACGTCAACAACCGCCCGGCGACGATGAGATCCGAACAACCTAGAATCTAGGGTGGTCGTAGGCGTGACCGGCGCTACGAGGAGGCACCGCATGAAGCCATATATCCCATTCACATTGGCCGTATTGATGCTCGGCGTTGCCTCGGCCAGCGCCCCAGCCGCAGCGCAGACGAACAAGGCCTCAGCCGTTCCTGGCAGGACGATCGGCTACGTGATGACCCATCGCAAATGGGCCGTTTACACCACGCCGGATTTGAAACAGGTATGCCCGCGGGGCATCAACGACGGGCAGCGCGAACACTTCAAGATCCTTTATCCCGACGACGGCACCGTGAGAACGGTTGTCGACACCCAATTGAAGTGGGAGGGAGAGACCTGGCACCCTTCCGTCAGCCCCGAGCCCTATCCCTTCCGTGAAGTCGAAGGAAAGACCGGCATCGGGTTGAATCTTGACGGCAAGGTCGGACCCAAGGACTTCACGAGCCCTGACGGCGAGAAGGGCATCGACAACCAGCTCTATCGCGCCATCGGCTGCCTCGCGGGCTACAACAGCCCGGATCAGCCATACGTTGCCTTCTATGAAGAAGATGCGATGCGGCGACATTCCTTCAACACCATGCTGATCGAGATCACGGAGGTCGACGATCTCGTCAATGATGACGAGGTGATCGTGACGACCTACAGAGGGCTGGATAAGGTGCTCAGCGACGCGACCGGGAAGTACATGGCCGGCGGCACACAGCGGGTGGACTCGCGCTGGGGGAAGGAGCTCATCAATACCTTCAAGGGGCGAATAAAGGACGGCATCCTGGAAACCGATCCGGGCACGTTTCGCGCACCGCTGAGCATTGCGTTCGGAGACACGGGTGTTCACGAGCTGAAAGATGCCCGGTTTCGGCTCAAGCTCACGCCAACGCACGCCGAGGGTCTTGTCGGCGGCTATGCACCGGTATGGCAGTGGTACCTCCAGCTCAATACCGGATGGGCCACACATCACCTGAACTATGGACGGATCTCGGCGCCATCCCTGTGGCGCGCGTTGATGCGCCTCGCGGACGGCCATCCTGACGCAGACGGCCAGAACACAAGCATATCGGCAGCCATGGAAGTCCGGTTTTCACAGGTATTCGTCGTCCATCCCGACGCACAGCCAAACCCCGCGACACAGCCAAAGAACATCGCCGCGCACTGATGCCGCGCCATCGTCGAATACGCGCTTTGCAAGGGAACAGGGTATGAAGCAGGCAGTTCTGGCGGGTCTTGCGGTCGCGGCAGCGCTGTGCATGACGGATGCGGCCACCGCGCAGGAGAAGGGCGGCCTGGATCAGACTGGCCCGTACGAACCGGTGCTGGAATGGTTCAAGCCTGGCATCGACCGCTGGGACCGGCCGATGGGCGGTATAGCGGTCGACGGCCCCGACCGGATCTTCGTCACCACCGCGCCCATGCGCTTTGTCCGGCCGAACTCCCTCATGCTCACCGCCGACGGCAAGATGATGGAGGAAAGATCCCAGGCATCCACCCTCCCGCCCGAGCAACATGTCCACGCCCACAACATATTCGTTCTGAACGGCGAAGGCCGATTGATTGAAGACTGGAAGCAGTGGGACAGCGAGATCACCTTCGCCCACAACGTCGAGATCAGCCCCTACGATCCCGAACGCCATGTCTGGGTAGTGGACCTCGGCCACCAGATCCTCAAGTTCACCAATGACGGCAAGAAGCTGGTGATGCGCCTCGGCGAGAAGGACCAGCCGGCATGGGACAAGACCCATTTCAACATGCCCTCCTCCATTGCCTTCCTGCCCGATGGCTCGTTCTACGTGGCGGATGGTTATGTCAACGCCCGCATCGTGAAGTTCGACAAGGATGGCAAGTACATCTCCGAGTTCGGCTCGAAGGGTTCCGGTCCCGGCCAGTTCGACCTGGTGCACTCCATCGCCATCGACAGCCAGGGGCGCATCTACGCAGCCGACCGGCGCAACCAGCGCATCCAGGTGTTCGACGCGAACGGGAAATTCCTCGATGAATGGAAGAATGTAGGCAGCGTGACGCGCCTCATGATCACCAAGGACCAGCACCTGTGGATGAGCGATGCCACTTACAACCGCATCGCCAAGTTCAACCTCGACGGCAAGCTGCTCACCTACTGGGGAGTCACGGGCCGCAATCCCGGCGAATTCGACAACCTGCACAGTTGGGACGTGGACGCCCAGGGCAATCTGCTCGTCGCCGACGGCGGCAACAATCGCGTCCAGAAATTCGTCGCGAAGAAGGACGCTGACCCTGCGCGCCTGATCGGCGAGCAGTTCTATCCGCCACCCCTGCCGCGGTAGGAGGGCGTACCGTCGTTCATCCCAGTCGAGTGGCGGGCTTCCCGGCTTGACACCTTCCGGCCCCGACCCGGACAATCCGCGACCCACCCGATCGGGTGCGGTAAGGAAAGGTAGCTCAGCTGGTTAGAGCACGGCACTCATAATGCCGGGGTCGAGGGTTCGAGTCCCTCCCTTTCCACCAAAATCAAACGCTTACGAGCACTCCTGCCGGAAGCCGCCAGGAATCGCCCGAAGCGGCACTCAGCTGGTCAGCGCCGATCTCAGGCTGGCCAGCTCGCTGGTCGTTTCCTGCAGCACCTTCTGGCAGGTGGTGACATCGAGCCCCAGCCGGGAAATCGCCCGCACTTCCTTCATGTGCATCTCGAGGGCGGCGGCATCGGTATGGAAAGACACCAGCAGATCCGCAACCGTGAGCACATCGGTGAGGTCCGCCGGACCGGGGTTGCGACGATCCAGGTCGGCGTAATTTTCCACCGCTTCGATGATGTCGGGATTGATCTCCCAGCTCTCCAGCACGGCCTTGGCGATGGAACCATGCCAGTCCTGCACGATCTGCTGGTAGGCGGCGGTATCGGCGAACAGGCCGGGATGATTGACGGCGCGGGTGAGGATATAGACGCGTCCCATGCCATGCATGAGCCCGGCAAGCAGCGCCGTATCGGGGTTGACCTTCGACCAGCTGCGGGCCACCACATAGGCCATGGCGGCAACCTTCACGCTGCGCTCCCAGAGCTCATTGAGCGGCTTGCGCAGCGGCGCCAGCGCCGGCGCCTGCTTGAGCTGCTCCATGGCGAAGGCGATCGAGGCGCTGCGAATCATGGAAAGGCCCAGCCGCGCAATGGCGGTGCGCAATTCCATCACCCGCTGGCCGCGGGGATTCACCGCCGCTGAATTGGCGATCTGAAGCAGTTTGGCGGCCAGGGCCGGCTCGGAGCCGACTACACGCGCCACTTTGGCCGCGTCGGCGCTCTCGTCCGCCAGCACTTTGCGAACACGCACCGCCACGTCCGGAAACGAGGGAATGTCGATCTTGCCGGCGGAGAGCTCCAGCGCCAGCGCCTGTATGAACGAGAACGCGTCCTTGTTGCTCGGTCCTGCGATATTGCCTGTTTGCTGTGACGACATAATCTCCGGTCCGCAGAATCGGTCAAGCCAGCGCCGGATTGTGCAGTCGCGCAAGAAACAAAGCTTCGTGCCGCGTCACACCGCTGGCCGAAACTATTTCCTCCGCCGAGGAGCCATTGCGCGCCATGTGCAGGGCGAGGTCGTAACCCCGCTGTTGTCCGCCACTGGCGCTCGCCAGCGCCAAACTGTCATCGAGCCGCGCTTCCAGCGCGGCCAGCTGACGCCCCAGCTCACTGGCAAGCTCGGCCAGCGACTGGGCCTGCTGTCGCGACTCATCGAGCTGGCCGAGAATGATCTGTGTGTCGCGCACGCCGGCGCGCCGCCAGCGCAACAGCGCAATGGCGAAGACCAGCATGCCGACGACGAGCAGCGCGGCCCGTACGGCGTGGAACAACCAGTCCTGGGGATCGATGGGCATGTCCTTCTCCTGTGAACCCGGTCACATCTGCCGGCCGGAAATCCGGCGTGACAAGGGCAAAGAAGCAGGATTCATGCCACCGTGGCGCGGCGGCGGACCGTCACGTCAGGTGCCCGGCAGCGGCTCGCTGCCCATCACCGTCAGCACGACACGGCGGTTCGCATTGCGTCCGTCAGCCGTGGCATTGGGCAGCACCGGCCGGTATTCGCCGAAGGCCAGCACCGACAGCCGCTTTGGATCCACGCCGCTTTCGGTAAGCAGGTGCACCACATTGGCGGCGCGCGCCGCCGACAGCTCCCAGTTGGACTGGAACTGCGAATTGCGGATGGGCACGTTGTCCGTGTGGCCCTCGACGCGGATGTCGTTGGGAAACTCGTGCAGCGTCTCGCCGAGCAGGCGGATCACGGGCTGGGCGTCGGTCGACAGCTGCGCCACGCCGGATGCAAACAACAGGTCGGAGCGGATGGCCACTTCGACAAAACCATCGCCGCTGTGCACATCCACCATGTCCTGTGCAATGAGCGGACGCATCGCACTCTCCAGCTGCGCGGCCATCTGCCGCATGGCGAGCAGACGCGCCTCCTTGTCGCTGTCGATCTGCACCACGGGAGAGGCCAGCGAGGTGGCTGAACGCTCCCCCACCTGAATGGGTTCCGGCACCGTGGAAGTGCCGCGGAAAGCCGCATTCAGCGAGTCGGAAACCACGCGATACTTGCCCTCGTTGACCGAGGAGATGGCGTACATCACGACGAAGAAGGCCAGCAGCAGCGTGACCAGATCGCCGTAGGGAATGGCCCAGCTCTCGTGGTTGGAATGCTCTTCGTGCTTGTGACGGCGCGACATGGACTTATTTCCCCTGGTGGAGATAGCCCTGCAGGCGCGTCTCGATGCTGCGCGGATTCTCGCCCTGCGCGATGGCGATCATGCCTTCGATCACCATCTCGCGCACATGGCTCTGACCCTGGGTGACGGTCTTGAGCTTGCTGGCGATGGGCAGGAAGAACAGGTTGGCAAGGCCGATGCCGTACACCGTAGCGGTGAACGCGGCCGCGATGCCGGCGCCGAGCTTGGCCGGGTCCGCAAGGTTCTGCATCACGGCCATGAGACCGAGCACCGCGCCGATGATGCCCAGCGTGGGCGCATAGATGCCCATGCCCTCGAACACCTTTGCGGCGCGCAGATCCGCGCTCTCGCGCGTGTTGAGTTCGACCTCCATGATGTTGCGGATGGCTTCCGGCTCGCTGCCGTCGACCACCAGCTGCAATCCCTTGCGCACGAAACTGTCCTTCTCTTCGTCCAGCAGCGGCTCGAGACCCAGCAGGCCCTGTTTGCGCGCCAGCTGGCTCCATTCAACCATCTTGCGGATCAGCGCGGCGGCGTCCATCACCGGCGGTCTGAACACCCAGGGAGCAATGCTCAGGGCACGGCGCATCACGCGGCCCGGCGTCTGCACCAGGATGGCGGCAAAGGTTCCGACGATCACGATCATCATCGCCGCTGGCGACACCAGCGAGTGCAACCCCGCGCCCTTGAGCATCGCGCCCACCAGCAGCGACACGGTGGCGAGGATCAGTCCGATGATGCTGAGCAGATCCATGGCGCGGCTCAGGCCTCCTCACGCCACTGCCGCATGCGCGCGCGCAGCCGCACCAGCGCCTGGCCGTGCAGCTGGCAGACGCGGGATTCGCTGATGTTCAGTACCGCGCCGATCTCTTTCAGGTTCAGCTCATCGTCGTAGTACATGGACATGATGAGCCGTTCGCGCTCGGGAAGATTGGCAATGGCCTCGGCAAGCGCGCCGCGCATCTGGCCGTCTTCGGCCTCGGCGAGCAGATCAGCGTCGCGATCGGCCACTTCGGTGATCTCGCTGACCTCGTCCATGCTGGAGAGCCGGCAACCGGCGGCATCTTGCACGATGCGGTGATAGTCCTCGATGGCCACACCCATTTCCTCGGCCACCTCGACATCACGGGCCTCACGCCCGCTCCGCGCCTCGATGGCGCGGATGGCGGCCGCGGCATCACGCGTCTTGCGATGCACGGAGCGCGGCGCCCAGTCCTGCTTGCGCAAGGCATCGATCATGGCGCCGCGGATGCGGATGCCGGCATAGGTTTCGAAGCTCGCGCCACGGTCGGAACTGTAGGCCGACGCGGCTTCCAGCAGGCCGACCATGCCGGCCTGGATCAGGTCATCGACCTCGACGCTGGACGGCAGGCGGCCAGCCAGATGGTAGGCAATACGCTTGACCAGCTCCGCATGGCGCACCACCAGCGCGGTCACTGGCGCGGCGCCTTGCACGCAGGCACTGTAAGCGCCCGATGCCTTCACCTCACGGCCTCCAGACGCGGGATTTCCCGCGACAGCAGCCGTTCGACGAAAAATTCGAGATTGCCGCGCGGCCCGTCCACGCCCGGCCAGCGCTGCGTCTGCCTTGCCAGGCGCTCGAAGGCGCGCGCGGCGGGCGACGACGGATAGGCCTGCAGCACGCTGCGCTGCTCGCGGACGGCTTTGCGGACCAGCGGATCTTCGGGAATTTCACCTGCGTATTCGAGCACGACATCGAGGAAGCGGCTTGTGACGCGTTCCAGCTTCCGGAACAACGACTCCCCCTCTCCGGTGCCGCGCGACATGTTCGCCAGCACCTGGAACCGGCGCACACCATGATCGCGACGCATGACCTTGACCAGCGCGTAGGCATCGGTCAGCGAGGCCGGCTCGTCGCGCAGCACGACCAGCACATGCTGGGCGGCCTGGCAGAACTGGCGCACGCTGTCGGCGATGCCCGCGGCGGTATCGACGATGAGCACGTCGAGACTGGTGGTGAGCTGGCTGAACGCCTGGACGATGCCCAGATGCTCCGGGCTCGACAACGAGGCCAGCCGCGCCACGCCGGAGGCCGCCGGCAGGATGCGAAACCCCTGCGGGGCCTCGATGATGGCCTCCTCCAGCGTGCAACGTCCGTCGAGCACATGCTCCAGTGTGTACTTGGGCGCGATGCCCAGCAGCACATCGACATTCGCCAGGCCCAGATCGCCGTCGAACACCAGCACGCGCTTGCCGGCGCGCGCCAGCGCACCGGCCAGGTTCACCGCGACGCTGGTCTTGCCCACTCCGCCCTTGCCGCCACTGACGGCAATGACCTGCACCGGATCCGGCTGCGTCACCGAACGCAGACCCTGGATCTGCACCGTATCGAACTTGCCGGCACTCATGCGCGGCTCCCGAAGCGACGGGCCAGAAGGTCGTCATGGGCCGAAGCGGCATTGACGCGGGCCAGGGCCACCGCGCGGCTGACGATCTGGTGCGCGCGCGCCGGCATCAGATCCTCGGGGATGCGCGCTCCTTCAGAGACATAAGCCAGCGGCAGCTTCGCGGCCACCAGCGCCGAGAGTGTGCCGCCGAGGCTGGCGGCTTCATCCAGCTTGGTGAGCAACACCGCTCGCGGGGCGAACGCCGCATAGCACTGCAGCGCCTCCTCCAGCACGCCCGCCTGGGCGCCGGCGGAAAGCGTGAGCCAGATTTCAAGCCCGCAGCGCAGGGCAATCTGCTCGAACTGGACGGCGCGATCGGCGAGCGCCGGGTCGCGCGGGCTCGCGCCGGCCGTATCGATCAGCACCAGCCGGTGCCGCGACAGGCGCGCAAGATACTCGGGCAGCTGTGCCGCGGATTCCAGGGTCAGGCACTCCACACCCAGCAATCGTCCCAGCACGCGCAGCTGTTCATGCGCGCCGAATCTCTGGTCGTCGATGCAGATCAGCACGATGTCGCGCGTGCCCTGGCGCTTGACCCAGCGCGCGGCGAGCTTGGCGATCATCGTGGTCTTGCCGACGCCGGTCGGACCCACGAGCGCGATGCGGCCACCCTGTTCCAGCAGCGTATCGCCGGTGACGGGCACACGGCGCGTGAGCTGGGCGAGCAGGCGTCGCTGCGCTTCCTCTATGCCCAGATCAGGCGGAAGTTCCGCCACCAGCTCATTGGCCAGCGGCGCCGCGAGACCGATCTCGGTGAGTTCCTTGAGCAGCTGCGCCTGGGCGGGCGCGCGCCGCGTGAAATCATTCCATGCCAGGCACGACATCTGCCATTCGAGCAGATGACGCATGCTGCGCAGTTCGGCGCCCAGCTGGGCATCGTTGCCCGCCACCACAGGTGCGGCGGCAAACGGGGCTTCTGCTGGCGGCGTTGCGCCCAGCGGTTGCGAAACCAGCGGCTGCGAAACCGCGAGCAGTTGCGCAAAGTCCGCGACCGGCGCTTCCATCGCTGTTGCGGCCAACGGCGCCGGCTCCGGCGCCGCGCCTTCCAGCGCGACACATACCTCTATGCCTTCCCCGATCTGGCGGGTGGAGAGGATGACGGCATCCGGTCCCTGCTCCTCGCGGATCATCCTCAGGGCGTGGCGCATGTCGCGCGCGGTATAGGTTTTCATCTGCATGGGTTAGCGTCCTACGGCCGTCACCAGCCGCACTTTCCGGTTGTCGGGAATTTCGTTCCAGGCGAGCACCTGCAATCCAGGCACACCGGCGCGCACGAAGCGCGCCAGCGTCTGCCGCAGCGTCGGCGGCACCAGCAGCACCGCCGGTTCGCCCAGCATCTCCTGCCGGCGCGTGGACTCGGCAAGCCGCTGCTGCAGGCGTTCGGCAAGACCGGGCTCCAGGCCCGGACTGCCGCCGCCGGCATTGGCGAGCGAGCCCTGCAGCAACTGCTCCAGGTCGCTCTCCAGCGTGATGACCGGCAACTCGTCCTTGAGGCCGGCGATGTCCTGCACGATCTGGCGGCCCAGCGCCACGCGCACCTGGGCCTGCAGCTGCGCCGGATCCTGCGTGCGCGGTGCATGCTCGGCGAGGGTCTCGATGATCGTGCGCATGTTGCGCACCGGCACGCGCTCGGCGAGCAGGCCCTGCAGCACACGCACAACGGTGGACATCGGAATCACCCGCGGCACCAGGTCCTCGACCAGCTTGGGCGCGTTCTTAGCCAGCGCATTGAGCAGCTGCTGCACTTCCTCGTGACCCAGCAGCTCATGCGCATGCGTCTGGATCAGGTGGCTCAGATGCGTGGCCATGACCGTGCTGGGATCGACCACGGTGTAACCCAGGGTCTGCGCGTGATCGCGCGCCGAGGGTTCGATCCATACCGCCTCCATGCCGAAGGCCGGATCGTGGGTCTCGATGCCGCTCACCTTGCCGAACACGCGGCCCGGGTTGATGGCAAGGTCCCGGTCAGGATGAATGACGCCCTCCCCGACCGGCACGCCGGCGAGGTTGATGCGATAGACGCTGGGCGCGAACTCCAGGTTGTCGCGGATGTGCACCGGCGGAACCAGGAAGCCCAGCTCCTGGGTCAGCTTGCGGCGCACGCCGCGGATGCGGGCCAGCAGGTCGCCGCCCTGCGCGGTATCCACCAGCGGCACCAGGCGGTAGCCCACTTCCAGGCCCAGCAGATCTACCGGGCGCACATCTTCCCAGGACAGCTCGCGCGATTCCGGCGACGTGACCGGCGCGATCTCGGGCGCGGCCTCGGCGGCCGCGGCACGTGCCTGCTCTTCGGCCCTGCGCTTCTGCAACAGGGATGCGGCGCCGATGCACAGGGCCGCAATGCCGACGAAGGCCAGATTGGGCATGCCGGGGATCAGGCCCAGCGCGCCGATGACGCCACCGGCCACATACAGGGCCTTGGGCTGGCTGAACAATTGCTTGCCGATCTCGCCGCTCATGTCCTGCGAGCGCGACATGCGGGTGACGATGATGGCCACCGCCGTCGAGAGCAGCAGCGCCGGGATCTGCGCCACCAGGCCGTCGCCGATGGTGAGCAGCGTGTAGTTGCGCGCGGCATCGCCGAGCGCCATGTCATGGGCGGTGGTGCCGATGGCAAGACCGCCCACCATCTGCAGCACCAGGATGATGATGGCGGCGACCGCGTCACCGCGCGCGAACTTGCTGGCGCCGTCCATCGAACCATAGAAATCCGCTTCGGCACGCACCTCGTAGCGACGCTGTCGCGCCTCGTCCTGGGTGATCAGCCCGGCGTTGAGATCGGCATCGATGGCCATCTGCTTGCCGGGCATGGCGTCGAGGGTGAAGCGCGCCGTCACTTCCGAGATGCGGCCGGCGCCCTTGGTCACCACCACGAAGTTGATGACGGTGAGGATGATGAACACGACCACACCGACGGCGTAGTTGCCGCCCACCACGAACTCGCCGAAGGATTCGATGACCTTGCCGGCCGCGCCAGTGCCCGTATGACCGTGCATGAGCACCACGCGGGTCGAGGCCACGTTCAGCGCCAGCCGCAGCAGGGTGGCCATCAGCAGCACGCTGGGGAACACGCCGAACTCCAGCGGCCGCGCCACGTAGAACACGGCCATCAGCACCACCAGCGACAGCGCGATGTTGAAGGTGAACAGCACGTCCAGCGCCACCGGCGGCAGCGGCAGCATCACCATCATCAGGATGGCAAGCACGCCCAGCGGCACGCCCAGACCGCTGCGCAGCAGGTTTGCCGTGTTCTTTCCCAATGCCTCAGCCATGCCTTCAGGTTTCCGTGAAATCGATGGTCGGCGCCGATGGCGGGGTCATGTGGTCGCGCAGCGCGGCCCGGAGCTGGTAGATGTAGGTCAGCACCTGGGCCACGGCCACGTAGAGCCCTGCCGAAATCTCGTCACCGATCTCCACGCTGCGATGCAAGGCGCGGGCCAGCGGCGGGGCTTCGAAGATCGGAACCTTGTGTTCGGAAGCGACTTCACGGATTCGGGCCGCCATCAGGTCCACGCCCTTGGCCACCACCCGCGGCGCCCGCATCTTCTTTTCGTCATAACGCAGCGCCACGGCATAGTGCGTCGGGTTTACGACGATCACGTCAGCCTGGGGAACGTCCTGCATCATGCGCCGCTCGGCCATCTCGCGCTGCATGGCCCGGATGCGCCCCTTCATCTCCGGGGAGCCCTCGGATTCCTTGTGCTCCCGACGCACCTCCTCCTTGGTCATTTTCATGTCCTGGCGGTGCTGCCAGATCTGGAATGGCACATCGACGGCCGCGATCAGGATCAGCGCGGCCGTCAACGCGACCAGCGCCTGGCCGGTGATGTAAATGGCATGGACGATGGCCTTCTCGGTGGATTCGGAGCCCAGGCCCAGCAGGGCGTCCAGGTTCATCCACAGCACCAGCGTGCCGACTCCCGCCACCACGGCGAATTTCGCCAGCGCCTTGCCCAGTTCCACCAGGGCGCGCAGCTTGAACATCCTCCCCAGGCCGCTGACCGGATTCATGCGCTTGAGATCCGGAGTCATCGGCTTGGTGCTGAAAGACCAGCCCCCCAGCGACATGGGCGCGCCCAGGGCCGCCACCAGCGTGATCAGCAGGATGGGCGCAATGGCCCACAGCGCCTTGCCCGCCTGCGCCGCGAAGAACGCCACCAGCTGCTCTGTATCCAGCACCTGCTCGCGCGACAGCCGCAGGCTGCCCTGCATCAGCTCTCCCAGCTGCATGCCGATCGAATCGCCCAGCGTCAGCAGCGCCACACCGGCCGTGAGCATCACCGCCGCGGCCGTGAGGTCGCGCGAGCGCGGAATGCGGCCGTCGCGGCGCGCCTCCTCCAGCCGCTTGGGAGTGGCCTGTTCTGTACGATCGTGTCGATCGGCGGTATCGCTCACGGCTGAGGGTCTCCGAGCAGCACGCGGATCAGGCCGAAGCCCTCACCGATCAGCGCCACGAATCCCGACTGCACGGCGGGCAGCCCGGCAAGCACGATCAGCAGGCCGCCGATCAACGTGACCGGGAAGCCTATGGCGAACAAGTTGAGCGTGGGCGCCGCGCGGCTCACCACGCCGAAAGCCAGGTTGACCACCAGCAGCGCCGCCAGGCCCGGCAGCGCCACCATCAGCGCGCCGCGGAACAGCTGCGTGCCCCACAACGCCACCTGCCACAGCCCCTCC